>CAZIYA010000245.1:0-5704 GCA_964543355.1 uncultured Polaromonas sp.
GAAGCGTCTCGCGAGCCGCGGCCTGCAAGGCCTCCCGCAGTACGCGAAGCGACAAGCGTGGGGGCTAATAAATTCGGCGGTCTGCCCACGCGCGAAGGGGTCGGTCCCAGCTGTGTCAGCCTGCCTGCCGGCAACTGGCCCACCATCACCGACTTTCTGGTTCAGCGTTTTCCTGACATTCCACGTGCGATGTGGCTGGACCGCATGGCCGCCGGTGAGGTTTTCGATGAGTTCGGCGAGGCCGTCACGCCAGCGCGTGCCTACCGCGGCCACATGCGGCTGTATTACTACCGCACCCTGCCAGCGGAGACCCGTATTCCCTTTGACGAGGAGTTGCTGTTCCAGGACGAGCATCTGGTCGTAGTTGACAAGCCGCATTTTCTGCCTGTGACCCCGTCCGGCCACTACCTGCAGGAAACCCTGCTGGTGCGGCTGAAAAACCGGCTGGGCATTGCAGAACTCAGCCCCATCCACCGGATTGACCGCGAAACCGCAGGGCTGGTGCTGTTTTCAGTGCAGCCGCAGGAACGCGCCGCCTACCAGGACCTGTTCCGCCAGCGCGAGGTCAGCAAGTGGTATGAAGCGATTGCGCCCTGGTGCAACGATCTGACGTTTCCAAGGGTCTGTACCAGCCGCATCGTGGAGGGCCAACCCTTCTTCCGCCAAGCGGAAGTGAGCGGCATACCCAACAGCGAAACCCGCATCGAGGTGCTGGAGGTCAGCGGGCCGCTGGCGCGTTACGGCCTGAGCCCGGTCACCGGCAAGAAGCACCAGCTGCGCGTGCACATGTATGCGCTGGGCCTGCCCATCGTGAACGATCGCGTCTACCCACCGCTGGACCCGACGCCTGAGGACGACTACCGCTATCCGCTGCAACTGCTGGCCCAGCGCATCGCCTTTGACGATCCTTTCACCGGAGAGCACCGGCAGTTCAGCAGCAAGCGCTGCTTGGAACTGCCCTAAGCAGCGACGCCGAAACGGGGGACTCTATTTCAATCAAGCAGGGGCCGCGGAACCGGCTTCGCCGGGCCGCAGGCGCAGCGCCCCCTGGGGGGCAGGGAGTTACGCGAAGAGAACGCCCGTGGGGGCTCAAATCTCTTTTGCCGTGATCTGGTACTTGAAATCATCCGGCGTGTAAGAGTCAAAACGGCCGGCGGCGTTTTCGCCCACCGGGTACATGAAAAAGCCCAGCTTTTCCAGCTTGGAGTTTGGCAGCGCGATGTCGTGCGCGGTGTTGTAGGCCATCCAGTTGCCTTCCCAGCCGCCGAACAACGCCTTGTTGACGGGGGCGACCACCGGGTCGGTGGTGTTCTTGATCCAGTTGGCCGTTTCCAGGCGCATCACCTTGGCCACATCGGCCGGGTCCATGGCCACCCAGCCGTACCCCTTGAGGAACACTTCCGAGCGGCAGTGCTGCGCGCCCTTGAGGCTGGCGGGGTTGCCGCTGAGTTCCTTGTAGCCAAAGGCTGAAGGTACCAGGCGAATGCCGTACACATCGCGCGCCGGAATGCCGACCGAGCGGCACAGGCCAACAAAGAGCGCATTCAGGTCGGCGCACTTGCCGCCCAGGTTGCCGGTTTCCAGCATGGTCTTGATGTCGCCTTCGCCGCAGCCGCGCACCTTGGGGTCGCGGTAGGTGTTGGCCACGATCCAGTCGTAGATCTTTCGTGTTTTTTCGACGTCGGTGTTTGCATTGCCGACGGCTTGCCGCGCCGTTGTGCGGACGATGCCGTCGGTCGGCAGGAATTTGGTCGGGCGTGTGAAATAACGCAGGGTGTCCGCATCTTCCCGCACCGCGGTTTTGTGCGCCCAGTCGATGGCGCGGCCCTGGGTTTGCACGCGACTTGTCAGCTCGACAAAAGGTTGCGCCAGGCCGGCGGGGAATTCCACGTACAGCATCTTCGCGCCGTCCACGCCGTCGTCGGTCAGGTCGGTCGCACCGTTGCTGGAAAAGCTGTTGCCCTGCGAGCGCTGGTAGTCGCTGTTGACAGAGGGAATGGGCAGCCAGACCCTGGTCACGCCCTGCGGCTTGACGATGTCAACGCGCGTTGTCACGTCGAAGGTACGCCATGCGCCGCTTTGCGGGGCGAAGTTGCGGCGAGCCGGGGTTTGCGCGAAATGGATTGCGGGAAATGCAGCGGCCACAGAGGCAGCGGCGGCATTTTTGAGAAAAGTACGGCGTACGGTAGTCATCAAGAGAACTCCGGAAAGTGGGTGGGCAGACGTGGCCAAGCATGTGAAAGTGCACTGGAATGTCCATGCGACACAGGGAAAACCCAGTACCGCGGGGCAATTATGGCCGCTTTCACCGCGCGGGGCGTCGGTTATATTTATCCGGCAGCCCTGCGTCGCGTGCGCCGCCAGAGTTGCATGTTCCCACGATAAAAGACTGAACGCCGGAGATGAAGGCATGGGCGAATCGGGCATACAACATATCGGACCGCAGGGCATCCGCATCCGCGCGTCCGGCCGTGGCAAACCCGAGGCAACACACGAAGCGGTGTTGTCGCGGCTAGGCATTTCGGACCTTGCGCCGTGCATGCGCAGCACGGAAGGCGTCGATGACACCGGCCGCTACCTGCAGGTCCATATCGACGCAGCACAGGCGGCGGACTGGGCGCCGGGATACGACACCCTGGGACTGGACCGCACGCTGCACCTCGACAGCGAACACAAGTCGGCAGGCCTGACCCGCGAAATTGTGCTGGCCATGCTGATGGGGCCGGTCGCTTTCGAATTTCCCTGCATGGAGGAGCTCGTGTCTGCCGTGCACATTCGCCACAACATTGCACGGGCCGCACGCAAAACGACGCTGGCCTTCCACACCAGCCAGGCGGAGAGGCCCGAGGACTGCTGGGACTACAAGGAAGACGCCGGCTTTGTCACCCGGCCCGGCGTCTCGCTGGTCACCGCACTTGCCAAGGCAACGCAGCCCGAGGTTTCCGGGGCCTTGTATTCGTTCTCCTGTTACCGCGCCACGGAATATGTCATCCTGCTGGGCATTGCCGAAGAACTGGCGAGCTGCAACCCGGCCCTGTACGCGCAACTGCAGGCATTCTGGAACGAGCGGCCCATCATGTCAGGCCAGTTTCACGATGTTTTCCTGCGGGAACAGGGCTCCATGGAAGAACCCTTGCCTCCCCGCTATTTTGTACCGGGCGACAGGACCTGGTTTCGCAACCCCCATGAGCCGTCGGCGGATGCATCGGGTTATGAAGGCTCCTGGGTCATTTACATGGGCAGCGGGCTGTTCAGCAATTTCTGGAAACGCGAGCAGCCCTTCACCCTGACCGACAAATGCCTGGAGATTTACCACTGGCGCAACGCAATCTACCTGGACGCAAACGGCGACAAACGCATCAACGAGGAAAAAGTCGAGGCACTGGTCGCCGCCGCACGCCGCGATGCCTCCGAGGTCGAACGGATCCTCGCGGTCATGCTGCGTTACCGTGAGCCGCGCGGCGTGTACCGCAATGGTGGCTGCCTGGACACCACACGCGAGTTTGCGCGCTGGGTCCGTCCCGGAACGGCTGACCTCGTGCTGCCCAAGGAATAGGGCCCCACTCTCGGCACTTCGTGTCCTCGCTGACCCCCGAGGGGGCCGCTGCGCCTGCGGACTGGCAAAGCCAGATCCGCGGCCCTGGCTGGTAGGGAGAAGATCCCCACGGTCGCTCAACTATTGAGCGTTTCAAAACTCGTGACAATCGGAACGCTCAATCCCTCACCCCGACCCTCTCCCAGAGGGCGAGGGTGAGATCGGTCCAATTCACTGTCGTGTATTTGGAAAAGATCAATAACCAGGGCCGGTTCGCCTACTGTTTGAGCAAGGCCTCGATCCACCGTGCGGCTTCGGCGCCGGTCCAGTCAACCTCACCTTGCACCCGCTGGCGCGGCCGGCCCTGACGGTCTACCAACACTGTGGAGGGAAACACCTTGACGCCCCAGGCGCGCGCGGCCTGCCCTTGGGGGTCCAGCAGGATGGGCAGGCTCAGCCCCGTGCTGGCCGCAAACTGGATGGCGCGCGTTGGGTGTTCCTTGAAGTTGATGGCCAGCACCAGCAGCTTGTCGGAACCGTACAGGTCGGCAACTTGCTGCAGGGTGGGCATTTCGGCGCGACAGGGCTCGCACCAGCTGGCCCAGAAGTTGAGCAGCACCGCGCGGCCCTTGAGCTCATCAAGCCGCCAGGTTTTCCCCTGGGTATCGACAGCTTGCAGCGGTGGCACGGCGCCTTGCCAGGGTGTTGTGTTGTAGGCCATCTCACCGGCTGCCAGGGCTTGCCGCCCCAGTAGCAGCGATGTACCAGCCAGCGCAGCGTCCTGCAAAAAACGACGCCGTGACGCCAGGGAGTGTAATAAAAAGGCCATGGTTGCGACCAAGCTTAGCAGGGCAGAATGAACCCCGTGATGCACGGGGCATCTGGCACGGGCCAAAAATCAAGCGCAATTCCCCCAAGGCGTGCAAAGAGAAACTGTCCTACAACGGCAGGCAAGCCGCTGAAGTAAATTGACGAACCATATACAGCACCTGCTGAACCCATTTTGAACGCCCCCCTCAAACGCCCCAAACTGGCTCTGGCCCCTGCGTCCCCGCAGTTCATCAACTGCCACCCGGAGTCCGCGCAAGGCCCGGCTCCCGATGCCGCGCGAGAACTGGCCGAGGATCTGAATGCCGTGGCCGCCAGCGTGCCGCCCAAGTATTTTTACGATGCGCTCGGCTCCCAGCTGTTTGAAACCATCACCCAGCTCGACGAGTATTACCCGACGCGCACCGAAGCCGGCATTTTCGACACAGCCTATCGGGACATCGCCGCAACCCTGGCAAGTGCCGGCATCAAACAGCCCTGCCTGATTGACCTGGGCGCCGGCAACTGCGCCAAAGCCGCGAAGCTGATTCCCCACCTGAAGCCGAAGCAGTATGTGCCGGTCGACATCTCGGTGGATTTTTTGCGGGATGCCGCCGAACAGGTGCAAACCACCTTCCCCGCCCTGGATATTGTCGGCATAGGCATGGACTTTTCCGCCCAACTGGCGTTGCCGCCGCAGGTTCAGCGCCGCGACCGGGTTTTCTTCTACCCGGGTTCCAGCCTGGGAAATTTTTCGCCCGACCAGGCCCTGGCCTTTTTGCAGCAAATGGTCAACCCTGCACAAGGCGCCGCACGCGGCCTGCTGCTGGGCATCGACCTCGTGAAAGACAAGGCCACCCTGGAAGCGGCGTATGACGATGCGCTGGGTGTGACAGCGGCCTTCAACAAAAACCTGCTGCGCCACGTCAACACCCTGCTGGGCAGCGACTTCGATGTGCGCCAATGGCGCCACCTGGCACTCTTCAATGAAGCGGAGTCCCGCATCGAGATGTACCTGCAGGCCCAGCGCAACCTGATGGTGCACTGGCCCGGGGGCGAACGGGCTTTCCGCGGCGGCGAACGCATCCACACCGAAAATTCCTGCAAATACACGGTGGCGTCCATGACGGCGCTGTTGCGGCGTGCCGGCTTCACGCAGATCAGTTACTGGACCGATCCGAAAGACTGGTTTGCGGTGTTCTGGGCTTCGGTTTAGCAAGCTGTCTTGCCGTTCGGGCTGAGCTCCGTCGGAGCCGCCTTTGATTCCGCGGACGGTTTGCCTGCTGGCCGGGGGTAGCCCGGCGGCGACTCACTTTCTTTTGCTTCGCCAAAATAAAGTAAGCAAAGAAAAGGCGACCCCGC
>CAZIYA010000246.1:0-5683 GCA_964543355.1 uncultured Polaromonas sp.
TAGTTCCACCACGCCGCGTAGAACTCCATCATCGTGAACTCGGGGTTGTGCCGCACGCTGATGCCTTCGTTGCGGAAGCTGCGGTTGATTTCGAACACGCGCTCAAAGCCGCCGACGATCAGGCGCTTCAAATACAGCTCGGGTGCAATCCGCAGGAACATCTGCTGGTCCAGTGCATTGTGGTGCGTCACAAAAGGCTTGGCGTTGGCGCCGCCCGGAATCGGGTGCAGCATGGGCGTTTCGACTTCGAGAAAGTCGTTGGCGACCATGAAGTTGCGCATGCTGGAGACGGCCTTGCTGCGGTTGGCAAAACGCTGGCGCGCTGCGGCATCGGTGATCAGGTCGACATAACGCTGGCGGTACTTGACTTCCTGGTCGGCCACGCCATGGAATTTGTCCGGCAGCGGGCGCAGGCTTTTGGTGACCAGGCGCAGACTGGTGGCGTGAATGGACAGCTCGCCTGTTTTGGTGCGGAACAAGGTGCCGGTGGCCGCCACGATGTCGCCCAAGTCCCAGTGCTTGAACGCGGCGTGCACTTCTTCGCCCACGCCTTCGTTGTTGATGTAGAGCTGGATGCGCCCGCCCGAGGGGCCGAAGGAGGTGTCCTGCAGCGTGGCAAAGCTGGCCTTGCCCATCACGCGCTTGAGCATCATGCGGCCGGCCACATTGACTTTCAGGGCGAGCGGTTCGAGTTCTTCATTGGTCTTGTCACCGTGGGCGGCAAACAGCTCGGCCGCGTGGTGCGAAGGCTTGATGTCGTTGGGAAACGTTACCCCGCGCCCTTCAGCCTGCTGCTGGCGCAGGGCCTTGAGCTTGTCGCGGCGCTCGGCCATGAGCTGGTTCTCGTCATGCGCGGGCGTGGCGGGCGGGGGAGTCGGGGTGTGGTTGGACATGTGGGAGCAGGTTTTCGAAAAAATGGCAGCGCGCCGGGCCACTGCAACAGCGCCTTGCCCGCAGACACGGGGCGCGCATCCGGCCGGCAAATGCGGCAAAGTCCTGATTTTAGGTTACCGGCGCGCCGCGCCGGCCGCGGCTCACATGGCGATGCCGGTGCGCTCGAGGATGTCGCTGACCAGCTCCAGCCGGACCAACGGGTTGTTCAGCTCCATCAGGCGCTGCTTGAGTTCCAGTGGCATGGGCAGCAGTTCGCACCAGCGGTTGGCAACCCAGCCGCAGTCGTCCAGCCGGTAGGGTGGCTGTAGCGGCATCTGATCCGGCGGCACGGCCCTTTCCTGCAGGGTCTTGATCAGCTTGCCCAGCGCGTTGGCTGCCGCGCGCAGGTCATCAGGCACCTGGATGGACTGGTCATCTTCGAGCCGGGTGACGTCGGCAATCCAAAGGCCATGCTTGAGCTTTTCACGGCTTGAAATCTCAAAACGCTGGGCGCCGGTGCATCGGATCACCATCAGGCCCGGCTGCGGCACCGAAAAACTGCTGATGGTGGCCAGGGTGCCGACGGTATTGAAAGCCTCGCTGGCAAAACCGTCGCCGCCGGGGCCGTCTTCAGGCTTGCGCACTTCGGAGCCCTGGGTCAGCGCGACCACGCCAAAAGGCGCACCCGTCTTGTGGCATTTGCCGATCATGTCGAGGTAGCGGACCTCGAAGATGCGCAGCGGCAGCAGGCCGCCGGGGTAAAGCACGGCGCCCAGCGGGAACAGCGGCAGGCAGGAAAGGGTGAGGGCTTCAGGCATCAATGCAGGACGGGAAATTTGCGAAAAAGTTCTGGCTGGCCAACATCTTCCCACGATCCCGTTTCCCCATGCTCAAGCCATGGCCGAAACGGCGCATCGGTTCGCTATTTCGTAGATGAAATCGGGCTCCAGTCCTTATTGCACGGGCGCAAGCTGCTACTGATTGAATAGCAACTTTGCCCGCACTGCAGAGGATGGGGCCTCTTTTTTCAGGCGACAGCGTCGGCCGGCTGGCGCAGCAGCATGGCCAGAGAATTGGCCACGGTCTTGCGCAGCTCGCGCCGGTCGCAGATGAAGTCGATGGCGCCTTTGGTCTGCAGGAACTCGGCGCGCTGGAAGCCTTCCGGCAGGGTGACGCGCACGGTGGACTCGATCACGCGCGGCCCGGCAAAACCGATCAACGCCTTGGGCTCGGCAATCACAATATCGCCGACAAAAGCGAAGCCGGCACTCACACCGCCCATGGTCGGGTCGGTCAGCACGCTGATGTAGGGCAGGCCTTTTTTGGCCAGGCGCGTCAGTGCCGCGTTGGTCTTGGCCATCTGCATCAGGCTCAGCAGGCCTTCCTGCATGCGCGCGCCACCCGTGGCGGTAAAGCAGATGAAGGGCACCTTCTGTTCAATGGCGGCATGCACGCCGCGTACAAAACGTTCGCCGACCACGCTGCCCATGCTGCCGCCCATGAAGTCGAACTCGAAACACGCCACCACCACGCCAATGCTGTGCACGGCGCCGCCCATGACCACCAGGGCGTCGGTTTCGCCGGTGTTTTCCAGTGCTTCTTTGAGGCGCTCGGGGTATTTGCGGCTGTCCTTGAACTTGAGCGGATCTACCGGCAGCACTTCCTGGCCAAGCTCATAACGGCCCTCGGCGTCCAGGAAGGCATCCAGCCGGGCCCGCGCGTCCATGCGGTGATGGTGGCTGCACTGGGGGCAGACACTCTGGTTTTTCTCCAGGTCGGTCTTGTAGAGCACGGCTTCACAGCTGGGACATTTGACCCACAGGCCCTCGGGCACGCTGCGGCGCTCGGTCGGGTCGGTCGGGGTAATTTTGGGCGGAAGAAGTTTTTCTAGCCAAGACATGGAGTCGTCCTTGTGAAGAGTGGCCGGTGCCGGCACGCGGGTGCCGGCAGGGCCAAAACCGGAAAAGAAAGGGGATTATGCGCTGTCTGAAGCCCCTGCCGGCTGGTCCAGCGCGGCCCGTATGCCGGTGAGGAATTCGCGCACCGCGGGCACCACCTGGTCGCGCGGCTGGCCGTCAATCAGCTGGATGATGCGGCTGCCGATCACCACGGCGTCGGCCACCCGGCTGATGGCTTTGGCGGTGGCGGCGTCGCGGATGCCGAAACCGACGCCGACCGGCACGCTGACGTGTTCGCGTATGCGCGGCAGCATGGCCTCTACCGCACCCAGGTCCAGTGTGCCGGCGCCGGTCACGCCCTTGAGCGAGACGTAATAGACATAACCGCTGGCCACCTGGGCCACCTGCGCCATGCGGGTGGCGGTGGAAGTGGGCGCCAGCAGAAAAATCAGGTCCATCTGGTGCGCGCGCAGGGTGGCGGCGAAGGCCTCGCATTCTTCGGGCGGGTAATCCACCACCAGCACGCCGTCCACGCCGGCCGCGGATGCATCGCGCACAAAGGCGTTTTTGCCGCGCTTGAGGTCGTAAGCTTCGATTGGGTTGGCATAGCCCATCAGCACGACGGGTGTGCTGCTGTCCTTCTGGCGGAATACGTGCACCATCTCCAGCACCTGCACCAGGCCGATGCCCAGCGCCAGCGCCTGGTCGCCGGCCTTCTGGATCACCGGGCCGTCGGCGCTGGGGTCTGAAAACGGCACGCCGAGTTCGATCACGTCTGCGCCACCAGCGACCATGCCGTGCATCAGTTCGGGTGTGATGTCTGCAAAGGGAAAGCCGGCGGTGACGTAGGGAATCAGGGCCTTGCGGTTTTGCGTTTTGAGCGCGGTGAAGGTGGAGGCAATGCGGCTCATGACGCATCCTTGGCGCTGCCCTTGACCGTATGCCCGCGCATCGACGGCCTGTCGTAAAAGTCTGTGCCAGACAAATCCGCCACGGTGCCGATGTCCTTGTCACCACGGCCTGACAGATTGACCAGGATGGACTGATCAGTCCGCATGGTTTTGGCCAGTTTCATCGCGTAGGCGACGGCATGGCTGGATTCCAGCGCCGGAATGATGCCTTCGGTGCGGCACAGGTAATGAAAGGCCGAGAGCGCCTCGGCGTCAGTGATGCCGATGTATTCGGCACGGCCGATGTCCTTCAGAAACGCGTGTTCGGGGCCCACGCCGGGGTAGTCCAGGCCGGCGCTGATGCTGTGCGTTTCGGTGACCTGGCCGTCTTCGTTTTGCAGCACGTAGGTGCGGTTGCCGTGCAGCACGCCGGGGCTGCCGCGTTGCAGCGAGGCCGAGTGTTTGCCGCTGTCCATGCCTTCGCCGGCGGCTTCAATGCCTATCAGGCGCGTTTTTTCATGCGAGATGTAGGGGTGGAAGATACCCATGGCATTGCTGCCGCCGCCCACACAGGCAATCACTGCGTCGGGTTGCTTGCCGCCTGTCATCTCCGGCATCTGGGTGAGGCATTCCTCGCCGATCACGCTCTGGAAGTCGCGCACCATCATTGGGTAGGGGTGCGGGCCGGCAACGGTGCCGATGATGTAGAAAGTGTTGTCCACGTTGGCGACCCAGTCGCGCATGGCTTCGTTGAGCGCGTCTTTCAGCGTCTTGCTGCCTGATTCAACCGGCACCACGGTGGCGCCCAGCAGCTTCATGCGGTAGACGTTGGGGCTCTGGCGCTTGACGTCTTCGCTGCCCATGTAGACCACACATTCGAGGCCGTAACGCGCGCAGATGGTGGCCGTGGCCACGCCGTGCTGGCCGGCGCCGGTTTCAGCGATGATGCGCGGTTTGCCCATGCGGCGGGCCAGCATGGCCTGGCCGATGGTGTTGTTGATCTTGTGCGCGCCGGTGTGGTTGAGGTCTTCGCGTTTCAGGTAAATCTGTGCGCCACCCTGTTCCCGGCTCATGCGCGCCGCGTGGTAAATGGGCGAAGGCCGACCGACGAAATGCTTCAGCTCGTAATGGAATTCGGCAAGGAATTCCGGGTCGTGCTGGTATTTGGCGTAAGCGTCTTTCAGCTCATTGATCGCATGGGTCAGCGTTTCAGAGACGAAACTGCCGCCGTAAATCCCGAAGTGGCCCGTCGGGTCAGGTTGCTGGTAGGTGTACATGGTTCTTTGCAAGTAAGCCGTCGGCGGCGCGAACGGCCGCAACGAACTGATGGATCTTTTCGGCGCTTTTGATTCCTTTCGAAACCTCGACGCCCGAACTGACATCGACGGCCAGCGTCTTACAACGCGGCCGTACTTGCAAAATGCCATCGGTCACATTTGCAGGTGTGAGTCCACCAGACAAAACGAGGTGAGCGCTGACGCTTGGAGGAAGAAGTGACCAATTGAATGTTTTGCCGCCACCGCCATAACCGTCGACATGGGCGTCGAGCAGGATGGCCTGGGCTGCTTTGAAGTCTTGTGCGTATTTTACGAGATCGAAAGGCGTGCTACCAGAGGCGGGGTTTTCCAGCGGAATACGCGCGGCGCGCATGAAGGGCCGCCCTGCCTGCAGGCAGGTTTCGGGCGTTTCATCACCATGAAATTGCAGTAGAGCCGTTGGTACACGGGCGCAGGCAGCTATGATTTCAGTAGCGGATGCGTTCACGAACAAAAACACCGGCGTGACAAAAGGCGGCAGGCGGCTGGCCAGTTCGGCGGCGCGCTCGGCGCTGACGTAGCGCGGACTGGGGGCGTAAAGCACAAATCCCACCGCATCCGCGCCGGCAGCCACTGCGGCGTCCACGTCCTCCCCGCGGGTGAGGCCGCAGATCTTGATGCGGGTGCGAAGCGGCGGACCAGAAGTCATAAGCCAGCTTTCGACGGAAGACAGCACAGAAGCTCTCCATTCCAGCCGGGGCCGCGG
>CAZIYA010000247.1:0-5674 GCA_964543355.1 uncultured Polaromonas sp.
GTGGCGGTGCTGCTCAATTGCGGTGAAAGCGCCGCGCAGCTGCTCGCACAATTTGAAGGCACAGCACGTGCCAGCCAGGCCCCCGAGCGCGGTCGCATGGATTTGCGGACCTATGGCGTGGGCGCACAAATCCTGCGCGAATGCGGTGTGCACAAAATGATGCTGATGGGCAACCCGCGCCGCATGCCCAGCATGACGGGTTACGGGCTGGAGATCACCGGCTACATCGCCAACAAAAAGGATTAACCGTGTTTGGAGCAGAAAAAGGAACAGCGGACAAGCTGGATGGCAAAAAACTCGCCATCGGCATTGTCCAGGCGCGCTTCAATGAAAACATCACCAACGAGCTGGCCAAGGCCTGCTGGCTGGAGCTGCTGGCGCTCGGCGTCGAGGAAAAGAACATCCACCACGTCAAGGTTCCCGGGGCGCTGGAAATTCCTGCGGCCTTGCAGGCCATGGCCGAACGCGACCAGTACGACGCGCTGATCGCGCTGGGCTGCATCATCCGCGGCGAAACCTACCATTTTGAACTGGTGGCCAACGAAAGCGGCGCCTCTGTCAGCCGCCTGGCCCTGGACTATCAGTTGCCGATCGCCAATGCCATCCTGACGGTGGAGAACGTCGCGCAGGCTGAAGCGCGCCAGGTCGACAAGGGCCGCGATGCGGCGCGTGTTGCAGTGGAAATGGCCAACCTGCTGAACGACCTTTCCTGAGCATTCATTGCCAACACCTCCAACCAGAGTGCCATGTCCGACATAAACACCACCAAACCCAAACGCCCGCCGCAGACCCGCACCGGGTTGACCGACACCGGCGTTAAAAAGGCAGCCGACAAGTCAGCCCGAACCCGCGCGCGCGAGTTCGCCCTGCAGGCGCTGTACCAGCACCTGGTCGGCCGCAACGAGGCGGAGTCCATCGACGCCTTCACCCGCGACCTGGTCGGTTTTCACAAGGCCGACTCGGCCCACTACGACGCGCTGCTGCACGGCTGCATAGCGGGCGCCGAGGCGCTGGACGCCAGCATCACGCCCCTGCTGGACCGCAAGATGGCGGAGATATCGCCGGTTGAACACGCCGTGCTGTGGATAGGCGCCTATGAATTCAAGCACTGCCTGGACGTGCCCTACCGTGTCGTCATCAACGAATGCATCGAACTGGCCAAAGCCTTCGGCGGCACGGATGGTCACAAGTACGTCAACGGCGTGCTGCACAAGCTGGCGCCCGGCTTTCGTGCCGCAGAAGTTGCTGCCGACCAGAAAACCTGAGCGCGCACCGTGAGCGACATGAGGATAGCCCGGCGCGCCCAGCGCATTGAGCCCTTTTATGTGATGGAGGTTGCCAAGGCCGCAGCGGCCATGGCCAGGGAAGTCGCCCACAGCGCGCAACCCATGATTTTCCTGAACATCGGCGAGCCGGACTTCACTGCGCCGCCGCTGGTCCAGCAGGCCGCGGCCCGGGCCATCCACGACGGCAACACGCAATACACGCAGGCAACCGGCCTGCAGCAGCTGCGCGAGTGCATCAGCCGCTGGTATGCCTCGCGCTTCCGTGCCGACGTGGCACCCGGCCGCATCATCATCACGGCCGGTGCCTCGGCCGCGCTGCAGCTGGCCTGCCTGGCGCTGATCGAAGCCGGCGACGAGATCCTGATGCCGGACCCCAGCTACCCCTGCAACCGGCACTTTGTCAGCGCGGCGGACGGTAACGCGGTGCTGGTTCCCACCACGGCCGAAGAGCGCTTCCAGCTCAGCGCGGCCAAAGTGCAGGCCGCCTGGACGGACAAGACGCGCGGCGTGCTGCTGGCCTCGCCGTCCAATCCCACCGGCACATCGATTGCACCGGAAGAGCTGCGTCGGATCCATGAGTTTGTGACCAGCCGCGGCGGCATCACCCTGATCGACGAGATTTACCTGGGCCTGAGCTACGAGGAGCGATTTGGCCACACCGCGCTCGCCATGGCCGACGGCCTGGGCAACAACATCATCAGCATCAACAGCTTCAGCAAGTACTTCAACATGACCGGCTGGCGCCTGGGCTGGCTGGTGGTGCCCGAGAGCCTGGCGCCCGTGATCGAACGCATCGCACAAAACCTGTTCATCTGCCCCAGCACCGTGGCACAACACGCCGCGCTGGCCTGTTTCGAGCCAGAGAGCCTGGCAGAGTACGAGCGGCGCCGCGCCGAGTTCAAGGCCAGGCGCGACTACTTTATTCCCGAGCTCAATCGCCTGGGCCTGACGGTGCCCGTCATGCCCGATGGCGCTTTTTATGCCTATGCCGACTGCACTGCTGCCGCGGCCCGGCTGGGTGTCAGTGGCAGCTGGGACTTTGCGTTTGAACTGATGAAACGTGTCCACCTTGCGGTGACACCGGGCCGCGATTTCGGCACCGATGCGCCCGAACGCTACATCCGGTTCTCCACGGCGAATTCAATGGAACAGCTGCAGGAGGCGGTGGCACGGCTCAGGGCAGTACTGGCATGAGTCCTACCGGCCAAGCCTTCCAGTGGCCGATGCGTGTGTACTGGGAAGACACGGACGCCGGCGGCATTGTGTTCTACGCCAATTACCTGAAATTTTTTGAACGTTCACGCACCGAGTGGCTCAGGTCACTGGGCATCGAGCAGCAGCGCCTGCGCGAGAGCACCGGCGGCATCTTTGTGGTCACGGAAACCACTGTGCGCTACCACCGCCCTGCCCGCCTCGATGATGAACTGATTGTTACCGCCCGTCTGATCGAAAAAGGCCGGGCATCCTTGATAATCGGGCAAAGCGCGCTATTAAAATCAGAGCGAGCGCCGGTGCTGCTCTGTGAGGGCACGATACGCATCGGCTGGGTGGAGGCCGCCAGCCTGAAACCTGCAAGAATTCCTGCTCACCTTCTTGACCGTCTGGAAACCACAACATGAACCAGGATTTATCCATCGTCAACCTCATTCTCAACGCCAGCTGGGTGGTCCAGGGCGTGGTGGCTTTGCTGGTCGGTGTGTCGATAGCGAGCTGGGCTGCCATCTTCCGCAAGATCATTTCGCTCAAGCGCGTGCAGTCGCTCAACGACGAATTTGACCGCGAGTTCTGGTCCGGCACCAGCCTGAACGACCTGTACGCCGCAGCCACCCAGAACGCCAAACACAGCGGTCCGATGGAACGGATTTTCGCCAGCGGCATGCGCGAGTTCCAGAAGCTGCGCGAGCGCCGCATGGCCGACCCCAGCACCCTGCTGGACGGCGCCCGCCGCGCCATGCGTGCCAGCTACCAGCGCGAGGTCGACGCGGTTGAAGCCAACCTGTCCTTCCTGGCCACGGTGGGTTCGGTCTCGCCTTACGTCGGCCTGTTTGGTACCGTCTGGGGCATCATGCACGCCTTCACCGGCCTGGCCGCGCTGGAGCAGGTCACGCTGTCGAGCGTGGCGCCCGGCATCGCCGAAGCGCTGGTGGCCACGGCCATCGGCCTGTTTGCCGCCATTCCGGCGGTGGTGGCTTACAACCGTTTTGCCCACGACATCGACCGCGTGGCCAACAAGCTGGAAACCTTCATCGAAGAGTTTTCCAACATCCTGCAACGCAACCTGGGCGCCACCTCGCCATCAGGCCACTAGACATGTTGACCCCCACGCTTGTCGCTTCGCGTGCCTTCGGCGGTGCGCTGCCCCTTGCACGAAGAAGAGGGGCCGCTGCACCTGCGGCCCGGCGAAGCCGGTTCCGCGGCCCCGGCTGGTCTAGATCCGACGGCCTCACGCTCGTCGCTTCACGTACTTCACTGTCCGTTTAGGAGAACGACATGCCAGCAGTGTCATCCCGCGGCCGCGGCCGCCGCACCATCAGTGAAATCAACATGGTGCCCTTCATCGACGTGATGCTGGTGCTGCTCATCATCTTCATGGTGACAGCCCCGCTGATCACCCCCAGCGTGATCGCGCTGCCCAGGGTGGGCAAGGCGCCGGGGCAGCCGCCCAAGCCGATCCAGATCGAGATCAGCAAGGATGAAGTCATCCAGATCAAATCGGCAGGCATCACCACGCCCGCCAAGCTCAGCGAAGTCGGCGCCGCCGTCAAGCGCCTGCAACCGTCGGTTCCGGCCGGCGAGCAGGTCACGCCTGTGGTGATCAGCGCCGACAAATCCATCAAGTACGAAACCGTGGTCAAGGTCATGGACGCGCTGCAGAAAGCCAACGTGGCGCGTGTGGGCCTCTCGGTGCAGACCGGTAACTAGCTTTCCACAGCCCCATGCCCGGCACCACTGATCGCCTCGAATTTGCCCCGCGCGACGACCCCGGCGCGCTGCGGGCTTTCGGCCTGGCCGTGCTGGTTCATTTGCTGCTGATAGGCGCGCTGACCTGGGGCATCAACTGGAAACACAGCGATCCCAACCTCTCCTTCGAAGCCGAGCTGTGGTCCAGCGTGCCGCAGGAGGCAGCACCCAAGCTGGTGGAAGCACCGCCTCCGCCCCCTCCTCCGCCAACGCCTGAGCCGGTGGTCAAGGCCCCACCTCCTCCACCCGTACCGGACGTGGACATTGCGCTGGAGCGCGAGAAAAAACGCAAGCTCGAGCTGAAGAAGAAAGAAGCCGAGCTGGCAGAAGCAAAGAAAGAGCAGGAAAGGCTCAAAGAGCTTCAGGCCAAGAAGGAAAAGGAACAGAAAGCCAAGGAAGAGCTGGCCAAACGCAAGGCAGAAGAGCTCAAGAAAGCCGAGGCGAAAAAACAGGACGCGAAAGAGCAGGAAAAGCAGAAGCTGGCGGATGCAGCCGCGGAAAAGCAGCGGCAGGACAACATCAAGCGGGCTTTGGGCATGGCCGGCGCCACGGGCGCAGCCGATGCCAAAGGCTCAGCACCAAAAGCCGGCGGCCCTTCCGCCAGCTACGGAGGCAAGGTGCGCGCCAAGGTCAAGCCCAACATCGTGTTCACCGAAGACATTGCCGGAAACCCGACGGCAGAAGTGGAAGTGCGCACGGCACTGGACGGCAGCATCATCAGCCAGCGCCTGCTCAAGTCCAGCGGCAACAAGGCTTGGGACGCTGCCGTGATCAAGGCCATCATCCGCACGGAAACCATGCCGAAAGACGTTGATGGGCGTGTACCCACGCCGATGATCCTGGAATTCCGGCCGAAAGATTGAGTGCAAGCCTGCTCAGTCGCTATCAATTAAATAGCTGCTTGCGCCCGTGGAATAAGGGCCATAGCCCTATTTCACTCATAGACAATCTGCGCCTGCCCCTGGTCGGCCTGCGCCATCCAGCTGGCCAGCGCCGCGTCGGTCGGGAAAAACTTCGCCGCTTCGCCAAGCTGCAGCTCGGCCACCACGCTGTTGCGCTTGAGGCTCAGGCGCACCGGCAGCCCGCGCTGGACCTCGCCCTGCTCCGACATTTCCTTGCGCGGCGGGAAGTCCCGCACGATGCGCTGCACATCCGGTGCTGCGCCGTTGACGGCCACGCGCAGGTACTTGCCGAAACGGCAGCGCGCGGACTCCAGGCTCCAGACCTGCGTCACCTTGAAGCGGCGGCCGAAACGCTCTGACGCCGGCTGCAGCGTGCCCTGCACGATCACCAGCTCGTCGTCTTTCAGCAGGTTGCGGTTGGCGTTGAAAGTGGCCTCGTCCACCGAGGCTTCCAGCGTGTCAGTCTTGTCGTCACCCAGCTCCTTTGAAAGGAGTCGTTTCAAAACGAATATGTCCGCAATGCGC
>CAZIYA010000248.1:0-5666 GCA_964543355.1 uncultured Polaromonas sp.
CTGCAATCGGCACCACTCGCTGGACCAGCAGTTGTGCCGCTGGCTGCTGCTGAGCCTGGACCGCTTGCAGGGCAACGAGCTGGTGATGACACAGGAGCTAATCTCCAACATGCTGGGCGTGCGCCGCGAGGGCGTGACCGAGGCCGCGCTGCAGTTACAGGCGTCGGGTTTGATCCGTTACGCGCGCGGCCGCATCACGGTGCTGGACCGGCCCGGGCTGGAAAAGCGCACCTGCGAGTGTTATGCCGTGGTCAAGAAGGAATACGACCGCCTGCTCCCCGACAAACTGGCCATTTGACCCCGTCCCGTCTGCATGCGCTTCCCTCTATTCCGGAGTGGATAGATTATCTAGCGCATACTGGGACACCGACTGGAACTGCATCTGACAGTGGCGCGGCCTTGTAATTGCCCCAGTGACGGGGCCGCAACCCACCGGAGTGCTGCTTGTCCACCGTCGAAAACCACCTTCTTGAACGTCTTCCCCCTCGAGATCGCGTGCGCCTGCTGGCCGCCTGCGAGCGCGTCGAACTGGTGCTGTCCGAAGTCCTGTGCGAGCCCGGCCAGCCGGTACGCCACGTGTACTTTCCCACTCAGGGATTTATCTCGCTGGTCACGCCGGTCGACGGCAGTCCGGGCGTGGAGGTGGGCATGGTAGGGGGCGAAGGCATGCTGGGTGCGCAACTGGCACTGAATGTCGCCACAACGCCCTGGCGCGCGGTGGTGCAGGGCGCCGGTGGCGCCTGGCGCATCGGTACGGCCGCCTTCAAGCGCGAGCTGGCGCGCAGCCCGGCACTGCAGCGCGGCCTGAACCGCTACCTGTACGTGCTGATGGCACAGCACGCCGCGTCTGCCGGCTGCCTGCGTTTTCACCTGACCGGCCAACGCCTGGCGCGCTGGCTGCTGATGAGCCAGGACCGCGCCCACTCGGACAGCTTTCACGTCACCCATGAGTTCCTGGCCTACATGCTCGGGATGCGGCGCGTCGGCATCACAGCCGCTGCGAGCACGCTGCAGCGCAATGGCCTGATCGAATACCACCGGGGCGAACTCAAGGTGCTGAACCGCGCAGGACTGGAAGCTGCCGCCTGCAGCTGCTACGCCTCGGACCGGCAGACCTACGCGCAATTGCTGGGCTAGCCTCTCGGGGAAAAGCGCCGTCTATGTTCGCTCCCGCACGGACAAGGGCGTGCCCGGCGGCCTATAACGGAACAAGCAAAAACTCTGCATCCCGCACAAAGCGCTAGCGGAGTCTCCCGGGCCAGCACAGGTCCGCAGATCCCCATCACAGCGAGGCCCGACATGATCCAACCGATTTCCCAGGAACCGCAGGTAACGGGTGCGTCCATGATGCTTTCCGGGCGGACCCCTTCTATGCGGAGTACGGTCCCGGACGGCTTGGGCAACACAGGTAGCTTGCCGCCACTTGAGGCTGCGCGCACGCTCACGGGGCACGAACCCACCGGGCCCAAGCTGCGTCCTGCGCACGCGGTCGACATCCTGCAACAGCCCCCGCCTATCGCCGTTGAGGACTGGGACGCTCTTTTCTGTGCGGTGCAAACACAGCTGAAACACGCCGTGGGCGAACAGCTGGGCGTCCTGCCTCAAACTTCCCCACGTTCGATTGAACTGGCTGCCACCCTGGTGCAGGCCGTCGTGCTCGACTGTGTCGGCGCCATGGAGCAGCTCCATGCGGCGCTGAAGCAGGAACGCAGCCAACGTCCCACAGCCTGACGGGCTTTTGGCGCAGCCAGCGCAGCGGATGCGCGTGTTAGCGTCAACCATGCATGCCGTTCTTACGCCGGAACCCGACAACCCTCTTCTGACCCTGCTGGAAAAAGCCGCGGGCGCAGGCGCCTGGGCACTGGAACTTCCGGAGCGCAAGCTCACCTGGACGCGCGGCCTGTCTCTGCTGTTCGACGCAAAAGCCGGCGCATCGCCGGCGTTTGAGGAAGTGCCAGACTTTTTTGCCCCTTCTTCACGGGGGCGCATGACGGCGGCGCTTCATGCGTGCCTGCAACATGCCCAGCCCTTTGACGAGGAAGTGCAAATCCTCACCACCGAGGGACAGACCCGGTGGGTCCGCTCGCTGGGATCGGGCTCGCGCGATGCGACAGGCGCCGTGGTAAAAATTTTCGGCGTACTGCAGGATCTGACAGAGAAAAAGCAGGCCGAGCAGGCGGCGCACAGCCTGACCATGCGCCTTGGCACCACGCTGGCCAGCATCCAGGACGCGTTCGTCACCCTGGACCGCGGCGGGCACATCACGTACGCCAATGCGGAAAGCGGGCAGGTCATCGGCTGCGACAGCAGTGAGCTGCCGGGCCGGCTAATCTGGGAAAAGCTGGTCGGCAATGACCCGGGCCATCTGGAGAAAGAACTCCGCGGCGCATTGGCAAACGGACAAAACGCAGAATTTGAAGAGTTTCATCCAGCCTTGGGAAAATGGCTGGAACTGCGCGCCTACCCCTTTGAAGAAGGGCTGGCGGTTTATCTTCGCGACGTCACCGGGCGGCGACGGTCGCAGGAACAGCAACTGTTGCTGCAAACCAGCATTTCCCGCCTGAACGACATCGTGCTGATCACCGAGGCGGGCTCCGTGGATGCACCGGGTCCGCGCATTGTGTTTGTCAATGACGCCTTTGAGCGGCGGACCGGCTACAGCCCGGCTGAAGCGCTGGGTCAAAGCCCGCGGATGCTGCAGGGTCCGCGCACGCAGCGCACCGAGCTGGACCGCATCCGGCGGGCGCTGGAGCAGGCCAGCCCCGTGCGGGCAGAGCTCATCAACTACAAGAAAAGCGGCGAGGAGTTCTGGCTGGAGCTGGACATCGTGCCGGTGGACTACTTCAACCGCGGGCTCACGCATTGGGTGGCCGTGGCACGCGACATCACCGCACGCAAGGCGGCCGAAGAGGAAATCGCGCACCTGGCTTTTTACGATGTATTGACGCAGTTGCCCAACCGCCAGTTGCTCACGGACAACCTGCGGCTGGCCCTGGGAGACCATGACAACCCCGATAAAACCGGCGCACTGATGTTCATCGACCTGGACAATTTCAAGGTGCTCAACGACACGCGCGGCCATGCCACAGGCGACCTGCTGTTGCAAAAAGTGGCCGCTCGCCTGAACGCCTGCGTGCGGCTGCGTGACACCGTGGCCCGGCTGGGCGGCGATGAATTTGTGGTCTTGCTGAAAGACCTGGGCGACGATCCGGCACAGGCCCGCGCCGGGGCCGAGGTGGTTGCCCGGAAAATACTCACCACCCTGTGCGAGCCCTGCGAACTGGCGGGCCATCCTTACGACGGCACCTGCAGTATCGGCATTACGCTGATCACCCAGCACCAGCAACATGTGGGCGAGCTGCTCAAGCAAGCCGACCTGGCGATGTACCAGGCCAAGGCCGCGGGCCGCAACACCCTCTGCTTTTTCAACCCCGACATGCAGGCGGTGGCCACGGCTAACGCGGCGCTGACCTCTGAACTGCGGCTGGCCCTGCGCAATCAGCAATTTGTGCTGCACTACCAGCCGCAGGTCGGCCCCAAGGGGCAGATGGTGGGTGTGGAAGCCCTGGTGCGCTGGCACCATCCCGAGCGCGGGCTGGTGTTTCCCGACAACTTCATTCCACAGGCCGAAGAGAGCGGCCTGATCCTGCCGCTGGGCCAATGGGTGCTGGAAACCGCCTGCGCCCAGCTGGCCCTCTGGGGGCCGCGGCCCGACACTGAAAAGTTCAGCATCGCCATCAATGTCAGCGCACGCCAGTTTCGCCACCCCGAGTTTGTGGACCAAGTCATGAGCGCGATCGCGCAGTACGGCATCAGCGCACACCGGCTCAAGCTGGAGCTGACTGAAAGCCTGCTGGCCTACGACATGGACGTCACGATTGCCAAGATGGGCCTGCTCAAGGAAGCCGGGGTCACGCTGTCCATCGATGACTTCGGCATCGGTTACTCCGCTCTGTCCTACCTGAAACACCTGCCACTGGACCAGCTCAAAATTGACCGCGCGTTTGTCAAGGACGTGCTGACCGACCCCAACGACGCTGCGATTGCCCGCACCATCATCGGCCTGGCCCAAAGCCTGGGCCTGGGCGTGATGGCAGAAGGCGTGGAAACCGACGCCCAGCGCGACTTCCTGGCCCGCCACGGCTGCAGTTGCTACCAGGGTTATCTGTTCTGCAAGCCGCTGCCGATTGAGGAGCTGGAAGTGTTCATGCAGACTCTGCCACAGGCCCAAGTGAGCCGGCCCACCGGCGCGGAAACAGGTTTACTACCCATTCAATAGCTGCAGACGCCCGCTGGACAAGGGTAAACCTCGTTTTTTTGCCCACAAGTTCTGTTTGGAGGAAGAGCCGCCTCAGGCAGCAGGCGCGCAACACCCTCGGGCCGCATCCTGCGCTTTACCAAGGTTGATATCTTTCAATATGCTGCAGTCCGGTGCAGGGCCGCCAGCGCAGGTCTGTGAGCAGGCCTGAACAAAGGCGGACAGGCTGCGCTCCAGCCGCTGCAGATCGACCCGTTTGCTGCGCACCGCGTCCAGACGCAGCTGCGCGATGCCGCGCGCCTCGGTGCAGTCACGTTCCTGGCTGGTCGACAGCGACACCAGCTCACGCGTCTCGTCCACCGAAAACCCGAAATCGCGGCATTGGCGGATCAGTGTGAGGACGCTCTCGATTTCGGCGCCGTAAACGCGGTGGCCGCTGGGGCGGCGCATCGCCTGCGGAATCAGGCCCACCGATTCGTAATACCGGATGGCGGACACGTTCAAGCCGACGCGCCTGGCGAGCACACCCATCGTCAATTCACCGCCTACGACAACTTTTTTCACTTCAGGCCTTGCATCTCAAGTTACTTGAGGTTTTAGAGTCAGTGTACGGGAATCGCCCCGCATGACGACCTGAAAGAAATTGATGAAAAAACCCCTGATGGCGACCTTGGGCCTGGCCGGTGCGTGCGTTGCCTGCTGCACCCTTCCGCTGGCCGTTCCACTGCTGGGCGGCACCTTTGTCGGCGGACTGGCAGCCCAGTACGGCTGGGGCAATGGAACCGCGGCTACCTTGCTGAGCGCTGCGCTTGCGGGCACCGCCGCGGTGGGCGTGGCCTTGTGGCGAAAGCAGCGCAGAAAACGCGACGCGTGTCGCGCAACACCTGCAGCTTCGGCAGCAGGCAGCCATTGCGCCACCGGGGCGCAGGCCGGTGCTTGCGGTTGTGAGCCCAAAGTTTGAAGCGAAATCGGCATCCAGCCCAATGAAACCGGGCGCCATCAGCTACCAAATGGATGGCCAATGGGATGTCAGAGCAAGTCCGTCACACTTTGGCCTGCGCACTTGCACACGCCTCAGCTCATGCCAGCCAGCAAAGCCGCATTGCCGCCCGCCGCCGTGGTATTCACCGTGACGGTTTGTTCCGCGCAGAAGCGGTACAGATAATGCGGGCCGCCGGCTTTGGGGCCGGTGCCGCTCAGGCCCTCGCCGCCGAAAGGCTGCACGCCCACCACGGCGCCTATCATGTTGCGATTGATGTAGATGTTGCCGACATGGGCCGCCGCGGCGAGCGCCTGCGCGCGCGAGTCGATGCGGGTCTGGATACCCAGCGTGAGGCCGTAGCCGAGAGCGTTGATCTGGGCAATGACTTTTTGCGGCTCGCCGCTCCAGCGCACGATCTGCAGCACC
>CAZIYA010000249.1:0-5662 GCA_964543355.1 uncultured Polaromonas sp.
GAGGGGGCCGCTGCGCCTGCGGCCCGGCAAAGCCGGTTCCGCGGCCCCTGCTTGAGGGGGCCATGCTCGCTCAATTTTTACTCTGTTCGTCCTGGCTCTGTCGAAGGATGCCTGTGACGCCGCGCTGCGCGCCACATGAATACGTTATCCTTGTCAGCTTGCCAACTACCGAACACCTCCGTGTCCGACACCCCCCCCAGTAGACCGCCCAAGCCCGAAGACAAGCGCGGCTTTCTCCAGAAGCTTGCAGAGATGCTTCACCCCGGGCCCGACTCCAAAGCCGAGCTGATTGAAACCCTGGTGGAGGCGCAGGACAACGAGGTCATAGGCGCGCAAAGCCGCGAGATGCTCGAGGGCGTGATTCGCATGGCCGACATGACGGCCGGGGACGTGATGGTGGCCGCGCCGCGCATGGACGCCATCAACATCGATGCGCCCTTCGACGAGCTGCTGCACCTGGTGATTGACACCGCCCACTCGCGCTTTCCCGTTTACGAAAACGAGAAGGAAAACATCATTGGCATCCTGATGGCCAAGGACCTGCTCAAGCTGCAGCGCGCGCCCGAGCTCAACATCCGCGCGCTGCTGCGTCCGGCGGTGTTTGTGCCGGAAAGCAAGGGGCTGAACGACTTGCTGCGCGAGTTTCGCGGTAACCGCAACCACCTGGCCATCGTCATCGACGAGTTCGGCCGCGTCGCCGGGCTCATCACGATTGAAGACGTGCTCGAGCAGATCGTCGGCGAGATCGAGGACGAGTTCGACATCGCCGAGGACGAGGGCGACATTTTCGGGCTGACCGACCACACCTACCGCGTCAGCGGCGACACCTCGATCGAGCGCGTCAACGAGGCCTTTGGCGTCGAACTGCCCGAGACCGATTTTGAAACCATAGGTGGCCTGGTGGCCCACGAGATGGGCCACGTGCCCAAACGAGGCGAGCTGTATGCGCTGGCCGGGCTGCAGTTCACCGTGCTGCACACCAAGGGCGGGGCGGTGCGCTGGTTCAAGGTGGCGCCGGTGACGGCGAGCGCCTGAGGCACCCCCGGGAAAACGCAGCAATGGGCAAAAATTCGATCAACAGCATGATGTCTTCGTTGCCCACCATGCCGGCATTGCTGGAGCATATTGGGCACCCCAAGCAGCGCAAAGGGCTCTCCTTCCTCGATTACGCTCTTGTTTTGATAGCTGGCGGCGCCCATGCCCTGAGCATTGCATGGCCTTTTTCATTCGGGTTGGCGCAGGGCCAGCCGGTCTGGTGGCTGCAGCTGCTGGCACTGGCTGTGCTGGCCTGGCAACTCGACCGTTGCGCCCGCTTCAAGCACGGTTTGCTCTTAGGATGGCTGTTCGCCAGCGCCTGGCTGGGCGGGATCTTCTGGTGGCTGTTCATTTCGCTGCATGTGTACGGTGGCCTGGCCGCGCCGCTGACGGTGCTGGCGGTTGGTGGTCTGGCGATTTTTCTGGCCACCTACTACGCCCTGGCTTGTGCGGCTTATGTAGCAGTAGCGCCCGCTGGAGGGACATCGCGTGCCATTGTTTTTGCAGCGCTCTGGTTGCTGGCCGAGCTGGCGCGGGTGGAGTTTTTCACCGGTTTCCCCTGGGGTGAAGCCGGCTATGCCCATCTGAGTGGCTGGCTGGACGACTACGCGCCGTGGGTGGGTGTTCATGGCATCACGTTTGTGGCGGCCTTCCTTGCTGCCGGCCTGGCCGGCGTGAGTCGCTCGCGGCGCCAGCTGGTGCTGTTTCCTCTTTTCGTATTGGCCATCGCGGCCGGGCCGCTGTTGGCGGGGAAACCGGCTTCCACCACGGCGGGCAGCCTGCAGGTCACGCTGCTGCAGGGCAACATTCCGCAGGACGAGAAATTCCAGCCGGGCACGGGCCTGGCAACGGCGCTGCGCTGGTACGGCGAACAGCTGCAGGGGGCCAAAACCCCTCTGGTGGTTGCCCCCGAAACCTCACTTCCGCTGCTGCCGCAGCAATTGCCCCCAGGTTACTGGAGCGCCCTGCAGGCGCGTTTTGCCTCGGGCCAGCAGGCGGCGCTGATCGGCGTTCCGTTGGGCAGCTACAGCGCGGGGTATGCCAATTCGGTGGTCGGCCTGAAACCCGGCCAGGCGCAGGCCTTCCGTTTTGACAAGCATCACCTGGTGCCTTTCGGCGAATTTGTGCCGCCGGGTTTCCGCTGGTTCATCGATCTCATGAAGATCCCGCTGGGCGACTTCTCGCGCGGCGCGCTCGGCCAGCCTTCGTTCGAGTGGCAGGGCCAGCGGCTGGCGCCCAACATCTGCTACGAAGACCTGTTCGGCGAAGAGCTGGGCGCCAGCTTCCGCGATGTTTCCACCGCGCCAACCGTGCTGGTCAACGTCAGCAACATTGCCTGGTTCGGCAACACGGTTGCCATTGACCAGCATCTGGCCATCTCGCGCATGCGTGCGCTGGAGTTCGAGCGCCCCATGCTGCGCGCCACCAACACCGGCGCCACGGTGATCATTGACCACCGCGGCAAGGTCACCCACGAACTGCCGCGGCATACGCGCGGCGCTCTGGTGGGCGAGGTCGAGGGGCGCAACGGCATCACGCCTTACGCCTGGTGGGTATCGCGTTACGGTCTGTGGCCGCAGTGGGGCCTGGGCCTTGCGCTGGTTGTGCTGGCCGCTGTGCTGCGCCGCCGTTAACCGTTCCCCGGGCTCTCTTTCAGGCCCGCCCCCATCACCTGGTGCAGCAGGCCGGGCAGCATGTCCAGCATCCGAAGCGCGTCCTGGCCGGGCGGTGTGCTGCTCGCAAAGTAAAGGTACAGGGCAATCGGCGCAAAGTCATGCAGCGGCACTGCCGTGAGTATGGAGGTGTCCAGGTTGCTGGCCGTCAGGAAGTCCACCACGGTCCAGCCCATGCCGCGCTTGACCAGCTCCAGCGCCAGCCGCGAGGTGTGCACCTGCAGGTTGGCGGGCGCTGTCAGGCCCAGGTTGCGGGCCAGCTCGTCAATCGACTGGCACATCGGGTCTTCGCCCACCAGGCGAACCAGCGGCATGCTGGAAAGAAAGGTCATCGGGTTCTGCCGCCGCGCCCGCACGGCGCGTTGCCAGATATCGCGCGTGACGCACAGGTAAAGCGGGCCGCTCACCTGCATGGTGCTGGTCAGCAGCGGGTGCGGGTGTTCGTAAAAGCCCAGCGCAAAGTCCACGCTTCTTGTCAGCAAGGCCTGCACCATCTGGTCCTGGTGCAGGGTGCGCACTTCCACGCTGACGCGCGGATGGCGCGCCATGTGCTTTTCCAGCACCAGCGGCAGAAATTCATGGCTGATGGACGGAATGGCGGCGAGCCTGACCTGTCCATCATCGGCCTGGCGCAGATTGACCGCGATGCGTTTGAGCTCGTCGAGCTTGCTGTGAATCAGCGTCGACTCTTCAAACAGCACCCGCGCCTCGGGCGTGGGGGCCAGCGTGCCTTTGGCCCGTGTGAACAGCTTGTAGCCCAGCTGCAGTTCCGTGTGCGAGATGGTTTTGCTGACCGCCGAGGGGGTGATGCAGATCAGGCGCGCCGCCGCGCTCATGTTGCCGGTCTGCATGACCGCCTGGAAGACTTCAAGTTGCCTGAGATTCATTTCGCCGGAGTTGTGCGGGGCGGGGCTGTTCGGGGGAAAACGGCGTGGGAGCAGGTGTTTGCGAGGGTGTGAGTTTTAGTCACACCCTGCGGCGCATTATGCATCTCCACCCGCTTCAAGGCTGCCTACCATGAGCCACCCGGGAGCCCTCTGGCAACAAAGTGCCGGCCACAAGCCGGCGGCAGGCAGCTTCCTGAGCAAGCGGCCCGGGTACTGGAAACTGTGAGGCAATGAAACAGGGCATCGCAAATGGCCTGTTCTTTGCGTGCGCTCTAGAACTATTCATCCTGGAAGACATGACATGCAAATCAAACTGAAACTTGGACAACTGGCCGCCGGCTTCGGGCTGGCCTCCTTCGTGGCGCTGGGCACGATCTCCGCCCCGGTCGCCGCGCAAACCAAACCCAACGTGGTGATCCTGGCGACCGGCGGCACCATTGCCGGCGCGGGGGCTTCGGCACTGAACAGCGCCACCTATGCCGCCGCCAAGGTGCCGGTCGACAAGCTGCTGGCAGGCCTGCCCGAGCTGGCCAACGTTGCCAATGTGCGCGGCGAGCAGGTGGCGCAGATTGCCTCTGAAAGTTTCGACAACGAAACCCTGATGAAGCTGGGCAAACGTGTCTCGGCACTCGTCAAGCAGGCCGACGTGGACGGTATTGTCATCACCCACGGCACCGACACGCTGGAAGAAACCGCTTACTTCCTGAGCCTCGTGATCCGCACCAGCAAACCCATCGTGGTGATCGGCTCCATGCGCCCGGGTACGGCGCTGTCTGCCGACGGCGCGCTGAACCTGTTCAACGCTGTCAGCGTGGCCGGAAGCAAGGACGCCGCAGGCAAGGGCGTGCTTGTCACCATGAACGACGAGATCCAGAGCGGGCGCGACGTCAGCAAAACCATCAACATCAAGACCGAGGCATTCAAGAGCCAGTGGGGTCCGCTCGGCATGGTGGTGGAGGGCAAGAACTACTGGTTCCGCGCACCTGTGAAACGCCACACTGCGCAGTCCGAGTTCAACATCGACGAGTTCGAGGCGCTGGCGCCGGTTGACATCGTGTACAGCTATGGCAACGTGCCGCGCACCCTGGTGGACACCGTGGGCAAATCGGGCGTGAAAGCCCTGATCCATGGCGGCACCGGCAATGGCTCGGTGGCCAACCGCGTGGTTCCGGCCCTGCAGGAAGTTCGCGCTAAAGGCATTCAGGTGATCCGCTCTTCACGTGTGGGCGAAGGTTTTGTGCTGCGCAACGCCGAGCAGCCTGATGACAAGTACGACTGGGTGGTCGCGCATGACCTGAACCCGCAGAAGGCGCGCATCCTGGCGGCCGTGGCACTGACCAAAAACCTCGACAGCAAGCAGCTGCAGCGGGTTTTCTGGGAATATTGATCTCACACCAGACGCCAGGCTTGCTATGTAAATAATAGCTGCTGGCGCAGGTAGCATATGGGCTGGAGTCGAATTTTGCTTGTGACTTCAGCCCTTTTGCGTCCTTTTCCTATCTGCCCGCGCGCACCAGCCGCCCCGGCCGGGCCGCCGTGACTTCACCCTCGCGAGCCACACACTGCCCCACAACCCAGGTGCCGATGTAGCCCTGGGCCTTCTGCAGAAAGCGCTTGCCGCCGGCGGGCAAGTCGCGCACAAGTTTTGGCACACCCACGCTCAGTCGGGCCGGGTCGATGACGTTGATGTCGGCACGCAGCCCGGGCGCCAGCAACCCGCGGTCGGCCAGGCCCAGGTAGCGCGCATTGCGCGATGTCATCATTTCCACCGCCTGTTCCAGTGCCAGGCGGTCCTGCGCGCGGTGCTGCACCCAGTGTGTGAGCATGAAGGTGGAAAAACTCGCGTCGCACACCGTGCCCACATGCGCGCCGGCATCGCCCAGGCCGAACAGGGCGCGCGGGTGGCCCAGCATCTGGCGCACGGCATCCAGCGAGCCCTGGTTGTAGTTGAAGATCGGGAAGTACACCAGGTTGCTGCCGTTGCCTTCGCTGAAGTGGTCGTACAGCGCCTCCAGCGCGGTGGTGCCGCGCTGTTTGGCGCGCACCAGAAAACTCTGCATCACGTTG
>CAZIYA010000250.1:0-5662 GCA_964543355.1 uncultured Polaromonas sp.
GGCAAAACCCATGTCGTAGCTGCCGGAGGCCACGCGTGTCACGGTGCCGCCCGAGCCGTTGCCGGCGTCGATGGAGACGTCAAGTTTGGCGTCCTTGAAATAACCTTTGGCAGCCGGTGTGAGAAACAACGCGGCGGGGCCTTCAAAACGCCAGTCGAGCTGGAACTTGATGGGGGTGTTTTGTGCGTAAACATTGCCGCAGACAGCTGTGGTGGCCACAACGGCCAGGGCTGCGAAACTCTTGATAAAAGCGCGTTTTGTCATGGGTGCTCCAGGTAACAGGGTTGGTATGTCAGGTCAAGCAAGAAAAATGCCCGGCTGGTGTGTGGAGGCACCATTCGCGAGTTCGATTGTCGGCTGGGGGTGCTGCGCAGCGATCAGGGATATTCCCTGACCGAGGCCCGTTGCCTGCTGGAAGGCAGTGCTCTTTCTGTTCTTCACGATGGGCAGCGCTCCAGGACCGTTATTACGTTCCTAGACGGAAGACGCCAGCAATTCGCGCAGGGTGCGGGCAATCACGCGGGTGGCGCGGCGCAGGTCCTCCAGGGCCAGCCTCTCATCGGCGCGTTTGGCGTTCGATTCGAGCACGGTACGTGGTCCCGCGCCGTAAATCACGCCGGGAATGCCGGCTTCGGCATACAGGCGCACATCGGTGTACAGCGGCGTGCCCATGGCCGGAATGGGTTCGCCGAAAACGGCCTGGCCGTGCTTCTGGATAGCTGCGACCAGAGGCTGGTTGCCGGGCAGCGGTTTCATCGCGTTGGCCAGCAGCAGGCGCCTGATCCCGACGCTGATGCCCGGACACTGTGCGGCTGCATCGGCGATCAGCTGGCGCAGGCCGGCTTCGACCTCGGCCGGGTTTTCCTCGGGAATCATGCGCCGGTCCAGCTTGAACAGGACCTGGCCCGGGACCACGTTGGTGTTGGTACCGCCTTCGATGCGGCCGACGTTGAGGTAGGGGTGGCTGATGCCGGCTACCCTGGAGGTGATGTTTTTGTAGAGCGTGTTTTGCGCATACAGGGCGTTGAGGATGTGCACCGCCCCCTGCAGCGCATCGACGCCGCTGTCGGGAATGGCGGCGTGCGCCATCTTGCCGTGCACCGTTACCTCCATCTGCAGGCAACCGTTGTGCGCGGTGACGACCTCGTAGCTGAAGCCCGCGGCAATCATCAAGTCGGGTTTTGTCAGCTTGTGGCGCAGCAACCAGCCTGGGCCCATCTCGCCGCCGAATTCTTCGTCATAGGTGAAATGCAGTTCAACGCTGCCATGCAGGGGAATGCCCAGCGACTCCAGCGCACGTACCGCAAAAGTGAAACTTGCGAAGTCGGATTTGCTGACAGCCGAAGCGCGACCGTAAATGTGGCCGTCCACGATGGCGCCGCCATACGGGTCCTGGGTCCAGCCTTCGCCGGGCGGCACCACGTCGCCATGGGCGTTCAGTGCAATCGTTTTTCCCGGGCCGTAGTTCCGGCGCACGATCAGGTTGGTCAGCGACTGCAGCCCATACGCCTGGACCTCGGCCGCGGGCACAGGATGTTTTTCTGCCTCGAAACCGAAAGCCTGCAGCAGTTCGGCAGTGCGTTCGGCATGCGGCGCGTTGTCGCCCGGCGGGGTGGGCGTGGGAACGCGGATCAGTTCCTGCAGGAAACGCACCTCTTCATCGAAGTGGGCGTCCACCCAGGCGTCAAGTTTTTCGTCAATGGTCATGGTTTTCCGGTCGCCAGGTCGGCCAGTAGCTGCTGGAAGGCGCGCACCGCCAGGTCGATATCGTCACTGGTCGTGCTTTCCAGCGGGTTGTGGCTGATGCCGGAGTTCTGGCCGCGTACGAACAGCATCGCTTGTGGCATGACTTCGTGCAGCTTCATCGCATCGTGGCCGGCGCCGCTGGGCATGCGGTAAAGCGGCACCCCCAGGCTGTCCACCGCGCGTTCCCAACGCTGCTGCCAGGCCGGGGCGCTGGGCGCTGCGGCAGCACGCATGGTCTGCTCGACGCTGTGGTGCACGCCGCGGCGTTCGCAGATGGTGTTCAGTTCGGCCAGCACATCGGCCACCATCGCATCGCGTTGCCTGTCATTGGGCGCGCGCAGGTCCAGCGTGAACTGGCAGCGGCCGGGCACGACGTTTGTTGAACCGCCGGGCACCGTCCAGATGCCGATGGTGCCGACCGAGTCGCCGTCGCGCGCCGCGCGCTGCTCCACATACAGCGCGAGTTCGGCCACGGCCAACGCCGCGTCGCGCCGGCGGTTCATGGGGGTGGTGCCGGCGTGGCTGGCCATGCCGGTGACCTCGCAGGTGTAACGCACGCCGCCGTTGATGGACGTCACGATGCCCAGCGGGATGTCGAGCTCGTTGAGCACCGGGCCCTGCTCGATGTGCACCTCGACAAAACCCAGGTAGTCGGCCGGTTTGCGCTGCAGCGCGCGGATGGCCTCCAGCGCCGCGGGCAAGCCGGCGTGTTGCATGGCTTCGCGCATGCTGATGCCATCGGCGTCCAACTGCTCCAGCCAGTCCGGGTTGAACTGGCCAATCAGGGCGCCGGAGCCGAGAAAAGTGGCCTTGTAGCGCTGGCCTTCTTCTTCTGCGAAGGCAATGACTTCGAAGTCAAAGGGCAGCCGCTTGCCTGCGCGTGAGAGTTCACCCACACAGGCCACAGGCACAAAAATGCCGAGCCGGCCGTCGTACTTGCCGCCGTTGCGCACGGTGTCGTAATGCGAGCCGGTCATCAGGATTTTGGCGCCGGGGCTGGAGGCCTTGTAGCGGCCCACCACATTGCCGACCGCGTCCACGCTCACTTCGTCGAAACCGCTGTCCCGCATGGTCTGCTCAATCAGTTTCGCGGCGGCGCGGTGTGCGTCGGTGAGATAGGTCACCGTGAGCTGGCCTTTTTCCAGGTAGCCCGGGTCGCTGAAGGCGCTCAGCTGTTCCTGCCAGTCCCAGACCTGGTTGCCCAGCCGCGGTTCCGCGCCGAACTTGTCGTTGAGCCGCAGCTCGGCAATGCGATGGATGTTGCGCAGTGCTTCGGCGAGTTCGAAGTCGGGGTGGTTGGCCAGACGCTGTTCGAAGGTGGCGATGATCTCCTGCCGGCTCAGGCCGGTGCCGCGCGGGCCACGCACCGCGAGGATGAAGGGAAAGCCGAAGCGGGTGTTGTAGGCCGTGTTAAGCGCCTGAAGGCGTGCGAACTCGTCGGGCGTGCAGTCCGTCAGGCCTGCCTTGCCCTGTTCGTTGGTCGACTCGGTGGTCAGTGCCTTGCTGACCATGGCCTTGCCGGCCAGTTCGGGGTGGGCGCGGATCAGCGTGAGCTGGGCCTCGCGGACGGCTTCGCGGACGATGCCGGCCAGCACGTGTTTGAGTTGGGCCAGCGACCGGAAGGGGCGCTGGGCCAGCGCGGCATCGGCGATCCAGGGCGAGTGTTCGTAAAGGCCGGCCAGAAAAGCCGCGGCTTCAGCCGGCGAGGCGGTGTTGAGTTGTTCAAGCGTCAGGGGCATGGTCATTCTTTGAAGGGATGGACTTGCTGCCAGTGGCGTGCAATGTCGATGCGGCGGCAGATCCAGACATGCTCGTGTTGCTGGACATGGTCGAGGAATTTCTGCAGCGCCACGATACGGCCGGGCCGTCCGAGCAGGCGGCAGTGCATGCCGATGCTGAGCATCTTGGGCGCGTTCAGGCCGTTCGGGTCGCCTTCGGCATAAAGCGCATCAAAGCTGTCGCGAAGGTAGATAAAGAAGTCGTCGCTTTGCGAAAAGCCCTGGGGCAGGGCAAAACGCATGTCGTTGCTGTCCAGCGTGTAAGGCACAACCAGGCGCGGCACCACCATGCCGTCGCTGCGCGCCACTTTCATCCACAGTGGCAGGTCGTCGCCGTAGTAGTCGCTGTCGTAGGCCAGCTGGCCGTCGTCGGCGACCAGCCGTCGCGTGCGCGGGCTGTCGCGGCCGGTGTACCAGCCCAGCGGCCGCTGGCCGGTCATCTGGGTGATGATGTCCAGGCCCAGGCGCATGTGTTCGCGCTCGGTGGCCTCGTCGATGTTTTGATAATTGATCCAGCGCAGGCCGTGACAGGCGATTTCGTGGCCCAGCTCGACGAAGGCGGCGGTCAGTTCGGGGTGGCGTTGCAGGGCCATGCTGACGCCGAACACGGTCAGCGGCAACTGGCGCTTTTCAAACTCGCGCAGCAGGCGCCAGACACCGGCGCGCGAGCCGTATTCATAGATGCCTTCCATGCTGAGATGGCGTTCGGGGTAGCTGGGCGGGTTGGCCATCTCGGAGAGGAACTGTTCGGAGCCGGCGTCGCCATGCAGCACGGAGTTCTCGCCGCCTTCCTCGTAGTTCAGAACGAATTGCACGGCAATGCGGGCTTGACCCGGCCACTGCGCGTGCGGAGGCGTGTGGCCGTAACCAACCAGGTCTCTGGGGTAGGGCTGGGTGGTGTCGTAGGTGGTCATGCTCAGGACAGGGCCATGGAAATATCGTTGGTTGGCATGGGGCGGTCAAAGCTGAGGTTTTCCTCGACATGCTGCAGGTGTTCGTCCATCAGGCGTACCGCGCGTTCCTCGTCTTTCGCAGCCAGCGCCTTGACGATTTCGGCGTGTTCGTCGTGCGAGTGTTCGGCTGCACTGGCGCTCTGGTACATCAGCGTGATCAGCGAGCAGCGCGAAATCAGGTCGCCCAGCATCTGCGCCAGCACTTCATTGCCCATCAGCTCCGCCATGCGGACGTGAAAATCGCCCAGCAGTTCGGTGCGCCCTGCTACATCCTGCCGGTCCATGGCCATTTTTTCCTGCGCCACATGTTCTTTCAGGGCCTTGATCCTGCCCGGCGTGACACTGCGCACAAATGCCCGGGTCATCTCGGCTTCCAGCATGCGGCGCACGGCAAACACCTGGCGCGCCTCATTGACCGAAGGCGCAGCCACAAAAGCGCCGCGCGCGGGCTCGAGGCGTATCAGCTGGTTTTGCGAGAGCTGGAACAGGGCCTGGCGCACCAGCGTGCGCGAAACGCCGAAGTGGTCGGCCAGTTTCTGCTCGGCCAGTTTGGTGCCCGGATGCAGCCGGTGCTCCACAATGGCCTTGGTCAGGGCTTCAACAATCGCGCTGGTGGTGGAGGCTTCCATGGCACAAATGATAGTCTGAAAAACTGAAAAGTGTATACACTTTCGGTGGACTATCCGGCGAAACGTTCGCAGCAAACGAGGAAATGAACATGGGCTTGAGTACACACGTGCTGGACACCATGCATGGCACACCGGCGGCTGGCATGGGTGTCGAGCTGTACACCACCGAGGACGGCCAGGCCACGCTGGTGAAGACTTTCCAATTGAACGAGGACGGGCGCAACCCGGATGGCCTGCTGTATGACAACAGCAGCCTGAAACGCGGTACTTACCGGCTGGTATTTGACGTTGCGTCCTATTTCCGGTCACGTGGGGTCAGCCTGCCCGAGCCGAATTTCCTGAACCGGGTGAGCCTGGACTTTGGCGTGGCCGATCCGACCCAGCACTACCACGTGCCGCTGCTGGTCAGCCCCTGGAGTTATTCCACCTACCGCGGGTCGTGAGCCCGGCAGGGCACTATGCGCGCGCCCTTCGGGGAGGCAGCGAGCGAGCGCAGAGGTTCTAATTCAAGCAGGGGCCGCGGATCTGGCTTTGCCAGTCCGCAGGCGCAGCGGCC
>CAZIYA010000251.1:0-5657 GCA_964543355.1 uncultured Polaromonas sp.
CAAAACCCGACGCGCGGATTGTCCATGTCGGCAAGCGCGGCGGCTGCAAGTCCACGCCGCAGGAGTTCATCGAAAAGATGATGATCATGGCCGTGCGCGAAGGCGAGAACGTCGTGCGCCTCAAAGGCGGCGACCCCTTCATCTTCGGCCGCGGCGGTGAGGAAGTCGAACACCTGCGCGCCGCCGGCATCGAGGTCCAGGTCATCAACGGCATCACGGCCGGCCTGGCCGCAGTGACCTCGCTCGGCGTGCCGCTGACGCATCGCCAGCATGCACACGGTGTGGTGTTCGTCACGGGGCACGCCAAGCCCGGCTCGTTGGGGCCTGACTGGCGCGCACTGGCCGAAACAGCCTTCAAGGCCAGACTCACGCTGGTGATCTACATGGGTGTCAGCGGCGCCGGCCGCATCCAGGACGAACTGCTGGCCGGCCTGCCCGCCTCGACGCCGGTGGCGGTGATCCAGAACGCGTCGATGCCGACGCAGCGCCACATCACCACCACGCTGGGCGGCCTGGCCAACGCGATTGACGCGTCCGGCATGGCCAGCCCCTCGGTCATCGTCGTAGGCGACGTGATCAGCGGCGTGGCGGCAGCCGCCGGATTTTCGGCGCAATCCCGCGCCGCCTGAACCCCTCGCCGTTTCCTGCCGCCAGGGCGCGTGAGCCCTGCCGCGCCTCGTCCACCCTCTCCTGAAAGCAACACCAGGCTGCCGCAAACGGCCTGAATGGCCCCAACACGTGGTCAACAGCACTCGGCGACTTTACAATATTAATGAGAACGCTTCTCATTAATATTTTTATTAAGGCCTTTCATGCTGCCCTCCTCTTTCCCCGTCAAGCCGGTTGCGCTGGCCGTTGCCCTGGCCCTGAATCTGGCGGCCGCGCAGGCACAGACCGCCAGCCCCGCACCCACAACACCCGACAGCAGCCATTCGCTGGCCACCATCACCGTCAACGCGAGTGCCGACGCCTCGGCACAGGGCCTGTCCCCGGCGTTTGCCGGTGGCCAGGTGGCACGCGGCGGGCGCGCCGGCATCCTGGGCACACGCGACAACATGGACACGCCGTTTTCCATCACCAGCTACACCAACGAGCTGATCCAGGACCGGCAGGCGCGCAGTGTGGGCGACGTGCTCCAGAATGACCCGACGGTGCGCGTGGCGCGCGGCTTCGGCAACTTCCAGGAGTCGTATTTCATCCGCGGCTTCATCCTGAGCTCCGATGATGTGGCCTACAACGGCCTGTACGGCCTGCTGCCGCGCCAGTACATCGCCACCGAGCTGTTCGAGCGGGTCGAGGTGCTGCGCGGCGCGTCCGCCTTCCTCAACGGCGCAACGCCCAACGGTGCCGCCATCGGCGGCTCCGTCAACCTGGTGCCCAAGCGGGCGCCGAATGAGCCCCTGTCGCGTGTCACCGTCGGCGCGGGCAGTGGCGGCCAGACGTCGCTGTCCGCCGACCTCGCGCGCCGCTTCGGCCCGGACCAGAGCACCGGCCTGCGCCTGAATCTCGGACACCGGGAAGGCGGCAGCGGCGTGGACAACGAGGAAGCGCGCCTGGACGTGGCCTCGGTGGCCCTGGACTGGCGCAGCCGCGACCTGCGGCTCTCAGGCGACATTGGCCACCAGAAACACGGCCTGCGCCAGACCCGCACCAACGTGACTCTGTCCGGCGTAACGGCCGTGCCCGCCGTGCCGGACAACCGCGCCAACTTCGCCCAGCCCTGGACTTTTTCGGACGAGACCGACACCTTCGGCACGCTGCGCGGCGAATACGACATCAACGACCAGCTGACCGCCTGGGCCGCCTATGGCGGGCGCCGCAGCGACGAGGCCAACTCGCTGGCCAATCTCACCGTCACCAACGCCGCCACCGGCGCAGGCAATGTCTCCCGCTTTGACAACACCCGGGAAGACAAGGTCAGCACCGGCGAGGTGGGCCTGCGCGGCAAGCTGCGTGCAGGCAGCGTCGGCCATGAGTGGGTGGTTTCAGCGTCATCGTTCGAGCTTGAGAAAAAAAATGCCTATGCCTGGGATTTCTTCAACACGCTGTCCACCAACCTGTACACGCCGGCGTCCTACGCCCGGCCCGACTTCAGCGGCACGGCCTTTCGCGGCAACAACCTGGCCAGCCCGGCGCTCAATGGGCACATCCGCCTGAAGAGCACGGCCGTTGGGGACACGCTCAGCCTGCTGGGCGACAGCCTGCTCGTCACCCTGGGCCTGCGCCACCAGCAACTGAATATCAACAACTACGCCTACAACACCGGTGTGGAAGACAGCTACAACCAGAGCCGCACCAGCCCGGTGGCGGGCGTGGTCTACAAGGCCGGCAAACAGGTCTCGGTGTATGCCAACTACGTCGAAGGTCTGAGCCAGGGCGAAACAGCACCGGGCACCGCAAGCAACCGCGGCGAGATGCTCGCGCCTTTTGTCTCGAAGCAGCAGGAAATCGGCGTGAAATACGACGGCGGCAGGATAGGCGGCGGCATTGCGCTGTTCTCCACCACCAAACCGCGCACACTGACCAATGCAGCGAACGTGTTCACCGCGGAAGGTGAAGACCGGCACCGCGGCGTGGAGCTGACCGCTTTTGGCGAGGTCACACGCGGCCTGCGCCTGCTGGGCGGCGCGACCTGGCTGGACGCCAAACAGCTGGCCACCGGCGCTGCCGCCACCGACGGACAACGCGTGATCGGCGTGCCGCGCCTGCAGGGCAGCATGGGCGTGGAATGGGACGTGCCGGCGGCACGCGGGCTGGCACTGGACAGCCGGGTGGTGCACACCGGCAGCAGCTACGCGAATGCAACCGGCACGCTCAAGGTGCCGGGCTGGACACGGCTGGACGTCGGCGCACGCTACCTTACCGAGATCCAGGGCCGCCTGGTCACTTTGCGGGCGCGCATCGACAACCTCACCGACCGCAACTACTGGGCTTCGGTGGGCGGCTATCCCGGCTCGGGCTACCTGGTGGTCGGCGCGCCGCGCACCTTCTCACTGTCGGCCAGCGTTGATTTTTGATCCTTGAGGCCTGGCTGAATACCGGGCTGATTGAGCTACCGCAAGGCTACACTTCCGAGGTCAAAACAACAGCCACGGGAGCGGGAGCCATGCTTGAAAAACTCAATGAACTGACGGAAAGCCATGGCGAGCTGCGCCGCGGCCGTGGCCTGGTCAGCGGCGTGATTGCGCTGAGCCTGGGTGTTTTGTGCTTTCTGGGGGTGCTGGCCTTTCACTTCCCCGAGTACCTGACCACACCGCAGCTGCGCAAAAGCTACAACGTCGACACCATCCGCATGGTCATGTTCGCGGCGCTGGTGATTGCCGGCGGCATCTCGCTGGTCAACATCATTTTCAACCGTTCGCGCTGGTTGTCTGGTGCCGCTTTCCTGCTGGTGGCAGGTACCGCACTGCTGGGCGGACACAAGGTGCCGGTGAACGACTTTGCCGACAACACGCCCTACATCGGCCTGGACTGGTTCATTCTGGACCTGCTGGGCTCTTCGCTGATTTTCATCTTCATCGAAAAGCTGTTTGCGCTGCGCAAGGACCAGCCGGTGTTCCGCGCCGAGTGGCAGACCGACTTCCACCACTTCATCGTCAACCATATGATCGTCGGTTTCGTGCTGCTGGCCACCAACTTGATGGTGCACAAGTTTTTCGGCTGGGCCGGCAACGAGGGCCTGCGCGGCTGGGTGGAGGGCCTGCCCTTCTGGGCCGGCGTGTTGCTGATCGTGCTGGTCGCCGACCTGGTGCAGTACTGGACGCACCGCGCCTACCATGAGGTGCCGCTCCTCTGGCGCCTGCATGCCGTGCACCACAGCGCCAAAAGCATGGACTGGCTGGCCGGCTCGCGCCAGCACATCCTGGAGCTCCTGATCACCCGCACACTGATCCTGGCGCCCATCTACGTACTGGGTTTTTCCAAGGAAGTGATCGACGCCTACATCGTCATCGTCGGTTTCCAGGCGGTCTTCAACCATTCCAATGTGAGCGTGCGGCTGGGCCCGCTGCGCTACGTGATCGTCACGCCCAACTTCCATCACTGGCACCACAGCCAGGACCAGGAGGCGCTGGACCGCAATTACTCGGCACACTTCGCCTTCATTGACTACCTGTTCGGCACGGCGGTCAAAAGCACGCGACTCTGGCCGGAGCGTTACGGCGTGCTTGGGGACTACGTGCCGAACGGGTTTATCCGGCAGTTCAAGTTTCCTTTCACCTGGAAAGGTTGAGGTTGAGGTTGAGGTTGAGGTTGAGGTTGAGGTTGAGGTTGAGCTTGCGCGGCCTCCCATTTACTATTGTTTTTATAGCTGCTAGCGCATAACCCATAAGGGCCAGAGGCCGATTTGACTGAAAAATTCGACGTAGTCGTCATAGGCGCGGGTGCTGCCGGGCTGTTTTGCGCCGGCATCGCCGGCCAGCGCGGCCTGAAGGTGCTCCTGGTGGACCACAGCGAGAAAGTCGCCGAAAAAATCCGCATTTCGGGGGGCGGCCGCTGCAACTTCACCAACCGCGATGCGACGCCTGCCAACTTCCTGAGCGAGAACCCGCACTTCTGCCGCTCTGCCCTGTCACGCTACACGCCGCAGGACTTCATCGCCCTGCTGCAGCGCTACCAGATCCCTTTTCACGAAAAACACAAGGGCCAGCTGTTTTGCGACCGCTCGGCCGAGGACGTGATCAACATGTTGCTGGCCGAATGTGCTGTCGGCGGCGTCACGCGTTGGCAGCCTTGCAGCATCAAAAGCATCACTGGCCCAACAACGGTGGGCGCTGGAAGCTATCAAATGGAGAGCGACCGGGGACTCATCGAATCCCCGCAGGTGGTGATCGCCACCGGCGGGTTGTCGATCCCGAAAATCGGCGCGACCGACTTCGGCTACCGCATGGCCAGGCAATTCGGCCTGCGCCTGGTCGAGCCGCGGCCCGGCCTGGTACCCCTGACGTTTGACGGCGAAGCCTGGGCGCCGTATGCCCAGCTGGCAGGGCTGGCGCTGCCTGTGCTGATCGAAACCGGGCCGGCGGACGCAAGCCCCAAGCAACGCAAAAAAGCCAGGGTATTCGCCGAAGACCTGCTGTTCACCCACCGCGGCCTGAGCGGCCCCGCAGTGCTGCAGATTTCCAGCTTCTGGCGCGAGGGCCAGCCGGTGCGCATCAACCTCGCGCCCGGCGTGGACCTCCCTACCCTGCTGCTGCGCGCCAAGGCCAGCTCGAAAAAACTGATCGCCAACGAACTGGCCAGCCTGGTGCCCAGCCGCCTGGCCGACGCCTGGGTCAGCCGCGACCCGGTCTGGCAAAAACCCGTCAGCGAAGCCACCGACAAGGCCCTGACGACGCTGGCGGACCGGCTGACCGACTGGCAGCTGGTGCCCACCGGCACCGAAGGCTACAAAAAGGCTGAAGTGACGCTGGGCGGCGTCGATACCCGGGATCTGTCGTCCCAGACCATGGAGTCGAAGCAGCTGGGCCTGTATTTCATTGGCGAAGTGGTGGACGTGACCGGCTGGCTGGGCGGTTACAACTTCCAGTGGGCCTGGGCCAGCGCCCACGCCTGCGCACAGGCGCTTGCGGCAAAAAGCCACAGCTGAGCGGTTGTCCCCGCCCCCGTTTTGACCAGCAGGGGCCGCGGGTCCGGCTTTGCCGGCCCGCAGGCGCAGC
>CAZIYA010000252.1:0-5616 GCA_964543355.1 uncultured Polaromonas sp.
CATGCCGGTCTTGATGGCGGCGTGGCTGCCCTTGATGCGCGCGGCATTGAGATAGCCGGCTTCGCAGCCTATCAATGCCCCGCCGGGGAACACGGTTTTGGGCAGGCTGACCATGCCGCCGGCCGTGATGGCACGTGCGCCGTAGCTGATGCGTTTGCCACCTTCAAGGTAGGCCTTGATGCTGGGGTGCGTCTTCCAGCGCTGCATTTCCTCAAACGGGCTGAGCCAGGGGTTGCTGTAGTCCAGGCCGACCACCAGGCCCAACGTGACCTTGTTGTCTTCCAGGTGGTACATGAAGCCGCCGCCATAGGTCTGGCTGTCCATGGGCCAGCCGGCGGTATGCACGACCAGGCCGGGTTTGTGTCTGGCCGGATCGATTTCCCAGAGTTCCTTGACGCCCAGCGCGTAGGCCTGCGGGTCCTTGCCCTCGTTGAGCTTGAACTGCGCCATCAGCTGGCGGCCCAGGTGGCCGCGCGCACCTTCGGCAAAGATGGTGTACTTGCCGTGCAGTTCCATGCCAAGCTGGAAATGGTCGCTCGGCTGGCCGTCCTTGCCGACACCCAGGTTGCCGGTGGCCACGCCCTTGACGGAGCCGTTGTCGTTGTAAAGCACTTCGGCTGCGGCGAAGCCGGGGAAAATTTCCACCCCCAGGTTCTCGGCCTGCTGCGCCATCCAGCGCACCACATTGCCGAGGCTGACCACGTAATTGCCTTCGTTGTGAAAACATTCGGGCACGAAAAAAGCCGGGGTTTTGGTTGCGCCCGTTTCACTGAGGAACAGCACCTCGTCGCCGGTCACGGGCTGGTTGAGCGGGGCTCCGAGTTCTTTCCAGTCCGGAATCAGCTCGGTGAGGGCCTTCGGGTCCATGACCGCGCCGGAGAGAATGTGCGCGCCGGGCTCGGAGCCTTTTTCGAGCACCACCACGGAAAGTTCCGTGCCTTTTTCGGCGGCCAGCTGTTTCAGCCGAATCGCAGTGGCGAGACCGCCGGGGCCGCCCCCGACAACGACCACGTCGTATTCCATTGCTTCGCGGGGGCCGAACTGGGCCAGTATTTCTTGGTTGTTCATCGTGGACTCGCTGATAATGATTTTCAGGAACGGTGGCCCTTGGGTAACGGCCGCAGGTATCGCTCCTGATTTTATGTCGTGAATCCTGTGCATCGAACGACCGTTCGCATTCGTACACTTTTATTGAGAGGAGCCTCTAATGGCCTACAGCCTGGATCTTTCAGGACGTGTCGCACTCGTGACCGGTGCATCGGGTGGACTCGGTGCGCAGTTCGCCAGGACCTTGAGCAGTGCCGGCGCTGCGGTGGTGTTGGCCAGCCGCAGGATGGACAAGCTCAAGGCCTTGCGCGCGCAAATCGAAGCCGAAGGCGGCGATGCCCACGTGGTCATGCTGGATGTGACGGACCATGCCAGCATCAAGTCAGCGGTTGCCCACGCGGAGACCGAGGTCGGACCCATCGACATCCTGGTCAACAATTCGGGCGTGAGCACCACGCAGCGCATCCAGGACGTGAGCGAAGAGGACTACGACTTCATCTTCGGCACCAATGTCAAAGGGGCTTTTTTTGTTGCCCAGGAAGTCGGCAAGCGCATGCTCGCACGTTCGCGCGGCATGGCGCCCGGTACCTTTTCCGGCGGACGCATCATCAACATCGCGTCGATGGCGGGCCTTCGCGTGTTGCCGCAGATCGGGGTGTACTGCATGAGCAAGGCAGCCGTGGTGCAAATGACCAAGGCCATGGCGCTGGAGTGGGGAAAGTTCGGCATCAACGTCAATGCCATCTGCCCGGGCTACATCGACACAGAGATCAACCACCACCACTGGCAGACCGAGCAGGGCCAGAAGCTGGTGCAGATGTTGCCGCGCAAGCGCATCGGCAAGCCGGAGGACCTGGACGCGTTGCTGGTGATGCTGGCCAGCGGCCAGAGCCATTTCGTCAACGGCGCGGTGATTGCCGCTGACGACGGCTTTGGCGTCTGAACCGATTCCATACAACATACAACACCATTCATTCCGGAGAAGAACATGGATTCCGTAGTGCCTTACCTCGGCCCGATAGGCCTCATCTTCCTGGCCTTGCTCGCGGGCGTTGTCAGCCCCGGCCCCAGTTTTGTGCAGGTCGCGCGCATTGCGGTGTCGCGTTCGCGCACCGATGGCCTGGCCGCTGCGGTGGGCATGGGCCTGGGCGCACTGATGTTTGCGGCATTGGCGCTCGCCGGGCTGCAGGCGCTGCTCGCGGCCTTGCCCGGCGTCTACATGGCGCTCAAGGTCGTGGGCGGCCTGTACCTGATGTGGATCGCCTTCAATATCTGGCGAGGTGTGCGCCAGCCGCTCGAAATGAGCGGCGACGACAAGGGCGTCTTGCGTCGCACAGTCTTCCAATCGTTTCGCCAGGGACTGGTGACGCAGTTGAGCAACCCGAAGATCGTGGTGGTTTACAGCAGCGTGTTCGCTGCCTTGCTGCCCGCACAGTTTCCATTGCCTGCAGCGCTGCTGGTGCTCGCGGGCGTGCTCGTGATGGAAACCGGCTGGTATGCCGTGGTGGCTGTGGTCCTGTCTTCTGCAATGCCGCGCGCGGCCTACCTGCGCAGCAAGGCTGCGGTAGACCGTACGGCCGCCGGCGCCATGGGGCTGCTCGGTCTGCGCCTGGTGGCCACCGCGCACACCGCCTGACGAATGCTCACCGGCATTTTGGCCGGGCTCGCGGCGGGAGCGCTGTGGGGCCTGGTTTTTGTGGCGCCCCGCATGGTCGACATGGGCGCCGGCGGGTTTTCGTCGGTGGACCTGATGGCGGGCCGTTTTGCCATCTATGGCCTCGTCGCTGCGCTGGTGATGCTGGCAGGCTGGCGCAGCAGGCGCTTGCCCAGCCTGCGCCAGGCAGGTACGGCGCTGGTCATGAGTGTGCTGGGCTTCAGCGGTTACTACCTGCTGCTGGTGCTGGCCATTCGCGATGCAGGCACCGAGGTGCCCTCGCTGGTCATTGGCACCATTCCACTCTGGGTCATGCTGTTGGGCAAGCCGCGCGGCCTGCGCTGGGCCTCACTGCTGCCGGGGCTGGCCCTCACGCTGGCTGGACTGGCACTCATGATGGGCTCCACGCATGAGGCGGGCCAGGAGACGGCCACGCATTTCTGGCGCGGCATGCTGTTTGTCACGGCCTCGCTCGCGTGCTGGACCGCTTTTGCCATTCTCAATTCTGCGTGGCTCAAGCGGCACCCGGAAGTCAATGCCACCGACTGGGCGAACTGGCTGGGCATTGCCACCGGCCTGGGTGCGTTGCTGATGTGGGCGGTGGCAGGCTCGGACTTTCATGCCATGACAGTACGTGAAGACCGCGGGACCTTTGTGCTGCTTTGTGTGCTTGCCGGTGTGGGCTCCACCTGGCTGGCCACGATATTGTGGAACATGGCCAGCCAGCGCCTGAGCGCCAGCCTGTGCGGGCAGCTCATCGTCAGTGAAACAATTTTTGCGCTGCTTTATTCCTTCGCATGGGACGGCCACTGGCCTACCCAGGCGCAGCTCGCCGCCTGCGTGTTGTTTACGCTGGGCATTCTCGTTTCCATACGGGCGCATCGCTGAGTACCTGTCTGCCGATCATCATTCCTTCATTATTTTCCGACTTCAGGCACCGCCATGAAAATTGAAATTCCCGAGAAGAAAAAACTGGTTTTTGAAATGAACATTCCCATCCGCTGGGGCGACATGGATGCCATGGGCCATGTCAACAACGCGAGTTATTTCCGGTACCTGGAGACGGCCCGCATCGACTGGATGCATTCCATCGGCTGCGTGCCCGATCCGAAAGGAGAAGGCCCGGTGATCGTCAATGCGTTTTGCAATTTCTACAAACAACTCGAATACCCGGGCGATGTGCGGGTGAAGATGTATGTCAGCGATCCCGGCCGCACCACGTTCGAGAGCTGGGGCACGATGGAGCGCGCGGACCAGCCCGGTGTGATTTACGCGGCCGGCGGTGCCACGACGATCTGGGTCAACTTTCCGACCCAGAAAGCCAGCATGTTGCCGGACTGGATGCGCCAGTTGGTCAGCTGAGCGCAAAATCCGGAAATTCCTCTACCTTGCCAGAACCATGCCTGTCGCCAAAGTCCCTCCCGCCGATCTCCGTCTTGTCATCGACCCCGGGCTTTTGGGATTTGCGGACACGTCCGACTTGTTGGACCAACCGATGCAGTGGATCGGCCAGGAGCGTGCCGAAACCGCGGCCCGCTTTGGCCTGGCGATGGCGCAGCCCGACTACAACCTTTTCGTGCTGGGCGAGGTGGGCACGGGAAGATCAACCCTGCTGCTGAAAATGATGCAGACGGCGGCGGCCAGCCGGCCGGTGCCCCCTGATTTGTGTTATCTCCACAATTTTGATGCCCCGGAGCGGCCCCGGGCCTTGCGCATGCCCGCAGGGCAGGGCCGGCTGCTGCGCCAGCTGATGCTGCAGTTGACCAAAACGCTTCAGGCGGAAATTCCCCAACGCCTGGCGGATCAGGATTTCCGCACGGAAAGCGAGCGCATCGAAAAAAGTTACAAGGCGGAAGAGGACCCGGCCTACGCGGAACTGGATGCGTTTGCCGAAACCCGGAGCTTTTCATTGTTTCGCGAGGCGGGTCACCTGGTCTTCACCCTGAGGGACGACAAGGGCCGGGCCTTGACTGAAAGCGAGGCGCTGGCCCTGCCGAAGGAGAGGCGTGTGGAGATTGACCGCGCCGAACAGGAGCTGCGTGCGGAAATTGCCCGTTTTCTCGACAAGACCCGGTCCATGGAACGGGTCCTGCACGAAGGCCTGGCGGCCCTGCGCCGCCAGATGATCAAACCGATGCTGGAGCACGAGCTGCAGGAGATCCGCAACGAGCTGCGCAAACAGATCAAGGACTCGGTCAAGCTGGGCAACTACCTGGAACTGGTCATGCACGATGTGCTCGAAAACCTGGAGCTGTTCCAGGCGGGAGACACCGACGAGGAAGTCCGGCTTGAGGCACTGGCCGCCGTGCTGGGCCGTTACCGGGTCAACCTGGTGGTGGACAACCACAGCCTGAACGGCGCGCCGGTGATGGTCGAGGACAACCCCCTGCTGCGCAGGCTGTTTGGCAGCATCGAGTACCAGTCCGATAACGATGTGCGGGTCACGGATTTCTCGCGCATACGCGCGGGCAGCCTGCTCAAGGCGAACGGCGGCTTCCTGATGCTGCACCTGCATGATCTGCTGGCCGATGACCTGGTGTGGGAAAAGCTGCGCCGCTTCCTGCGCAGCGGCCGCGTGCAGATCGAGGAGTCCGGCATGACCTATTCGCCCATGGCCGCCGTGGCACTGGAGCCGGAACCCGTCGATGCGGATGTCAAGATCATCCTGATCGGATCCGTCGAGGAGTACTACCTCCTGCAGGAGAGCGATCCGGAATTCACTCGCCGTTTCCGTTGCAAGGTGGACGTGGCCGAAAGTTTTCCGGCCAGCGCGGATACCCGCCGGGCTTCGGCGATTTTTGTGGCGCACACCTGCCGCAAGATGGGCCTGTCCCACTTTTCCGCGGCGGCCGTCGCGCGCCAGTAGCGCGCCGTTTGGTTTGAGCCAGAGTGACACTTGGTTTGATCCAGCATTT
>CAZIYA010000253.1:0-5575 GCA_964543355.1 uncultured Polaromonas sp.
GTTTCAGGAGCCGATGACGGCGCTGAACCGGGTCATGACCTGCGGCGACCAGATTGACGAGTTGCTGCAACAGCACACCGACTGGGGCGCGAAGCGGCGCAGCGAAGCGGTGCTGGATATCCTGCGGCGCGTCAAGCTGCCGGAGCCCGAACGCATGATGCGCAGCTACCCGCATCAGCTGTCGGGTGGGCAACGCCAGCGCATCGTGATTGCCATGGCTGTCATTTTGCAGCCGGCCCTGCTGATCTGCGACGAGCCCACCACCGCGCTCGACGTCACCACGCAGAAAGAAATACTCAGGCTGATCGAGGAGCTGCAGGAAGACCGGTCCAGCGGCCGGCGCCAGGCCTGTGCGGTGCTGTTCATCACGCACGACATGGGCGTGGTGGCCGAGATTGCCGACGACGTGCTGGTCATGCACCAGGGCCAGGCGGTCGAATACGGCACGCGTGATGCAGTGCTGCAATCACCCCGCGCCGACTACACCAAGGCGCTTCTGGCTGCAGTGCCCAGCATGACGCCGCCGCCAGCCCGCCCGGCGCCTCAGGGTTCGCCGCTGCTGCGCGGCCAGGAGGTCAGCAAGACCTACAGTGCCCGCGACTGGCTGGGCCGCAGCCGTTTCACCCATGCCCTGAAGGCGGCATCGGTGGCCGTATCCGCCGGGGAAACCGTGGGCATTGTCGGCGAATCCGGCTCGGGCAAGTCAACGCTGGCGCGCTGCCTGATCAGGTTGATTGATCCGACCGACGGGCAGGTCTTGTGGCGCCAGAATGTGTCGTCAGGGGATGAGAACCTGATCGACGTTGCCCGATTCAATGAAGGCCGGCTCCGTCCTTTGCGCAGCCAGGTGCAGGTGGTGTTCCAGGACCCCAACCGCTCACTCAATCCGCGCCGCAAGGTGGGTGATTCCATCATCGAAGGCGCTATTAATTTCGGAGCTAGCCGCGCAGAAGCTACGGCGCTTGCAGCCAGTTTGATGGACAAGGTCCGGCTGCCGGCCGAAGGCCTGCAGCGTTACCCCAGCCAGTTCTCGGGCGGGCAGCGCCAGCGCATTGCGATTGCCCGTGCGCTGGCCTGCAGGCCGCGCGTGCTGGTAGCCGACGAAGCCGTCAGCGCGCTCGATGTGAGTGTGCAGGCACAGATCCTGAAACTGCTGCGTGAGATCCAGGCTGAATTCGGCCTGGGCATGCTTTTCATCACCCATGATCTGCGGGTCGCGGCCCAGCTGTGCGACCGTGTCATCGTCATGCACCAGGGAGAAATTGTGGAGGAAGGCGCAACCGCCGAACTCTATGCCCGCCCGCAGCATGACTACACCAGGCGGCTGCTCGCCGCCGCTCCCGGAGCCCTGTCTTGAAAAGCCTGAAAGTCCTTGTTGCTGGCTACCAGCATGAAACCAACACCTTCGCTCCCACCATGGCCGACTGGGCGGCATTCAACCGGGGCGACTCCTTTCCTGCCTTCATTCATGGCCAGGCCATGCTGGACAAGCTCGCCGGCATCAATATCCCCATAGGCGGCTTCATCGAGGCGGCACGGACCATGGGGTGGCAGCTTGTGCCCAGCAGCTGGTGCGGCGCGATTCCTTCGTCGTATGTGACCGAAGACGCGTTCGAACGCATCAGTGCGTCCATCCTCGCCGACGTGCACAAGGGCGGTTTCGACGCGGTGTACCTCGACCTGCACGGCGCGGCCGTGGCCGAGCATGTGGACGATACAGAGGGCGAATTGCTCGCACGCATACGCCGCGTGGTGGGTGCCGACCTGCCCATCGTGGCGAGCCTGGATCTGCATGCCAATGTCACGCGGCGCATGCTGCAGGAAGCGGATGCACTGGTGTCTTACCGCAGCTACCCCCACGTGGACATGGCCGCCACCGGCGAGCTGGCGGCACAGTTGCTGGCGCGCTGGCTCAAGCTCGGGCGGCGTGAGCCGCTGCATTTCCGGCGACTGCCCTTCCTGATCCCGCTCAATGCCCAAAGCACCTGGATGGAACCGGCCAAAAGCATTTACGAAGAACTCCTGAGCCTGGACCGCGACTTCGGTTCGGTGCTGAGTTTTTGCATGGCGTTCCCGGCCGCAGATTTTGCGGAGTGTGCGCCCATGGTCTGGGGCTACGGCGAACATGCGGAGCAGGCCGTGCAGCGCCTGGCCGATCGCGTGTTCGAGCCCTCGCAATGGCGGCTCAGCACGCTGGACGCTCTTGATGCCGTGGCCCATGCCGTGGCGCTGGCTTCGAACCGCAGCAAACCCGTGGTGATGGCCGACACCCAGGACAACCCCGGCGCCGGCGGCGACAGCAACACGACCGGCCTGCTGCACGCATTGCTGCAGCAAGGCGCCGGCCGGCGCTTTCCGGGCCAGGTGGCGCTGGGCCTGATGTTCGACCCCGAGGCGGCAGCGATGGCTGTGGCGGCCGGCGTGGGTGCGACGATTTCCACGACTCTTGGCAAAGCTGTTCCCACCTTCACTGGGCAGCCGAGCGATCCGCCGGTCAGCGGCCGTTTCATCGTGCGTGCTGTCCACGACGGCAAGGTCACGCTCAAGGGACTGATGATGACCGGGCTGACCGTGCACCTGGGGCCCTGTGCCTGCCTGGAGATCGATGGCGTGCTGGTGGCCGTGGCCAGCGGCAAGAAGCAGATGCTGGACCGCGAGCTGTTCCGCATGGTCGGCATCACGCCGGAGGCGATGAAAATCATCATCGTCAAAAGCTCCAACCACTTCCGCGCGGACTTCACGCCGCTGGTGGAAAATGCCGCGACCGACATCCTGATTGCAAAAGCCGCGGGGCCGATGGCGGCCGATCCGGCCGACTTGCCCTGGAAAAACCTGCCCAATTCGATCCGGCGCCGTCCTTGAAGCACGGGTCGTCCGGACGAAGCAACGACTGGAGTAGCTGATGACCCCTTCCCCCACCTTGCCCGGTCTGGCCGACTGCACCGCAACCGAGTTGCTGCAGCTGTATAAAAGCGGCCAGGCCTCACCGGTCGAAGCCACCCGCGCCGTGCTGGCGCGCATTGATGCGCTCAATCCCGCCCTCAACGCCTTTTGCCTGGTGGCGCAGGAGTCCGCGCTGCAAAGTGCCCGGGACAGCGAGGCGCGCTGGCAAAAGTTTCGGCAGGGCGGTGCGCCCTGCGGCGAACTCGACGGCGTGCCGGTCTCGATCAAGGACCTGATCCTCACGCGCGGCATGTCGACCCTGCGCGGCAGCCACACGGTGGATACCAACCAACCCTGGGAGGTGGACGCACCGGCGACAGCGCGGCTGCGCGAAGCCGGTGCCGTGATCCTCGGCAAAACCAACACGCCTGAATTTGGCTGCAAGGGCGAAACCAATTCACCGCGCACCGGCATCACGCGCAACCCCTGGGATGTCAGCAAAACCCCGGGCGGATCTTCCGGTGGCGCGGCAGCGGCCGTGGCGTCGGGCATGGGGCCGCTGGCCGTGGGAACAGACGGCGCCGGCTCGGTGCGCATTCCGGCAGCTTTCTGCGGCAACTTCGGCCTCAAGCCCAGCTTCGGCCGCGTGCCGGCCTACCCGCTGTCGCCCTTCGGCTCGGTGGCCCACCTGGGTCCGCACAGCCGCTGCGTGCGCGATGCGACGCTCATGATGAATGTGCTGAAAAAGCCCGATGCCCGGGACTGGACCTCGCTGCCGCCCGACGGCAGCGACTATCTGCAGGGGCTGGAAGACGGCATACGCGGCCTGCGCATCGCCTGGTCGCCGGCGCTGGGTTATGCGCGCAATGTGCATCCCGAAGTCGCCCGGTCGGTGGCGAAGGCGGTTGCGCTGCTGGCAGAGCTTGGCGCGCATGTCGAGCAGATCGACCCGGGTTTTGAAGACCCGCTGGAGATCACCACCGGCCTGTGGTTTGCCGGAGCCTGGACGGTATGGAACACGCTCACACCCGCGCAACAGGCGCTGACCGACCCCGACTTCCGCGCCGAGGCGCTGCTCGGTGAAAAGCTCAGCCTGCTCGATATCCAGCGCCTGCACCTGCAGCGCGGCGCACTGGGCAGCCACATGCGCCAGTTCATGTTGCGTTTTGACCTGCTGGTCACCCCCAGTGTGGCCGTGCCCGCCTTCGAGGCGCGGCCCGCCGGCCATACGCCCATGGACCCGGCAGCCATGCTGGGCTGGACACCGTTTTCCTATCCCTTCAACCTGACCCAGCAGCCGGCCAGCACGGTGCCTTGTGGCCTGACGGCGGCGGGCCTGCCCGTTGGCCTGCAGTTTGTCGGGCCGATGTTTGGTGACACACTGGTGCTGCGCGCCTCGCGCGCCTATGAAGCGGCGCGGCCGGCTGGTGTGGACTTCAAGCGGCCCGTCGCACCGCCGCTCTGAGCGCACCGGCGTTTCTCCGGCGCCTTCCGGGGGAAAACCTCTAGGCCTGCCGGCTTCCCGGGTACCAGAAGCTGTTCATAATCGGGTGGCATGACTTTTCTAGCACTCGACGTGGGCAACACCCGGCTGAAGTGGGCGCATTACGCGGCCCCCGCGGCCGGTTCCCCCTTGCTGGCCCATGGCGCGGTCTTTCTGGAAAACATCGACAAACTCGCCGATGAAGAATGGTGTGACCTGCCCGCGCCCTCGCTGATTCTGGGCTGCATCGTGGCCGGCGACGCTGTCAAGCGCCGCGTGGAAGAACAAATGGAGTTCTGGGATGTGGCACCGCGCTGGGTCGTGCCCAGCGCCCAGGAAGCCGGCGTGACCAATGGCTACGACCACCCGGCTCGCCTCGGCGCCGACCGCTGGGTGGCGATGATAGGCGCGCGGCACCGCCTGCTCGCGCGAGGCATCAAGAAACCCTGTGTCGTGGTGATGGTCGGCACGGCGGTCACGGTCGAGGCGATCGACGCCTCCGGAAAATTCCTCGGCGGCATCATTCTTCCCGGCCACGGCATCATGCTGCGCGCCCTGGAGTCGGGCACGGCCGGCCTGCATGTGCCGACGGGTGAAGTGAAAGACTTTCCCACCAACACCAGCGACGCCCTCACCAGCGGCGGCACTTTTGCGATTGCCGGCGCGGTGCAGCGCATGGTGGAAAACACCACGCGGCATTGCGGCGAAGCGCCGGAGTGCATCATGACGGGTGGTGCGGGTTGGAAGATGGGACCGAGCATGTCGGTCAAGTTCGAACTGGTTGAAGGGTTGATTTTTGACGGTTTGCTGGAGATCGCTTCGCAGCGGTTTCCGGTGGAAGTCTGAGCCTCGAAGCCTTGTTCTATTCCTGCGGTTGTAGTTTGCCAACAAGCCGGGGGTAGCCCGGCGGCTACTCACTTTCTTTTGCTTCGCCAAAATAAAGTAAGCAAAGAAAAGGCGACCCCGCTGCCTGCGTCCCCTGCGCTGCGCTCCGGGGCAACCTGCGGTGCTCGGTCCAGCCGGGGTCGAGCTCGAACTCGCTACGCTCAGACAATCGCTCGCCCTGATCCGACTGGACCTCCGCTCCTCGGCGCAGCCAGAAGGGGAGCGGGTACGGGAGCCGGATGCGGGGATGGATTCGGGCCTGCGCCGGAATGACAACAGCATCACCGTTTGTCATGCCGGACCCCGGATCAAGTCCGGGGCAGG
>CAZIYA010000254.1:0-5548 GCA_964543355.1 uncultured Polaromonas sp.
ACGCCCGGGCCATCGTGGTGCCGCCGCCGCAGATGGTGGCGAACATGCGCGTGGGCAACATGGACGGCTTCTGTGTGGGTGAACCCTGGGGCCACCGCGCCATCATGGACGGCATCGGCATCACCGCCGTGACCACCCAGGACATCTGGAAAGACCATCCGGAAAAAACCCTGGGCACCACGGCCGAGTTCGTCAAGAAGTACCCCAACACCGCACGCGCCGTCACGGCCGCCATCCTGGAAGCCGGCCGCTGGATCGACTCCGGCCTGCAGAACAAGATGAAGATGGCCGAGACGGTGGCCGACAAGAGTTACGTGAACACCAGCGTGGACGCCATCAACCAGCGCATCCTGGGCCGCTACCAGAACGGCCTGGGCAAGACCTGGGACGACCCCAACCACATGAAGTTCTACAACGACGGCGCGGCCAACTTCCCCTACCTGTCCGATGGCATGTGGTTCCTGACGCAGCACAAGCGCTGGGGTCTGATCAAGGATCACCCGGACTACCTCGGAATTGCCAAGCAGGTCAACCACATCGACATCTACAAGGACGCCGCCGCCGCCAGCAAAACGCCAGTTCCCAAAGACCTGATGCGCACCAGCAAGATGATTGACGGTGTGGTCTGGGATGGCAAGGACCCGAAGAAATACGCCGACGGTTTCAAGGTGAAAGCGTGAACGGCGCGGCGAGGGGCCCCAGCTTTGCTGGGGATCGACGCCCCGGAGAGTGCTTTCAGTTGCCGACACCAGGCAGCTTCAAAAAGCAAGCTGCCACAGAGGCAACAAGCGTGAGCCGCGCGACGAGGGGCCCCGGCTTGCTGGGGATCGGCGCCCGAGCGAACACTTTCGGCTGCCGCAGCCATATAACCCGATTAACCCGATTAACCCGTACGCTGCTGCGGCGGCCAGTCTGAAGAAGGGAAACACACCATGGTCAGCGCTGTTTTTCACACACCCTTCGACGAGGCGCCCGTCGCCGCGTCGTCCTCAACGCCGGGCACGGTCAAGCCCGCTACCAATACCATAGCGGCCAGTGCAGACCCAGCAAGGTCTGCAGCCAGAAACAGCCCAGCTCCGGTGAGCCAGGCCAGCGCCGTAAAAATGCCTTTTGACTGGCGCGGCGTGTGGATGGCGGTGCTGCCGCCCGTGCTCGGGCTGGGCCTGCTGGTTGGTTTTTGGGAACTGGTGTCCGTGTCCACGGGCAAAAGCATTCCCTCGCCGGCCGAGACCTTCCGCCAGGCACTGGACGTGTTCAGCGACCCGTTCTACAGCAAGGGGCCGAACGACCAGGGCGTGGGCTGGAACGTGCTCTCCTCGCTGCAGCGCGTGGCCATCGGCTTCGGCATGGCGGCGGCCGTTGGCATTCCTGCCGGATTCATGATCGGACGCTTCACTTTCCTGAGCCGCATGTTCAACCCGCTGATCAGCCTGCTGCGGCCGGTGTCGCCGCTGGCCTGGCTGCCGATCGGCCTGCTGGTGTTCAAGGGCGCCAACCCGGCTGCCATCTGGACCATCTTCATCTGTTCGATCTGGCCCATGATCATCAACACCGCAGTCGGTGTGCAGCGTGTGCCGCAGGACTACATGAACGTCGCGCGCGTGCTCAACCTCAGCGAGTGGAAGATTTTCACCAAGATCCTCTTCCCCGCCGTGCTTCCCTACATGCTCACCGGCGTGCGCCTGGCCGTCGGCACGGCCTGGCTGGTGATCGTGGCCGCCGAGATGCTGACCGGTGGCGTGGGCATCGGTTTCTGGGTCTGGGACGAGTGGAACAACCTCAACGTCACCAACATCATCATCGCGATTTTTGTCATCGGCATGGTCGGACTGGTGCTGGAGTTCGCACTGATCAAGCTGGCCACGGCCTTTACCTTCGAAGAAGTAAAGACGTAATTTCCGTCCGCACCGAAGCCTGCCGTCGCGACCGGCAGGCCCGTTGAAACGATCCAAGGAGAATTTTCATGAACATGTCCATGACCACCAAATACATCGAGATCCAGGGCGTCGAGCAGACCTTCAAAACGCGCAAGGGGCCGTTCTGCGCGCTGCAGAACATCAACCTGACGGTGGCCAAGGGCGAGTTCGTTGCGCTGATCGGCCACTCGGGCTGCGGCAAGTCCACGCTGCTCAACCTGATCGCCGGCCTGACGACACCGACGCAAGGCGCCCTGCTTTGCGCCAACCGTGAAATTTCCGGCCCCGGCCCGGAACGCGCAGTGGTGTTCCAGAACCATTCGCTGCTACCCTGGCTGACCTGCCATGAAAACGTCTACCTCGCGGTCGAGCGTGTTTTCGGTGCCACCGAAAACCGGACGCAGCTGAAGGCCCGCACCGAGGCGGCCCTGGCCATGGTGGGCTTGAGCGCCGCGGCGCAAAAGCGCCCCGGCGAAATCTCGGGCGGCATGAAGCAGCGGGTCGGCATTGCCCGCGCGCTGTGCATGGAACCCAAGGTGCTGCTGCTGGACGAACCTTTCGGCGCACTGGACGCGTTGACACGCGCCAAGCTGCAGGACGAGTTGCTGCAGATCGTCGCCACCACGCAAAGCACGGTGGTCATGGTCACCCACGATGTCGACGAAGCGGTGCTTCTGTCGGACCGAATCATCATGATGACCAACGGCCCGGCCGCCACCATCGGCGAAGTGCTGAAGGTGGACCTGCCACGACCACGCTCCCGCGTGGCGCTGGCCGAAGATGTCCGTTACCTCGGTTACCGCAAGTCCGTGATCGACTTCCTCTACACCCGCCAGGGCCATGTGGAAAAAGCTGCCTGAGGGCAGGCACTGAAAACGGGAAGGGTCCACGATGACACCCCAGCAAATTGAACTCGTCCAGAGCAGCTTCGCCAAGGTCGCCCCCATTTCGGAGCAGGCCGCGGTACTGTTTTATGCCCGCCTGTTCGAACTTGCGCCCCAGGTGCGGCCGCTGTTCAGGGGTGACATGGCCGAACAGGGCCGCAAGCTGATGACCATGCTGGCCACCGTGGTGAACGGCTTGACGCAGCTGGAGGTGATCGTGCCGGCTGCACAGAAACTGGCCCAGCGCCACGTGGCCTATGGCGCCCGACCGGAGCATTACCCCGTCGTCGGCAACGCGCTGCTGGATACGCTGTCCCAGGGTCTGGGCAAGGACTTCACGCCCGAGGTGCGCGAGGCCTGGACCGCCGCTTACGGCACGCTCTCCGGCGTGATGGTCGAAGCGCACAGGGCAGCGGAGCCATCGTGAGGCCGGCGCCAGGCGCTCGCCCAAGCCATTCCGGCCAAGCCGCCTGATCCGGGGGCGGGGCCGGACCGACCCGCATTTTTTAGCAACGAAAGACGCTCATGTCCGCTGTTTTACCTGCCAATGGCCCGTCCCTGGCGGCCGCCTCATCTTCGTCGCCGCACACGCGGCCACGGCGCACGCACGGCATGGCTTCCTTCGGCAAATACCGCGAGATCATCATTGCGGTGGCACTGTTCCTGCTGTTCGACCTGGGTGTCCTGGTCCTGAATTTCTACACCTCCTTCCAGATTGCCGAAGATGCGTTGGGCGTCAACCTGTCCGGCCGTCAGCGGATGCTGTCCCAGCGCACGGCCAAATCCCTGCTGGCGGTGGATGCGGCGCACAGCAAAGGCCTGCCCGCCGACAAGGAGCTGGAAGAGCTGAAAAGCGCAGTGCGGCTGTTCGACGTGTCGCTCAAGGGTTTCCAGAGTGGCGCCACCGTGCCGGGCGGCGACAGCAAGCCTGTTTTCCTGCGGGCGGCCGAAGGCGACAAGGCGCTGGACATCCTGAAAAAGGCGCAGGACATCTGGACGCCCTACCAGGAAAAACTGGTGCCGGTGCTCGCCGGCACGGCCTCGGACCAGCAATTGCAGGAGGCGGTGAACTACGCCAAGGCCAACAACCTGAAGCTGCTTGGCCTGATGAACGAGCTGACCACCGCGCTGGAAGCCGTGGCGTCTGACCGTGCAACCGCGCTGCGCATGGTGCAGACCGTCGGCATTGTCCTGGCGCTGCTGAACTTCGCCTTCATTCTCTTCAAGTTCCTGCGCCGCCTGAACACTTCGGATGCGGCAATCGAAGCCGCCACCGAAGAGAACCGGGAGATTCTCAGCAGTGTGCGCGAGGGCCTGTTCCTGCTCACGCCCGAACACCGGCTGGGCTCCCAGCTTTCGCGCTCGACCCATGCGCTGTTCGGCAAGACGCTGGTTGCCGGGCAGAACTTCTTCGAGGTCCTGTCCACGCTGGTATCGCCCAAAGCCCTCACCGATGCGCGCGACTATGTCGAACTGCTCTTTTCCCCTCACGTCAAGGAACAGCTGGTCCAGGGCATCAATCCGCTGGCGGAAGTGGAACTGACCGTGAGAAACCGCATGGGGCAGGACAGCAAGCGCTATTTGTCCTTTCACTTCAACCGGGTCCACGAGGGCAACACGGTGCGCCACCTGCTGGTCACCGTGCAGGACATCACCCAGAAAGTGGAGTTGCAGGCCAAGCTGAGTGGCGAGCGGCAGCGCTCGCAAAAAGAGCTGTCCATGATGCTCAAGGCCTTTGAGACCGACCCGGCCATGATGCGCGGCTTTGTTGAGCGCGCTGAAGCCTCGCTGCTCGAAGTGAATGACCTGCTGCGCAGCACCTCTGCCGCCGCATCGGAGGCCCAGGTACTCAAGGCCGTCGATGGTGCCTACCGCCGCATCCACGCCATCAAGGGAGATGCCTCCTCCCTGGGCCTGGAAATCCTCGCCTCGCTGGCCCACCAGTTTGAAAACGAGTTGCAAAAACTCAAGGACAGCGGTGCCGCCACAGGCGACGCCCTGCTGGCCCTGCCCTTGCCACTGGAAGATTTGCTGTCCAAAGTGGCCGCGTTCAAGGCCATGAGCCTGAAAAGAGGCGGCGATTCCGCGCAGGCCATGGCCGAGGCCGTACCGCAGGCCCTGCACACCACCCTGACACAGCTGGCCGAGGAAGTCGGCAGCGCCTGCGGCAAACGCGTCAGCGCCAGCGTGCAGATGGACGGCGCGCCGGACCTGCCTGCCGACAAGCTGGACCTGCTGCGCGAGGTGGCCATCCAGCTGGTTCGCAATGCGGTGGTGCACGGTGTGGAAGCGCCGTCAGCCAGAACAGCAGCCGGAAAACCGCCGGAAGGCCAGGTGGCGGTCAACCTCGCCCGCGATGAAGGCGGCCAGTGGCAACTGAGCGTGCGCGACGACGGTGCCGGCCTCAATGCGGCCAAGGTTCGCAGCCGTCTGCAGGAGTTGCACTGGTACAGCGCCGAACAGCTACAGAGCTTCAGTGACAAACAAATCGTGGCGCACATCTTCAAACCGGGTTTTTCGACAGCCGACACGGCGTCGGCCCATGCAGGGCGCGGTGTTGGCCTGGACCTGGTTCAGGCCAACGTGCAGAAATTGGGCGCGCGCCTGCTGCTGGCAAGCACGCCGGGCCAGCACACCGAGTTCAGGATCTGCTTCTAAAGATATGGCCCCCACGCTTGTCACTTCGTGTACTGCGCGAGGCCTTGCAGGCCGCGGCTCGCGAGACGCTTCGCCTCTGTCGCCTGTCCA
>CAZIYA010000255.1:0-5548 GCA_964543355.1 uncultured Polaromonas sp.
CGCTGGCTGGCCGCGAAGGCAAGTTCGTCACCAGCCGCCAGATCTGGGACCGCCTGCAGAAAGAGCTGCAACACAACGTGGCCCTGCGCGTCAAGGAAACCGGTGAAGAAGGCATTTTTGAAGTCATGGGCCGGGGCGAACTGCACCTGACCATCCTGCTGGAAAACATGCGCCGCGAAGGCTTCGAGCTGGCCGTGTCCAAGCCGCGCGTGGTCTACAAGGACATTGATGGCGTGCGCCACGAGCCGATCGAGCTGGTGACGGCCGACATCGAGGAAACCCACCAGGGTGGCGTGATGCAGGCACTGGGCGAGCGCAAGGGCGACCTGGTCAACATGGAGTCCGACGGCCGTGGCCGCGTACGCCTCGAGTACCGCATCCCGGCGCGTGGCCTGATCGGTTTCACCAACGAGTTCCTGAACCTGACGCGCGGTTCCGGCCTGATCTCCAACATCTTCGACAGCTACGAGCCGCACAAGGGCGAGATCGGCGGCCGCAAGAACGGCGTGCTGATTTCCATGGACGACGGTGAAATCTTCACCTATGCCTTGGGCAAGCTGGACGACCGCGGCCGCATGTTCGTGCGTGCCAACGACCCGGTGTATGAAGGCATGATCGTCGGCATCCACTCCCGGGACAACGACCTGGTGGTCAACGCCACGCGTACCAAACAGCTGACCAACTTCCGTGTTTCCGGCAAGGAAGACGCGATCAAGATCACACCGCCTATCGAGCTGACGCTGGAGTACGGTGTCGAGTTCATCGAGGAAGACGAACTGGTCGAGATCACGCCCAAGTCGGTTCGCCTGCGCAAGCGCCACCTGAAAGAGAGCGAGCGCAAGCGCGCTGGAAGGTAATTGCTCCCACGGTCGCTCGCTGCGCCTGCGGACCGGCGAAGCCGGATCCGCGGCCCCTGCTGGACTAAATCCATCAGTGGGACGCTTGGCCTGAACGCTTGAAGACCGGGCCGCTGTGCGCTACTGCTCCAGCGGCCTTTTTAGTGACGCGGAAACAGTCGCCTGAACTTCTTTCATCATCATGAAACTCACGCATTCCAAAGCCGTACTGCTGATGATCGCGATCACGCTGATGTGGTCCATTGCGGGTGTGGTGACGCGCCATCTCGAATCGGCGAAAAGTTTTGAGGTGACCTTCTGGCGCAGCTTTTTCACGCTGTTGTCGCTGCTGGTCATCCTGCCGCTGTTCCAGGGCAGGGAGGTGTTCACCAGGATCCGGCGGGCCGGCCGCTTCCTGTGGCTGTCCGGTGTCTGCTGGAGCATCATGTTCACCGCCTTCATGCTGGCATTGACGATGACCAGCGTGGCCAATGTGCTGGTGACCATGGCGCTGGGTCCTTTCCTCACGGCCCTGATCGCCCGGGTGTTTATCGGCCACCGCATTCCGCCACGGACCTGGGTGGCCATTGCCGTGGCCGGTGCAGGCATTGCGTGGATGCATGGCAGCCAGGTCAATCTGGGTGGCGGTGCAGGGCAGTTTGCCGGGACCCTGGTGGCCCTGCTGGTGCCCATGGCCGCGGCCGTGAACTGGACCGTGGTGCAGCGCAGCCAGGCCCACGGCGAAAAAATCGACCTGGTGCCGGCCGTGCTGGTGGGGGCCGTGATTTCCTCGCTGCTTACCTTGCCGCTGGCTTTTCCGTTCGCCGCGACGCCGCATGACATCGGCTTGCTGGCGCTGCTGGGCCTGGTCCAGCTGGCGATTCCCTGTGTGCTGTCGGTCGTCTGTGCCCGCGTGCTGAAAGCGCCGGAGATGGCCCTGCTGGCGCTGCTGGAAATCATTTTCGGCATCCTGCTGGCCTGGGTGGGTGCCGGTGAGGTGCCTGCTGCAAGTGTCCTGACCGGCGGCATGCTGGTCATTGGAGCGCTGGTGATCAATGAACTGATGGGTTGGAGACAGAGAGCATGAACCAGGCAACACACCTACCCGGCCACAGCGATATCCTGGCCGAGGTGCGCGGGCAGGTCGGCTTCATCACCCTGAACCGGCCCAAGGCGCTCAATGCGCTGTCGCTGCAGATGGTGCGCGACCTCGCGGCAGTGCTGACAACATGGCGCGATGACCCTGCCGTCGCTGCCGTGGCGATCCGGGGCACCAACAAGGCCGGGCGTCCCGGCACCCCGGAAAGCCTGTTTGGCGGTTTCTGCGCCGGTGGTGACATCCGCTTCTTCCACCAGGTGGCGCTGGCCGGCGACCTGGATCCGCTGGATGCTTTTTTTACCGAGGAATACCGCCTCAACCACCTGATCCACCACTACCCCAAACCCTACATCGCCTTCATGGATGGCGTGGTGATGGGCGGCGGCATGGGTCTGTGCCAGGGCGGAGCCCCGGCAGACCCCTTGGGTTTGAATGAAGGCGCAGGCCGGGCCAGCCCGTCTGCGCGTGTCCAGGGCGCGAAGCTTCGCATCGTGACCGAACACAGCAAGCTGGCCATGCCGGAAACCAATATCGGACTGTTCCCCGATGTCGGTGGCGGCTATTTCCTGAGCCGCTGCCCGGGCAGTGCGGGGGAGTACCTGGCGCTGACCGGTGCGGTGATTGGTGCCACCGAGGCGCTGGCTTACGGCCTGGCCGATATCCAGTTGCCCGCCGCCAACCTGCCTGCCTTGTGGGAGGAGCTGGCCTCAACAGCAGATGTGAATCAATGGATTGCTACCAAATTGATAGCTGATGACGAACGTCCGGAAAGGGCTGACGGTCCATTTGATTCATATTTTTCCCTGGCACGGGTGAAGCATATCGTCGATGCCCTGGAAGCCGCGAAAGATGATGACTGGGCGCAGAAAACCGCCGCCGTGTTGCGCAAACGTTCACCGCTGATGCTGCATGTCACGCTGGAGCAGATCCGGCGCGCCCGAAGCATGAGCCTGGGCGACGATCTGCGCATGGAGCGCGACATCGTCCACCACTGCTTTCACTTGCGGCCAGGCGCTGCGAGCGAGACGGTCGAAGGCATACGCGCCCTGGCGATCGCCAAGGACTACGCGCCGAAGTGGCAGCCGGCCCGGATTGAAGACGTCAAGCCGCAAATGGTGCAGGCTTTTTTTGCCAGCCCCTGGACGGCAGAAACGCATCCATTGCGCGACCTTTCCTAGAGCTGCTGGTACACCAGCTCGGCCAGGCGCATCAGTTCTTCGCGCGCGACCGCGCCGTTCAGGGCATAGCCGAAACCCTGGTCTGTCCAGTAAAACGCCGGGACCGGGCCGTCGGCGCTGTAACGAAAGGCGGTTTCCGCGCTGGCCGGCTTGCCTGCCGCGGGACTGCCATCCAGCGCACCCAGGTACAGGGTCACGCGCACGCCCGAGCTGTTCTGGAACATGAACTGTGCACGGGCGCCGGCATCGCCGGGCAGCAGCCGGCCGCCCACCAGTTCATAACCCTGGCTGGACAGTAGCGGCACCTTGAGGGGTTTGCCCAGGCGTTTGGACAGCCACTGCACCAGATGCTCCTGCTGCGCCGCGCCCACTTCCACCGGGTGGCGCACCTCCGGTGCAAACACGACATGGGCCAGCGCGGCCTGGTGTGCAAAGGCCTGGCCGGTGCGTGCTGCGTTGCCCGCGGCATACGGGGCCGCGCTGCCCAATTGCCCATGCGCCGTCCAGCCCACGGCAAAAGCCAGCAGCACGCCGGCGGCCATGCCGCCCCAGCGCCACCACGGATCCAGCGCTTGTGGCTCGCGTGTGCTGCGTTGCACGGTCGCCAGCAGGGTTTCAGGAATGGGTTCGTCCAGCAGTTCGCGATGCAGGCCGCGCAGTGCCTCGCGCTGGTCCTGCCAGGCCTGCAGCGTGTCACTGCCCGGGGGATCATTCGCAGCGCGCGCCAGTGCCGCTGCCCGCTGCCCGGCCGTCAGTTGCCCGTCGACCAGCGCATTCAGCTCGTCGTGGGTCAGGGGAGAGGTCCTTGAAGAGTCCATGGCAGTGGATTTATTGGAGGCGCCGCAAGGCGGAAACAGGCCAGGTGTTGTTCGTCGTCATCTGGGTCTGCGCCGGTTTGTCCATCAGTTCACGCAGACGGCTGCGTGCCCGTGACAGACGCGACATCACGGTGCCCAGGGGTACGCCCACCACGCGGGCGACCTGCTCGTAACTCATGTCTTCCAGGCTGACCAGCAGCAGCACGGCGCGCTGGTCGTCCGGCAGCCGGAGCAGGCAACGCTGCAGGTCCAGGGCCTGGTCCTGCCGGGCGTCGGGTGCGGCCAGCGTGTGGGCCAGCTCATCGACGTCGAGCACAGGGCCGGCCTGCGTCTGGCGCGCTGCGCTGCGCCGCTGGTTCATGAACAGGTTATGCATCAGCGTGAACAGCCAGGCCCGCAGATCGGAGCCGGCCGTCCAGAGACGCCATTTGCTGCAGGCGCGTTCCAGTGTGTCCTGCACGAGGTCGTCGGCGGCCCAGGCGTTGCCGGTCAGCGCGCGGGCATAACGCCTCAGCCCCGGGATCTGCGCAACCAGCTCAGAGCGGTCCATGGGCCGGGGCGTTCAGTGGTCTGGAATCAGGGTTTGACCACGTGCCAGACGTTCTGCACGCCGTCGCCGGTCTTGTCGCCGGCCTTGGTGTCCTTGATCCAGTAATACAGCGGCTTGCCCTTTATGGCCCACTGTTTCTTGCCGTCATCGCGCGTGATCACCGTGTAGTCGCCGGAGGCCTTGTCCGTCCCGGCTGCCATCAGCGGCGGCCAGTTGGTGGCGCAGGGGCCGTTGCAGACGGACTTGCCGCTGCCCGTCATATCGCGGTCAAAGGTGTACAGCGTCATGCCGTTCGGGCCGACCAGCACGCCGTCGGCGATTTTGGCAGGCTGGCTGGACATGGAGGCGCAGCCGCCGAGGAACAGGGTGGTTGCGAGGGCGGCGGTGATCAGGAATTTCATGAGGTGCTCCGGAAGATGTAGTTAGGCAGACGATCTCTGCAAACAGATAAACACCCTGGCAGGCCGGTTTATTCCCTGCAGTCAAAAAAAAAATCTGCGCGCTTCAGCGGTGCGGGTGTCAGCGGCTGCGCGACTTCATTGCACGCTCGACTTCCCGCTTGCCTTCGCGGTCCTTGATGGTGTCGCGCTTGTCATGTTCGCCTTTGCCCTTGGCCAGGCCCACCTCGCACTTGACCTTGCCTGCCTTCCAGTGAAGGTTCAGTGGCACCAGGGTGAAGCCCTTTTGCTCGATTTTGCCGATCAGGCGCCGGATCTCGTCCTTGTGCATCAGCAGTTTTTTGGTGCGCACCGAGTCCGGCCGCACATGGGTGGAGGCCGTGCCCAGGGGATTGATCTGGCAGCCGATCAGGAACAGCTCGCCGTTGCGGATCACGACGTAGCCGTCGGTGAGCTGCACCTTGCCTTCGCGCAGAGATTTCACTTCCCAGCCTTCTAGCACCATGCCGGCCTCGAAGCGCTCTTCAATGTGATAGTTGAACAGCGCTTTTTTGTTGTCGGCAATACGCACAGCCGCGGCGGCAGCCTTGGGTGTCAGGTTGATCGCGGGCTTGCCCGCGGCTTTTCCGGAAGAGGCGGCGGCCGGTTTTTTGGAGGATGCTTCTTTGG
>CAZIYA010000256.1:0-5528 GCA_964543355.1 uncultured Polaromonas sp.
ACAGCATTCCCGGCATCACCAGCTCATCGCCCCATGTCGGCCCGCCGCTCAAGGGCCTGGCCAGCCGCAGCCTGATCGCCGGCAAGCTGGCCAACACGCCGGACAACCTGGTGCAATGGATACGCCAGCCGAAAACGGTGAAGCCGCTGACCGCCATGCCCGACATGGGCGTGACAGAGGCGCATGCGCATGACATGGCCGCGTATCTGGCCACCCTGCGTTAACGCGTTCTTCGGAGATTTGCTATTAAAAATATAGCTGTTGGCGCCTGTCCACAAAGGGCCAGGGCCCTATTTGACGCATAACTCGCAGCGCACGGCGCGCGTGAGGCAGAAGGCTCTACCGGGCAGCCGTGCCCGCCACGCGCCAGACCACATTGCCGACATCGTCGGCCACCAGCAGTGCGCCACGCTTGTCCATGGCGACGCCGACCGGCCGGCCATAGGCCTTGCCATCGGGGCTGACAAACCCGGTCAACACATCGATGGGCGTGCCCGAGGGCTTGCCCGCAGTGAAGGGCACAAACACCACCTTGTAGCCGCTGAGCGGCTTGCGGTTCCAGGAGCCATGCTCGCCGACAAAGGCGCCACTGGCCAGCGCGGCGGGCAAGCTGCTGCCTTCTGAAAACACCATGCCGAGCGGGGCCACATGCGCGCCCAGCGCGTAGTCGGGCCGCACTGCCTTGGCCACCAGGTCGGGCCGCGGTGGGGTCACGCGCACATCGACCGTCTGCCCGTAGTAGCTATAAGGCCAGCCGTAAAACGCGCCGTCCTTGACCGAGGTCAGGTAGTCGGGCACCAGGTCGCTGCCGATCTCGTCGCGCTCGTTGACCACGGTCCACAGCGTACCGTCGCTGGCCCAGCCCATGCCATTGGGGTTGCGCAGGCCGGAGGCAAACAGGCGGCGCGTGCTGGTTTTCGGATCGACCTCGTGAATGGCCGCCCGGTCCACCTCGATGTCCATGCCGTTTTCACCGATGTTGCTGTTCGAGCCCACGGTGACGTAGAGCTTGCTGCCATCGCGGCTGGCAATGACGTTTTTGGTCCAGTGGTGGTTGATGCCTGCGGGCAGGTCCACCACTTTGACCGGCGTGGCGCTGATGGCGGTCTGGCCCTCTTCATACGGCACCTTGACCAGCGCGTCGGCATTGGCAATGAACAACTCCTTGCCGACCAGAACCATGCCGAAGGGTGACATCAGGCCCTGCATGAAAACGGTGCGGGTTTCCGCCTTGCCGTCACCATCCACGTCGCGCAGCAGGGTGATGCGATTGGCGCTGGGCACCTCGGCGCCAGCCCTTTCCATGACCTTGCCCATCACCCAGCCCTTGATGCTGAAACCGGTGTCGGGCTTGGGCGGCTTGTTGCTTTCGGCCACCAGCACGTCACCATTGGGCAGGGTGTAGACCCAGCGCGGATGGTCGAGGCCGGTGGCCAGGGCGGTCACCGTGGTGCCTGCCATCGGCAGCGGCATCACGCCTTCAGGCCAGCCTTGGGCGGGGGCAATGTTCACTGTGGGAATCAGGGATTTGACCGGCTCCGGGAGCGTGGGCGTGGCACCGACATCGGCGCCGGGGGCCACCTTGGACGTATCACCGCAGGCCGTCAGGCTGGCGGCAAGCAGGATGGCCACAGCCGTTGCTGCAGGTGAGGGTTTGCTGAAAATCAGGTGTTTGGCAATGGCCATGAGGAAACTCCTTGGGTCGCGGCGCAAAGCGCCAACCCTGTCACTGTGTCACGGTCAACGCGGTCATGTGTCAGCCAGACGCTCCAGTGTGTGTCAGCGCCTGGGGCTTGAGCGAAGTTCGGGCCGGCAACAGGCTCTTTTTGAACCATGCGGACTGGCTGTTACTCAACCCAACAGCACAGCACAGTGCGGGCGCGGAGGCCTGCTACTTGTGTGGGTGATGGGAAAACTGCTTCGCGTCGTCGCAAATGCTGTACCAATCTGGTTTCTCGCTCACAAACTCATGGAATAAATTCTTTGCGCCGAGATCGTCGTCAAAGCAATTGGCCGCTATGGGAAAAGATTTGCTGGAGGAATTGATCTCGCCAAGTGCCGTGCCACACTTGTTGCAAAAGCATCGCGTGTACGTGTAGGGCAACTCAGGCGCATAGGTGGCAATACACTCCGCACCGGCATCCAGCGTCAAGGCCTCGCGTTTGACAAATACAAATGTGCTGGCCCCAACCTTTCGGCAACGTGTGCAATGACAGGTGCCCATCATCGCCGGGGGCACCACCAGCGTGAAACGAACGGCGCCGCAGCAGCAACTTCCCTTGAGCATGTGTTTCCTTTTTTGAGGGGAGCGCACCACAGCTCCCGGCATAACTGTATATTTATACAGTTATTTGCGCAAGCCCGTAGAAGCGCATGGGGAAGAAGGGCCGCGAACGCGCCTCAAAAAGCGGTTTTGTTGGTCAGGGTTGTACCGGGAAGCCGGTCAATTTCCGTCAGGAGCTGGGCCAGGTTGCGGCCTGCGGCGGCCAGCAGCGCTTGGCCTTTTTCGGTAGTCGCGGCAGCCGCATTGCCAACCGCACCCTGCGGGTTGTAGTCCTGCATCTGCCATCCCAGCTTGGCACTGCGGCCGTCGCCCAGGATATTGAATTGGGCAGCCCGGTCCTGCGAGGTCGAATGAAAATCCTGCGCCCGGGTCATGTCCACATGCTCTGGCTTGAGCGCCAGCATCATGGAGGTTTCAATCTCGCCGGCATGAATGCCAAAGCGATGCTCGTCTGCGCTGAACAAATCCGCAACAGAAACGCCTTGTGCATCAACAAGCGGCAGGTTGAACCAGTTCACGCTGTAGACCAGCATGTCGAGCCGCGCCCGCAGATCGCGTGCCACCACATCCAGCAGACCCACCTGGCCGCCGTGCGAGTTGAGCAGCATGAGTTTTTTAACGCCGCTACGCGCCACCGATTCGGCCAGCTCGGTCCATAGATGAATCACGGTCTCGGCCTTGAGCGTGAGCGTGCCGCCAAAGCGGACATGTTCGGGGCTCAGACCTACCGATTGCGTAGGCAAAAACAGTACCGGCAAGGCAGGCGGCAGATGAGGCAAGGTGGCTGCAACCACGCCGTCGACCAGCGTTGCGTCCACATTAAGCGGCAGATGCGGGCCGTGCTGCTCGATGGCCGCCACCGGCAACACGGCGATGGTGCGAGCCAGGTCCAGGCGGGCAAAGTCGGGGCTTTTCAGGTCGGCCCAAAAGTAGCGGTGCTGGCTTGGCGTTGTCATGGCCGTATTGTGCCGCTTGCGGTATCAAGCAGCCGCAGCGGCCTGGCGAATGTCTTCGCGCAGGTTTTCCTGCTGGCTGAGATGGCGGGTTTGCCTATCCATCAGACGCTTGTCGGATGCCTGCCAGCGCTGGACGCTGCCCAGCAAACCCGCCAGGCAGCGCGGCCGCCCCCGCGCGCCGCTGGCCTGGTAATCGGCCAACAAGGCGGCACGCACGTCTTGCTCATTGAGCCTGCGCACCTGCGTCAGATGGTCAAACAGCAGGTCCACCAGTTTTTCCAGCGCAAACTCATGGGTCTTGGCTGTGGTCGACCAGAGCCAGTCGCTGAAAGCAAGGAAATGGTGAAACGCTGAACCGGGCGTCAGCAGCAGCTTCAGGCCCAGCGAAAAGCGCCCCGAGTTGGCGACCATGTCCCAGTAGCGCGCAAAACGCTTGATGCGCTGCATGGTTGCAAAATCCACCGTGGAATTTTGCAGGATGGTGTACGGCGTTTGCGGGTCGTAGATCATCGCGAAGTCTTGCGTGTGCCGGGTGATGGGCGTGCCGCGCAGGCGTTTCAAAATGCCGAACTGGATTTCATGCGGCGCCAGGGCGTACAGGCGGTCAAAGCCTTCGCCAAAACTCTCCAGCGTCTCACCGGGCAGGCCGAAAATCAGGTCGGCATGCACATGGGCCCTGCTTTCAGTGACCAGCCAGCGCAGGTTATCGGCAGTTTTTTCGTTGTCCTGCTTGCGCGAAATACGCTGTTGTACCTCGGGGTTGAAGCTCTGGATACCCACTTCAAACTGCAACGAGCCTTCGGGGAACTGCGCAATGAGTTCCTTCAATCGATCCGGCAGGCTGTCTGGCACGACTTCAAAATGCACGAACACGTCGGGTGCGTCTGTGATGCGGTCCAGGAAAAACTGCAGGATACGCACCGAGTTGTCTATTTTCAGATTGAAGGTGCGGTCTACAAACTTGAAGTTGCGCGCGCCACGCTGATACAGCACCTCCATCTCTGCCATGAAGAGGTCCGGCTCAAACGCCCAGGCGGTCTTGTCCAGCGAGCTCAGGCAGAATTCGCACTTGAACGGGCAGCCGCGCGAAGCCTCGACATACAGCAGGCGCTGGGCCAGATCCTCGCTGGTGTATTCGCCGTAAGGCAGCGCCAGTTCGTCCAGCGCGGGTTGCTCGCCGGAGATGACTTTCATCAGGGGCTGGGGGCCGTCCAGCAAGGCGCGGCACAACTTCGGGAAACTCACATCGCCCCAGCCAGTCACCACATGGTCGGCCAGCCGGCATATCTCCTGCTGCTCCACCTCGTGGCTGACCTCGGGCCCACCCAGCACGATCTTGATGTCGGGGCGGAGGGTTTTGAGCAGACGCACCACCTGCGTGGTTTCGACCACGTTCCAGATGTAAATGCCCAGGCCAATCACCTCGGGCTGCAGCGCCAGCAGTTCTTCCACCATGCGGATCTCGGGCTGGCCGATGACAAACTCGCGCAGCTGCGTCTGCGCGCGCAGGCCGGCGCCGCCATGCCTGTCCATGTTCGCGAGCAGGTAGCGCAGGCCCAGCGAAGCGTGGATGTATTTGGCGTTCAGCGTGGCCAGGACAATGCGCGCCCGGCTGTCGGGACAAGGAGTGGCGGGCAATGACGCAGGGCGGTTCATGCCGGTATTATCAAACCATGACGCAAACCCTGTTCCGCGACGACGCTTATCTCACCGAATGCACGGCCACGGTCACAGCCATCAGCGAGCAGGGCATCACCCTGGACCGCACGGTGTTTTACCCACTGGGCGGCGGCCAGGCGGGCGATGCCGGTGTGCTGGTACTGGCCAACGGCCGCGAGATTGTCATCGCCGACACGCGCAAAGGTAAAAACGCAGAAGGCCAGTTCACCGAAGCCATCTGCCACCTGCCCGTCCTGCCGGATGCCGATGCCCCGGTGCTGGAGACGTTACTGGGAACAGGTGTGCAGGTGGGCGATCAAGTCACCGCCCGCATCGACTGGGCGCGCAGGCACCGGCTCATGCGTTTTCACACCACCACCCACCTGCTGTGCCACCTGGTGCCGCAGCTGGTCAACGGCTGCTCCATCTCGCCCGACTATGCGCGGCTGGACTTCAACATGACGGACCCGCTGGACAAGGACATCCTGAGTGCCGGCATTGCCCGGCTGGTGGCCGGCGCGCACCCGGTGGCCGTGGGCAGCATCAGCGACGCGGAGCTCGATGCGAACCCGGCCCTGGTCAAAAACATGAGCGTGCAGCCGCCGCGCGGCGGCGGCCAGGTACGCACC
>CAZIYA010000257.1:0-5504 GCA_964543355.1 uncultured Polaromonas sp.
CGAACACCTCGCGCGAATGTTCGGCGATGAACTGCTTGACGATGCGGTCTTCCAGCGAATGGAAACTGATCACCACCAGACGTCCTCCAGGTTGCAGCACCTTCAGTGAAGCCTCTAGCGCCTGTTGCAGCTCTTCAAGCTCGGCGTTGATGAAAATCCGAAAAGCCTGAAATGTGCGCGTTGCAGGGTCCTTGCCCGGCTCGCGGGTTTTGACCGCGCCAGCCACGACTTCGGCCAGTTCAGCGGTGGTTCCAATAGGGCCCCGCTCCTGTCGGCGACGATCAATCGCCTTTGCAATCTGCCCAGCAAACCGTTCTTCGCCATATTCACGAATGACCTCCGCGATGGTGTCCGTTTCTGCATCGGCCAGCCATTCGGCCACGCTCTGGCCGCGCGTGGTGTCCATGCGCATGTCCAGCGGTCCGTCGCCGCGGAAGGAAAAACCACGCGCCGGGTTGTCGATCTGCGGCGAGCTGATGCCCAGGTCCAGCAGAATGCCCGCTGCGCTGCCGGCCGGCAGTTCGCCGAGATGGCTGAAACCCTGATGGCGGATGACAAAACGCGGATCGGCCATGCCCTGCGCTTCGGCAACGGCTTCCGGATCCTTGTCGAAGGCGGTGAGCCGGCCCGAGCCGGACAGACGGGAAAGAATCAGGCGCGAATGGCCGCCGCGCCCAAAGGTCGCGTCGATGTAATGTCCGTCCGGATTGACCTGAAGCGCTGCAACCGCTTCGTTCAACAAGACGGTGCGATGTGTCCATGTGTCTTGCACCGCCGTCTTTCAGAATGAAAAGTCTCTGAAGACATCGGGCATGTCGCCCTTCATCTGCTCCGCCTCCTGGGCCGCATAGGTCGCTGCATCCCACAGTTCGAAGTAACTGCCCATGCCAAGCAGCACCGTGTCCCGGCTGATGCCTGCCGCCGCGCGCAGCTCGGGCGAAACCAGGACGCGACCGGTGGCATCCATGTCCACGTCCATCGCGTTGCCCAGGAAAATCCGCTTCCACCACTGTGCCTGCATCGGCAGCGAGGCGATGCGTTCGCGAAATTTTTCCCACTCGTTGCGCGGGAATATCATGAGGCAGCCGTGCGGGTGTTTGGTGATGGTGAGCTGGCTGGACGCGGTGGCGCTGAGCACGTCACGATGCCGGGTCGGCACGGAAAGCCGCCCCTTGGTATCGAGAGCTAGAGAAGACGCGCCTTGGAACACCGTTAAAAACCTTTGGAAAACACTTTTCACCACTAAATTGCACTTTTTCCCACTTTATCAGGAAAGTTTTGCCATGCAAGTGCTTTGCTACAAATTTTTTCAATGAAATCAAGCACTTAGAAAAGTATTTCAAAGCAGGAGTCATTTAAATATCGTTCTAAATTAAGCACTTAGAACACTTAATGAAAGTGTTATCTCAAGCCGCTCCGGTCAGGCATGCCTGTGCAGCTTGTCATCACCTGGTTCGCGGAGGAAATTGGAGAATTTTTCAACAGCGCAGACGGCAACGCGCTTTTAGCGGAAAAAGCGCGTCCGGACGGAGTCCTGGAAGTGAGCAAGCGTGGCTGGAATTGCCTCTGCCGGGAGGGGTGTCGGGGTAGCGCTTGCTGGAAAAGCCATCCAGCCAGGAGGAGGTGGGCCCTAGTCGATGCGCGTGAGCACCCGGGCGTGCTCGGTGATGCCGATCACGTTGAAGAAAGCGGCTACCAGGCGGTTGACATCGGTGAATTGCACGGCGCGGTTTTCCGCTTCCCTGGCAGAAACCCAGTTGAGCAAGGTTCCCGCAGCGGAAAAGTCAACACGGATCAGTTTTGAACACGAGATGACCATGATGTCCGCACCCATGAGCTTGGCTTCGAGCCTGTCAAGCACAGCGATGGCATCACCTTCAATCTGGCCGGCCAGTTCAACCGCGTACAACTGGCTCATCTGCGAATTGCCGCCCATTTCGGTATCACCGTCCATCGTGGAACTGAGGCTGGAGGTCACCGAATCGCGGTAGACATCGCCGATGATGGCCTGCCCGGCCACAGCAGCGCCCTGCGGGCCCAAGGGTTTGTAATCGCAGCGCGCGTTATCCCAGGCAGGCGGCGACACCTCATAGGTCACGCAAAAATCAAGGGCCGTCAACTCAAATTCATCCGGCTGATGGGTCACCCGCAAGGCCTCCATGCGCAGTTGCCACCACCCTTGGGAGGTGTCGCGCACGCCCGAGGGTGTGGCTTCCTGCAGGACCTTCTGCAATTGCGAATCTCCTGCGAAACGCAGCTGTACCGGCTGCGTAGCCCAAGCGCTGAACACCTTGCACAGCGGTTCAACAGCGTTGTCGTCAATCGTCTTCAGGTTCTTCCAGTCCAGGCGCCAGGGCATGGGCGCGCGGGCCAATGCCGCACTGAGCGCAGCAACCGTCTGGATGCCCAATGCTGACGGGCAGGTCCAGTCGACCGCCGGCCCATTGCCTGACGCGGCTGTGGCGGCAGCAGTGGCGGGGGCCGACAACTGCCGCACCATGTCCGGCAGGGAAAACCATTGCGGCGCCGAGCGGTCAAAGCAACCGACGAACTCGATGGCCAGGTTTTCGAACTTGTCCTGCTGGCCCGTGGCGCGGTACAGGTCAAACAGTGCCAGCCAGGTGTCTGCATGTTTGGCCCTGCCGCCCTGCGGCCCCAGCGTTTCGCGCAGGCCGGCTTCGGCACCTGCATCGTCGCCATTGGCAAACCGGATGGACGCTTCTTCAAGTTCAGGATCGTGTGCCACCTCGGAGGCATCCACCACCGAAAACTTGGACGCCGAGAAGCCCGAAGCTTCACCCTCCCGGGACAGGGCCGGGATGCCCGCGCCACCCACCGCAACCGGCTTGGGCGGCGGAGCAGACGGCTTGGCAGCCAGGTCTGGCTGCGGCGGCGGAGCAGGAGCCTTCGCGGGCGCCACCGGAGCGGCAGCACCGGTTCTGCCGGCTGCGGTCAGCGGGACGGGGGAGGTGGGCGCGTAGCTTGCAGGCAGTGCATTGTCCAGCAGGGGCGCGTGGGCACTGAGGTTGGCAGGGCTGGCTGCCATTGATGAGGAAAACGACGAGGGATCGGCGGCGCCGGCGGTCGGACTCCCATGCTTGGTCTTCCACCACTGCATGGACATCTGGGCTTCGATCTCGTCGATTTTCTTCAGCGTGACGGCACGGTCATCCGGCTTGGACGGCATGCTGCTCTGGAAAAATGAGGGCCGGGCACCAGGGTCCTGGCCGGTCAAAGCTTCCCGCTTGCGCATTTTCCTCAGCATGTCGAACTCGCGCTTGCGCACAAAATCGTTGCGCCGCTTGCGCTCTATCATTTCCTTGAGCATCTGCTTGCTCAGGGCTTCCTCCCGGTCCGAATCCTTGCTGTCAAGATCAGACCAGTTCGTTGCAGGGTTGCGAACGAACTTCACGACTTTTGACAACAAGCCCGGGGTGGTGTCTTCTTTGGCCATCGGCGAAGGTTCAGGAGGAAGAGTAGGCAGGAAAAAGATCAGTCACCAAACATTTTCTGCTTGAGTTCGCGGCGCTGCTGCGCCTCCAGCGACAGGTTGGCGGTGGGCCGGGCGATCAGCCGCCCCACCCCGATCGCTTCTCCGGTTTCGTCACAGTAACCATAGTCGCCGGAGTCAATGCGCGCAATGGACTGCTCGATTTTCTTGAGCAGCTTGCGCTCCCGGTCGCGGGTCCGCAGCTCGAGGGCGTGTTCTTCCTCGATGGTGGCCCGGTCGGCGGGATCCGGCACCACCACGGTGTCTTCCCGGAGATGCTCGGTGGTTTCACCGGCACTGTTGTGAATATCCTGCTTGAGCAGCGAGAGCTTGTGCCGGAAAAATGCCAGCTGCTTTTCGTTCATGTACTCCGAATCGGGCATGGCCTTGACTTCTTCGTCCGTCAACTCTTCACCCTGCTTGGTCTTCCAGTTGTTGGCGAGCTTGGGGTCTTTTTTGGCCGCCACATGCGGGGGCGGTGCGATCACGCGCTCGGCAATGGTTGAGTAGCTGGCCTTGGCGGCGTCGGGGGAATGGGTCGGAATCATGGGCGCGGGCGGCGGCGCAAATGAAGAGTTCCGCAAGGAAGCGCGGCGTCCGGGCTTCAGGGCCGGCGTCTGCAGCGGTGCAGGCGCCGCAGCAATGCTTGCGGGGCTTGGCGTGGTTTTGACGGCCGGGCTGGCGACCGCTTTGGTGATCGTTTTGATAACTTTTTCTTCAGGTTTGGCGGTGGCCTTGCCCTTCACTGACGGCTGGGCCGGCTTGGTGGCAGGTTTGGCGGCCTTGACCGCGGGTTTAACAGGAGGGGATTTTTTGGCAGGCGAAGCAGGCTTGGCGGCTTTTTTGACCGGCTTGGCCGCTGGCTTGCTTTTTACGGCAGGCGCTGGCTTTTTCGCTGCGATCGGGGCTTTCTTGGCTGGCACGGGTTTGGTCTTGGCACTCACTTTGGCTTTTGTTTTTATCACAGGCTTGGCCGCCACCTTGGCTTTTGCCTTGGAAGCCGGCAGGGTCGGCTTCTTGACAGCAGTTTTGGAAGCTGCAGGCTTGCTGGGCTTGGCCACCACTTTGGACGTGGTTTTGGTTTTGGCTTTGCCGGCTACCGCCGTTTTTCCAGCGGCCTTGACCGCTGCCTTGGGCTTTTTCGCTTGAGCTTTCACACTGGGTCTCCTCGTGGAGGCAGCTTCAGGATGGTCCTCATGCTGACTCCGGGCCGGGCTGACTTTTGTCCCCCCAACCTTGTCTTTTACCTGATTGTCTGTTTTGTCTGCCGCCGCGCCTGCAGTTTGAAGGCCAGTACTTACCCTGACTTTTTCTGCCCGCCTTTTCTCCGGGGATGACCGGGTAGCGGAGTCGGCGCGCGATTGTAGCGGCTCACCGGCATGCTGTGACGCCCGCAAGCCTAAACGTTGGAGAATGGAGACAATCATGGGGCCCTCCCGCCTTCAAAAGGCAATGTGTGGACAGCCTACCTCAAACCAGACACTGCTCCAGGCCCTGGAGAAAAATATCTTTGGGCAAATCGATGCCAATAAAGACCATCTTGCTGGTTTTCTGCTCATCTGCCCCCCAGGCCGGGCCCAGGTCACTGCCCATCAGCTGGTGCACGCCCTGAAAAATGACTTTGCGCTCGGTCCCCTGCATGTGCAGCACGCCCTTGTAGCGCAGCATGCGCGGGCCGTAGATATTGACGATGGCGCCCAGGAAGTCCTCCAGCCTGGCCGGATCAAAAGCGCGATCGGAGCGGAACACAAAACTCTTGACGTCGTCATCGTGATGGTGGTGGTGGCCGTGCCCGTCGCCATGGGCATGGGACGGGTGGTCGCAATGTTCGCCGTGCTCATGGTCATGGTGCTCATGCTCGTCAGCCTTGAGGAAGTCCGGGTCGATGTCGAGCTTGGCATTGAGGTTGAAGCCGCGCAGGTCAAACACGTCCGCGATGGCCACTTCGCCGAAATGCACCGCTTTCTGCGGTGCACGCGGGTTCATGTGCTTGAGGCGATGCATCAGGGCCTGG
>CAZIYA010000258.1:0-5489 GCA_964543355.1 uncultured Polaromonas sp.
CTCAAGGTGGTGGTGGCCACCGACGTCGCGGCCCGGGGCATTGACATTGCGCAGTTGCCGGTGGTGGTGAACTACGACCTGCCGCGCTCGGCGGTGGACTACATCCACCGTATCGGCCGCACCGGCCGCGCCGGTGAAAGCGGGCTGGCCCTGAGCTTTGTCAGCCCGGACATGCTGGCGCACTGGCGCCTGATCGAAAAACGCCAGCACCTGAAACTCCCGCTGGAACAGGTGGAAGGATTCGAGCCGCAACAGGCGGCAGCCACCGAAGAAGGCGCACACCCGCCGTCAACCGGCGGCATCAAGGGCAAGCGCCCCAGCAAGAAAGACAAACTCAGGGCCGCAGCAAACCGCGAGGTTTGAGTCTGGAGCCAGACCTAAGGTTTGCGGCGGGAACCGTTGGCAGCGCCGTTGACGCGGGTGATGGCATAACCTTTTTCGGCGATTTGCTCCTCAGGCTGGGGAATCGCGTAATGGCTGACCTGCTCGGCCTGCGCCCCCATCTCCACGGCTCGGACTTCAGTTTCCCAGTCCGTGTTGGTGGCTTCCTCGGGAATCACCCGTCCCGCGGGCACCGCGAGGTAAGAAAATTGATCGTTGGATTCGGCTCGGCGATAAATATCCACACGCATGGTTTCTCCTTTACAACTGCGGTTCATCTACCTTAACGCCACACCGGTTTTTACTTGTAGGAGAAACCCCTCTCCTGGCACGGCCATGCGGACCACACCTGCCAGCAAACCCGCTCCGTGCTCAAGCACATGCTTGGGGCAGCCGTCCTGATTGCTTCCGTTTTGATAGCTGCACGCGACCGCACCATAAGGACAGAGGGCCGATTTGACATCAAACCCTGACGCCCAGGTGACGCCGCGGCCGCACCCTGCGCGCTAAGCTGGGCGGCGATTTCTTCCGCCAACCTGACCGGAGCCATTCCCATGAACGATCTTTTTTCCCTCCAGGGCCGCACGGCGCTGATCACCGGCGGTTCGCGCGGGATTGGCCGCATGATTGCCGCCGGATTTCTGGCACAGGGCGCGCGCGTCTACATCTCGGCGCGCAAGGCCGCCGCCTGCGACCAGACCGCCAAAGAGCTCTCCAGCCTCGGGCACTGCGTTTCACTGCCGGCCGATGTCTCCACGGTCGAAGGCGCACGCGCCCTGGCCTCAGCCTACAGCGCGCACGAGCCGCAACTGGACATCCTCGTGAACAACGCCGGGGCCGCCTGGGGCGCCCCGTTTGACGAGTTTCCGGAAAGCGGCTGGGACAAGGTGATGAACCTGAACCTCAAGACCCCGTTCTTCCTGACGCAGGCCCTGATCAGCGCCCTGCGCACATCGGGCAAGCAGCGGCCGGCCAAGGTCATCAACATTGCCTCGATCGACGGGATTTCCGTCAACCCGATGGAAACCTATTCCTATGCCGCCAGCAAGGCCGGCCTGATCCAGCTGACGCGGCGCATGGCCCTGCAGCTGGTCAAGGACAACATCGTGGTCAGCGCCATCGCACCGGGTGCGTTTGCCTCGGACATGAACAAGGACGCCAGGGACCACGGCGACGCGGTGGCGGCGCGCATTCCGGCGGGACGCGTGGGCACGGATGCCGACATGGCAGGTGCGGCCATCTACCTGGCCTCACGCGCCGGTGACTATGTGGTCGGCTCGACCCTGGTGGTTGACGGCGGCGTGACACACGCACGCTAAGCTGCGGGCGCGACACGCCAATAGTCAGTCGTCCGCGCCGGACGTCGACAAGGCCTCGGCCACATGCTGCGGCAGCACCAGCTGGCCCTGCGCGTCCGGCAGCGCTTCGATGCGAATCAGCGGTGCGGAGGAACTCACACCGCCGAACATCGTCGCAAACGCGGCGTCCGCCGCGTCGCGGCCCGTGGCAAAACGCACGAAGCCCATGGGAATCGCCGTGCCCGACGGGTCGAACATGTACCAGCGGTGGCCCACATACACCTCGACATAGGCATGGAAATCGGTCGGCCCCAGGGCCGGGTCGGCGCCGTAGTCGATACCGCTGACAAAACGCGCCGGGATATTGACCGCGCGGCACAGCGCAATCATCAGGTGCGCAAAGTCGCGGCAAACGCCGGCTTCGTCGATCAGTGTGTCCACCGCCGTGGTGTAGCCGGTCGAGCTGTTGGAGGTGAAAGTCACGCGCTGGTTGACCCAGTCGCGGATCGCCTGCACCCGGCAGTAGCCCTGGCGCAAGTGGCCGAACTCCTTGACGGCCAGGCGATGCAGCCGGTCCGACTGGCAATAACGGCTGGGGTAGAGGTAAGCCAGCACCTGGCCGGGCAACTGCAGCACACCGACCTCGCCCAAGTTCTCGGGCTGTTCCTGGTGATGCTGGATGTCCACCGTGGCGCCGTAGCTGACGGTCAGCGGCCCGGGCGCGGCCCTGAACTTGAGGTAGCGGTTGTGGCTGACCGGGTCGGTATACAGGTCGGGCTGCAATATCTGGCTGATGCCCAGGGTTTCACCGATCACGTTTTGCTGGCGCGTCTGCGCCGCATGGATGTTGAAAATGAAATCACAGCCGGCATCGGCCACCTGGTAATTCAGTTCAATCGAAAATCCGAGCCTGACCATATGTTGTCTTCCTGAAGTGGGGACGCAGCCCGTTGAAGCCTGCTGCGTGTGCTGCGACATGGCGCGGCTGAAGGTGAAGCGGATGGGTTGCCGGCATGGCAACTGGCGCGTCGTGGCGCAACTGATGACGATTGTGAACCTGAAAAACGACCCTACAGGCAACTCGGGCCAAGTGGCCACGGCACTGGCGCCAGTGGCGCATGCCGCGCCACGGTCAGACCTGACCCCGGGAGCTGGCGTTTTCCTACAGACGGCACACAAACCGCCAGGGCCGGCTTGCACAGGGCCTGGCCAGCGGTTGTGACGCTACTTTTTTTATAGCTGCTTGCGCACAGCCAGCAAGGGCTGCAGCTATTTTTTGCTTATAAATTCGCAATCAACCCCGAAATTCACGCCGGTAGGTGGACGGCGACGTGTTCAGCGAGGAGGCAAAGTGCTGGCGCATCGACACGGCTGTGCCAAAGCCGGCGTCAACCGCGATTTGTTCGATGCTGCGGCTGGTGGACTCCAGTTGCCGCTGTGCAAGCGCCAGCCGCTGGTTCAGCAGCCACTGGCCCACCGTGGTCCCGGTGACCTGCCGGAAATGCCGCGTGAAAGTGCGCCTTGAAAGCAGCGCGCGGCGCGCGAGTTCATCCAGGCTGTGCGGCCGGTTCAGGTGTTTTTGCACCCAGCCCAGCACATCGGCCAGGCGATGGTCGGCGCCGGAAGCAGGCAGCGGCTGCTCCACATACTGCGCCTGCCCGCCCTGCCGGTGCGGCGCCACCACCATGCGCCGCGCCATGTGGTTGGCCACCTCGGCGCCGTGATCGGTGCGCAACAGGTGCAGGCAGCAGTCGATGCCCGCGGCGGTTCCGGCCGATGTCAGCACGTCGCCATCGTCCACATAAAGCACATCGGGCCGCAATTCGACCTGCGGGTAAAGCTGCGCAAAGGTGGGGACCACTGCCCAGTGCGTGGTGGCGGGCCGGCCGTCGAGCAGGCCCGCTTCGGCCAGCACAAAAGCCCCCACACACAAGCCCACGATGCGCGCGCCGCGCTTGTGGGCTGCACGCAGGGCCTTCAGCAAGGCCTCGGGCGGCGCCCGGTAGTTCTTGTCGTTCGGGCTGTGCCATGAGGGCACGATGACGATGTCGGCCCGCGCCATGACCGAGAGCTTGTGCACAACATCAACGGAAAAGCCGGCCGGTGTGCGCAATGGCCCGGGCTCGGCCGCGCACACCAGCAACTTGAAGTGAGGCATGTGCGGGCCGCCCATCTCCTGGCCAAACACCAGACAGGGCACCGAGAGATGAAACGGACTGATGCCGTCGAAAGCAACTACCGCGACGGTCTGCACCCGGCCGGTTTTGTGGGAAGAAGCACGCATGGCCTGATTCTATCGATTTATGGCTATCGGGCCACTTTCGCCAAAGCGCCCCGAAGCGAACAATCCAGCTCATCAACCACTTGCTTCAAGGAGAACTTCCATGACCACTGTTACCCCTCGCCGCGCCCTCGTCGTGATCGACGTGCAAAACGAGTACTTCACCGGCAATCTGCTCATCGGGCATCCGCCGGTGCAGCAATCCCTGCCCAATATCGGCCTTGCCATGGATGCCGCCAACGCGGCCGGCATCCCGGTGGTCGTGGTGCAGCACAGCGCGGCCGCCAGCGCACCGCTGTTCGCCAAGGGCTCGCCCACCTGGGAACTCAACGAGGTGGTGGGAGGCCGACCACGCGACCACTACATCGAAAAAACCTGGCCCAGCGTCTTCACCGGCACCGACTTTGCAGACTGGCTGAAAGAAAAGCAGATAGACACATTGGCTGTGGTCGGCTACATGACGCACAACTGCGACGCCTCGACCATATTCGAAGCCATGCACCGCGGCCTGCAGGTCGAGTTTTTGCAGGACGCCACTGGCGCACTGCCCTACGCCAACACGGCAGGCCACGCGACGGCGGAAGAGATTCACCGGGTATTCAGCGTGGTGTTTCACACCGGCTTTGCGGCCGTCGCTTCCACCGATGAATGGATCAGCGCTGTGCAGGCAGGCAATGCGCTGAAGAAAGGCAGCATCCTGGCGTCGAACAAGGCAGCGCTTGCCTTGAAGTGACTATCGGATCGCGATTCGGGCAGTCGTTGACGCCTTCTTGCAAAAGCCGACAAAAGAGATTGCAGGACTCAGAGCCGGGCCAGCAGCTCTTTGACATCTTCTCCCAAAGGAAGAACTTGCGGGTTGGTCACCACGCCGATGGCCATGGCGTCCAGGCCGCCGATCATGGTGCACTTGAAAGAGGCATTGGCCTGCTTGAGGCATTCCATCACACCCCTTGGAACTCCGTCCGAAGGAAAACGCTGTGGGTGAAAAGCGTAGATGAAGTTGGAAGGATCCTTGGGGTAGACCGTTCGGTCAAGAAGCTCCCCCGGAAACTTTCCATCGGTCATGGTGCGAATGAGATAGGCCATTTTTGCGCCCATTTCAGGCATGGCCCGCTTCGTTTCAATGTTGTGCGCCCCATGAAGACCAACCATGGTTCCCGCCAGAGGCATGCCGTTGCTGAACGAGCGCTGGACACCACCAAGAAAGATCAGGCCACACGCTGATTCACATTTTCCGGATACCGCAGTAGGAAGACCTCGGTCACGAATCCGCTGGGCAAGTTGCAGCCCGTTCCAGAGATCGCCACCAGGGCTGTTGTGGAGCAGAACCAGCTTGACCCGATCTGTTGCGAAGTGGTTCTTCAGGCGGCTCAAGTCGTCACCCACCACTGGCCCGGACATGACCAGCGTGTCGCCTACCAGGTTGAACTCCATTGCCAGGGGTGCCGACGCCGGAGTCAGCGCCAGCGCGGACAGAAGGCAAGTTGCAAGGAGCGTGCGCATGGCCGGCCGTCAGGCCTCGTCCATGA
>CAZIYA010000259.1:0-5483 GCA_964543355.1 uncultured Polaromonas sp.
AATGGAACCAGAACACCGGCGTGATGTCCTGGGTCTTGTACTGCACCAGGCCTTTGATGGGCTGGAACACGATGTGCGGCAGGTTGATGCCCACGATGTTGAGCCCGTCACCGGGCAGGCTGTTCATCTGCGACCACATCAGTGCGCCCCCTGCGCCGGCCTTGTACTGGATGATGGTCTCGATGGCCGCGCATTTTTTCTTCAGCACCATCTGCTGGTGGCGCGCCGACAGATCCGACTCCCCGCCGGGCGGAAAGGCCTGCCAGTACTGCAGGTTTTTGTCGGGGCAGGCCTGTCCTGAGCCCGTCGAAGTGGCCTGCGCCATGACGGCGGGTGCTGCAGCCAGGCAGGCGATGCCTATCCATTGCTTGATGTTCAATTTCATGCTCTTGTCTCCTTCTTTTATGTGATGCCGCGGAAAAAATGCTTCAGGCCGCGCGTGCCTGCTGCTTGCCGGCCAGCAAAGCGCAGACCGCGTCGGTGACTTGCACGGTCGTGGCGGTGCCGCCGAGGTCACGCGTGTGCAGGGCCGGGTTGGCGGTGACGGTCTCGATGGCCTGCATCAGGTGCTGCGCCGCCACGTTTTCACCCAGGTGCTCGAGCAGCATGACGCAGCTCCAGAAAGTGCCGACCGGATTCGCCAGGCCCTTGCCCATGATGTCGAAAGCCGAGCCATGGATCGGCTCGAACATGCTGGGGTAGCGGCGCTCGGGATCGATGTTGCCGGTGGGCGCAATGCCCAGGCTGCCGGCCAGTGCGGCGGCCAGGTCGCTCAGCACATCGGCATGCAGGTTGGTCGCCACCAGGGTGTCCAGCGACGCGGGCCGGTTCACCATGCGGGCGGTGCAGGCATCGACCAGTTCCTTGTCCCAGGTGACGTCCGGAAACTCCTTGCTGATCTGTAGCGCGATCTCGTCCCACATCACCATGCCATGGCGCTGGGCGTTCGATTTGGTGACCACAGTCAGCAGCTTGCGCGGACGGGACTGCGCCAGCCGGAACGCAAAACGCATGATGCGCTCGACCCCGGCACGCGTCAGGATGGACATGTCGGTGGCCACCTCGATCGGGTGGCCCTGGTGCACGCGGCCACCGACGCCGGCGTATTCGCCCTCGGAGTTTTCACGCACGATGACCCAGTCCAGGTCTTTGGCGGTGCAGCGCTTGAGCGGCGCGTCGATGCCGGGCAGGATGCGTGTGGGCCGCACATTGGCGTACTGATCGAACCCCTGGCAGATCTTCAGGCGCAAGCCCCACAGCGTGATGTGGTCGGGAATGTGCGGATCGCCGGCCGAGCCGAACAGGATGGCATCCATGCCGCGCAGGGCATCCAGACCGCCAGCGGGCATCATCTCGCCATGCTGGCGGAACCAGTCACCGCCCCAGCCAAAAGACGTGAACGTGAAGCCGAAGTTCTGCGTGGCTGCCAGGGCCTGCAGCACCTGCTGGCCGGCGGGGACAACTTCCTTGCCAATACCATCGCCCGGGATGCAGGCGATCTTGTAAATCTTCATCAGGGTTCCTTGAAATCGGTGAACAGTGAAGAAGAACTTTACCGATTGCCGGATTCAACAGAACACATTAAAGTTATCGCATTGTTTACTTTGAGTTAATAATGAGCACGCCTGCCTCCGCCCCTTCCGAGATGGCCTTTTTCAGCCTGCTGGCGCGTTCCGGAAGTTTTTCGGCCACGGCACGCGAGCTGGACGTAACCACACCGGCCATCAGCAAGCGCCTCGCACAAATGGAAACGCGGCTGGGCGTGCAACTGCTCAACCGCACCACACGCCGCATCAGCCCCACGCCCGAAGGCGAGATCTACCTGAGCCACGCGCGGCGCATCCTGGCCGAGATCGACGACATGGAGCAACTGGTCTCCAGCACCGCAGCCGCGCCCCATGGCCTGCTGCGTGTCAACGCCACCCTGGGTTTTGGCCGCAGCCATATTGCGCCGCTGATCTCCGGCTTCGTGAAGCTGCATCCGGACATGCAGGTCCAGCTCCAGCTCACCGTCAACCCGCCACCGGTCAGCGACGATGCTTTTGACGTCTGCGTACGTTTTGGCGAGCCGCCCGAGGCGCGCGTGATCGCCCGCAAGCTGGCCCCAAACCGCCGCCTGCTGTGCGCCGCGCCCGCTTACCTGGCTAAACACGGCACACCCAGGGCGCCGCACGACCTCACGCAGCACAACTGCATAGGCATACGCCAGGGCGATGAGGCCTATGGCATCTGGCGCCTGGGCTCAGGTAAACGGACGGAGACGGTGAAGGTACGCGGCAACCTGAGCACCAGCGACGGCGAGATTGCCGTCAACTGGGCACTGGCGGGTCACGGCATCGTGATGCGGGCCGAATGGGACATCGCGCGTTACCTGCGCAGCGGCCGCCTGCGCCAGGTGCTGGAAAACTACCAGACCCCGCCGGCCGACATCCATGCGGTCTATCCGCAACGGCACCAGGTGTCGGCCCGGGTCCGCGCCTTTGTGGAGTACCTGGCCGGTCACTTTGAAAAATCGTCCACGCGCGCAGCGGGCCTGGTCAGCCGCTGGTAGGCGTGTTCAGCGAAGTTACTGCCGAATGCGCCCGGTGTCGGTGATGATGGTCAGCTCCACAAACTTCGAACCGGCGCGCATGCGGGGCCGGAAGCCCACCTTGTAGCCGCCCAGGTCGAAGTTGTCCAGGCCGTCCAGTGCGCCGACCAGGCCCTCACGCGAAACCTTGGGGCCCATGCGGCGCGCGGCTTCGACAATCACGCTGCCGGCGATGTAGCCTTCCATCATCGCGTAGCTGAGCGGCACCTCGAGCTTCGGCGTCGCAGTGCGGACCAGGTCGGAAAGCTCCTTGCTCAGGCGCCCGGAAACCTTGTAGGGATTGGGTGTGACCTGCGTGATGGCCACGCCTTTCATCTGCTCTTCCCCCAGGCGCTGGGATATCTGCTCGATGTCCGCGCCCGAATGGGCAAACAGCTGTGCTGTGCCGCCGTCGAGCCGGTATTTTTCAATGAAGGCCGCGGCGGCCGCCCCGCTGGAGACGATGATGATGGCCTGCGGCGCCGCAGCGATGAACACGTCCACCACGGCATTCGGAACCTTGTTGGTTCCCTGCACATACGTGGCCTTGGCGGTGAGCTTGGCATTCCGGGCCTTCACGGCGTCTTCCATGGCGGCCAGCAGCGTGGCCGCGCCCGCCCCGTCCGGATAAAAAAGGCCAAGGCGCGTGACACCCACCGTGACCAGGTGCTCGGTGATCTTGTTGATTTCATCGCGCAGGTTGGCACGCACGCTATAGAGCAGGGGCGTCTCGGGGCGGATCTCATTGACGCGGTAACCCACCAGCGGGATTTTTTCTTTCTCCAGCAGGCCCGAACCCACCAGCTCGCCAATCTGGCGGTCACCGAAGTAACCCGCCAGCACCAGCGGGCGATTCTCGCTGAGCAGCTGTTTGGTGCCGGCCAGGGTGTCTGCCGGCCGGCCACCGTCGTCCTTGCGGACCAGCGTAAACGTGTGCCCATTGACGCCGCCAGCCTTGTTGGCCTTGTCCAGCGCCAGCTGGATGCCGGCCGAGTAGGCGCGCGCCTGCGTACCTTCCAGCCCGGACAGCGGCGCGACCTGCCCCACCACAATCTGCGCTGCGCCCGCCGCGAGCGAGGCAGCCATCGCGCTGGCCGCAGCCAGCACACGAACCAGGGATTGAATACGCATGGTCTTGTCTCCTTTGTACCCAGAGACAACGCCCGGTTCGGCGAATGCCTGCTGGCCGCAGCAACAAACTGCGATTACAGATTGAAGCATGCGTCAAGGACAAAGTCGATTAGCGAAACCACTCACACTCGGGGGCCGGTTGGCGGGGCGACGGGCTCGAATGCAGAAGAAACCGCGCTGGCCTTCCCTGTCGATGACTGGCTGGTGCAGCCAAAAGACCACATTCAGGGCGTTCTGGCCCCAGCTTCAAACCACTGGCGGACCAGCCCACGCTCGGCCTCCGTGATGCCGGTGGAATTGTTCATCGGCATGGTCTTGCTGACCACCACCTGCTGGTACACCGCCTGCGCATGCTGCCGCACCAGGGCGGGCGAATCGAGCCGGACATTTTTCATCTGCACCTGGGACCCGTGGCACATGTAGCAGCGCTGCTCCAGCACTTTCTGCAGATTCGTATAGTCATTTTGGCCTCCAGCCCCCGCCATTCCTGCGTCACCAGCTATTGAATCAATAGCAAGCCCGGCGCCAGCGGGCTGGGGCGGCGGCTTCATCCAGACGATGGCCCCGAGAATCAGAACCACCCCGACCAGCGCGTACGGCAACGGGTTGCCGTTGCGGCCCAGCTTGTAGCCGTGGCGCATGACGAAGAACTGGCGGATCAGCGCGCCGGCCAGCATCATCACCATCAGCACCAGCCAGTTCTGCGGGTGGCCATAGGTGAAGCTGTAATGGTTGCTCAGCATGGCAAACAGCACGGGCAAGGTGAAATAGGTGTTGTGCACGCTGCGCTGCTTGCCACGCTGGCCGTGCACCGGGTCCACCGGCTGGCCGGCCTTGATGGCGGCCACCACCTTGCGCTGGCCGGGGATGATCCAGAAAAATACATTGGCGCTCATGGCGGTGGCGATCATGGCGCCCACCAGCAGGAAAGCGGCGCGGCCGGCAAACCAGTGGCAGGCCAGCCAGGACGCCACGCAGACCAGCACCAGCACCAGCGCACCCACAATCGCATCGCCACTGATCTCGCCCCCACGCTCTTCACTTTGTGTAATACGCTGCCCCCCAGGGGGGCCGTCTTTCCTTGGGGCGGCCCAGCGGAAAGTGCGTTTTCCAAAGAGCTGGCAGATGCCGTCGTAAAGCATCCAGAACACCACAAAGAAAGAAAGCGCCACGCCAATGGCGGCGCCGGGCGACCAGTCCATCAGCGATTTGTCGATCAGGTAGGTGCCCGCGCTCCAGAGGTAGGACACGGTGAACAGTGCAAAACCCGTGAGCCAGGTGCTGTAACTTTCCCAGTAGAACCAGTGCAGGTGGCTGGGCAGTTGGGGCGGCTTCACCGCAAACTTGACCGGGTGGTAGAACCCGCCGCCGTGCACGGCCCAGAGTTCCCCGCTGACGCCCTGCTTCTTGAGGTCTTCATCGACCGGCGGCGTCAGGCTCGAATCGAGAAAAACAAAATAGAACGAGGAACCGACCCAGGCAATGGCGGTAATGACATGGACCCAGCGCAGCAGCAGGTTGGCCCAGTCGAGAAGGTAACTTTCCATCCGATGACCTCAATTCGGCAGGCAAGGGCCTGCCATGATTGGAAGCTGCTCACCACCGCGGGCACTGTAAGCAGACAAAAGGTCACGAACAAGGACCGGCTTGCAAGCCATCCCGCTCCGCTGCGACCGGATCGCAAAAGTGTATGCGAACTAAGGGCCTGTTAACGCTATTTGTGCAAATGCGAACGGGGTGAAAACAGTGCCAATCAAGGCGCGCGACGACGCCCAGACTGGGC
>CAZIYA010000260.1:0-5469 GCA_964543355.1 uncultured Polaromonas sp.
GGCGTGCTGATGATTGCCGTGCTGCTGCGCTTCATGGACAGCTTCATGATCTATACCGAACCCTTTGTACTGACCGGTGGCGGGCCCGGCAACGCGACCACCTTCCTCTCGCAATACCTGACGCAGAAGGCTGTGGGCCAGTTTGATCTGGGGCCGGCAGCGGCCTTCTCGCTGATTTATTTCCTGATCATCCTGTTGCTGTGTTTCATCCTCTACAACTGGATGCAGCGGGTCGGCACGGCGACCAAGGAGAACACTGGTGAATAAGCCCCGCTTTCAGGCCAGGACGCTGTTCCTCATTGCCTACATTGTTTTTGCACTGTTGCCCATCTACTGGATGGTCAATATGAGCTTCAAGACCAATTCGGAAATCCTGTCGAGTTTTTCCTTTTTCCCACAGCAGTTCACCTGGGCCAACTACCGGACCATCTTCACCGACCCGTCCTGGTATTCGGGCTACATCAATTCGCTGATTTATGTGGCGATCAACACGGTGATCTCGATCACGGTGGCCTTGCCCGCGGCGTATGCATTCTCCCGCTACAGCTTCATTGGCGACAAACACGTGTTCTTCTGGTTGCTGACCAACCGCATGACGCCGCCGGCCGTGTTTCTGCTGCCATTCTTCCAGCTGTACACAACCGTCGGCCTGATGGATACCCACATCGCCGTGGCCCTGGCGCATTTGCTGTTCAACGTGCCCTTGGCGGTCTGGATCCTGGAGGGGTTCATGAGCGGCATCCCGCGCGAAATCGACGAGACGGCGTACATCGATGGTTATTCGTTCCCGCGCTTTTTCGTTCGTATCTTCCTGCCGCTGATCAAGGCTGGGGTCGGCGTGGCAGCTTTCTTCTGCTTCATGTTCAGTTGGGTCGAGCTGCTGCTGGCCCGCACGCTCACCAGCGTCAACGCCAAGCCCATCGTGGCCACGATGACACGCACGGTTTCGGCTTCCGGCATGGACTGGGCGACGCTCGCCGCTGCAGGCGTGTTGACCATCGTGCCCGGCGCCATCGTGATCTGGTTCGTGCGGCACTACATCGCCAAGGGCTTTGCGATGGGCAGAGTATGAGTATGAAACACCCCCGAAGTGCCTTCGGCACCTCCCCCTCAAGGGGGCGCCACCAGCGGCCCGGCAAAGCCGGTTCCACGGTGGCCCTGGCACGCCCCTCTGGCGCCCACAACGGGTGGCTGCAGCCCACACATAGGGAGAAGACAGATGTTTGAGTGGATGGCGTGGACCCTGCCGGTGGCCGTTTTTTTTACCTGCATTGTCCTGATGCTGATTGGCATGACGGTCTGGGAGATCAAGTCGCCGACAACGGTGCGCCGCGGCTTTTTGCCGCTGGAAACAACACGCGGCGACAGGTTGTTTATCGGCCTGTTGGGCGCTGCCTATATCAATCTCATTTTTGTGGGTCTCAGCGGAAAACTGGGTGCAGCACTGGGCCTGGAGGTTGATCCGTCGATCTGGATCAGTTTTTTCATTTCCATGGGATGGCTTGCGCTTGTCATGCGCAAGGGTTAGCGGAGGGTACGGATTCGGCTCATTGCTTCCCCGGAGCCGGGCGAGGCATGGAAACACTGGGGGAGGTAATCAATTGAGGAGACAAGTCATGAAGATGCGCTATACAGCACTGGCTCTGGCAGCGGCCCTGATGGCCATGCAGAACGCCAGTGCCGGCGATGCCGAGGCAAAAAAATGGATAGACAGCGAATTCCAGCCATCAACGCTGAGCAAGGACCAGCAGATGGCCGAGATGAAATGGTTCATCGAGGCAGCGAAAAAGCTGCAGGCCAAGGGTGTGAAGGAAATTTCCGTGGTGTCGGAAACCATTACCACCCACGAATATGAATCCAAGACCCTGGCCAGGGCCTTCGAGGAGATCACGGGCATCAAGGTCAAGCACGACCTGATCCAGGAAGGCGATGTGGTCGAAAAACTGCAGACCTCGATGCAGTCCGGCAAGTCCATTTACGACGGCTGGATTTCGGACTCGGACCTGATCGGTACCCATTACCGCTACGGCAAGGTCATGAACCTGACCGACTACATGGCTGGCAAGGGCAAGGAATGGACCAATCCGGGGCTGGACCTGAAGGACTTCATCGGCACCAGCTTTACCACTGCGCCAGACGGCAAGCTCTACCAGCTGCCTGACCAGCAGTTCGCCAACCTGTACTGGTTCCGCGCCGACCTGTTTGCGCGCAAGGACCTGCAGGACAAGTTCAAGGCCAAGTACGGCTATGAGCTGGGCGTGCCTTTGAACTGGAGCGCCTATGAGGATATCGCTGCCTTCTTCAGCGAGGACGTCAAGACCATCGACGGCAAGCCGATTTACGGCCACATGGATTACGGCAAGAAAGACCCTTCGCTGGGCTGGCGTTTCACCGACGCCTGGCTGTCGATGGCTGGTACCGCCGACAAGGGCATTCCCAACGGGCAACCGGTTGATGAATGGGGCATTCGCGTAGGAGCCGACAAGTGCACACCTGTGGGCGCCTCTGTCTCCCGCGGTGGCGCTACCAACTCGCCCGCTGCCGTGTACGCGCTGACCAAGTATGTGGACTGGATGAAGAAGTACGCGCCCAAGGAAGCCACCGGCATGACCTTTGGTGAAGCCGGCCCGGTGCCTGCACAGGGTCAGATCGCCCAGCAGATCTTCTGGTACACGGCATTCACTGCCGATATGACCAAGAAAGGGCTGCCGGTGGTGAACGCGGACGGCACGCCCAAATGGCGCATGGCCCCCGGCCCGAACGGCCCGTACTGGAAACAGGGCATGCAAAACGGCTACCAGGACGTCGGATCCTGGACCTTCTTTTCGGCGCATGACGAAAACCGCACTGCCGCTGCGTGGCTCTACGCGCAGTTCGTGACGGCCAAGACCACTTCGCTGAAGAAGACCATCGTCGGTTTGACACCTATCCGCGAATCGGACATTCGTTCCAAAGCCATGACCGACATGGCGCCCAAACTGGGCGGCCTGGTGGAGTTCTACCGCAGCCCGGCGCGTGTTGCCTGGACGCCGACCGGTACCAACGTGCCTGACTATCCGAAACTGGCCCAGCTCTGGTGGAAAAACGTGGCCCAGGCTGTGACCGGGGAAAAAACGCCACAAGGCGCGATGGACACCCTGGCCGAAGAGATGGACCAGGTCATGAGCCGGCTTGAGCGGGCTGGCATGGAGAAATGCGCGCCCAAGCTCAATCCCAAGGGTGATCCGGCCAAATACCTGAGCGACACCGGTGCGCCATGGAAAAAACTGGCCAACGAAAAGCCCAAGGGCGAAACCATCAACTACGACAAGTTGTTGCAGGCATGGAAGGACGGCAAGGTCCGTTAATCCATGAAGCCATGCGGGGTGGCGGCCCGCATGTTGCTTGACCAATGAAAGACCGGTGCGCGCGGACCATGGTGGTCTGCGCGCCTTTGTCGGCGGAAAGCCAGGAAAGCGAAAGCGGAACCTGCCCTAAGGGGGCTCTGCGGAAACGGACAATGGAGCCCATGACTTTTGAATCCCCGCTGTTGCGGACGCGACGTGCAGATCTGATAGACCACCTCCAGGCACCACGTACCTACGACATTGCGATCATCGGCGGCGGGGCAACCGGGCTGGGTGTCGCGCTGGATGCCGCGGTGCGCGGGTTTTCCGTGGTCCTTGTCGAATCGCATGATTTTGCGAAGGGGACGTCATCGCGGGCGACCAAACTGGTTCATGGCGGGGTTCGTTATCTGGCGCAGGGCAATATTTCCCTGGTTCGCGAAGCCTTGCAGGAGCGCACACGCCTGCTCGCCAACGCGCCACATCTGGCGCAGCCGCTGCCTTTTGTCATGCCCTCCTACAAGTTCTGGGAGGCTCCCTTTTATGGCGTTGGCCTCAAGATGTACGACGCACTGGCCGGCAAGGCCGGTCTGGGTGCCACTGAATTTCTCAACCGGGAAGAGACTCTCCAGCTCCAGCCTACGGCCCGCCAGGCCGGGCTCAAGGGCGGTGTGAAATACTGGGACGGCCAGTTCGACGATGCCCGCCTGGCGCTCGCGCTGGCGCGCAGCGCAGCGCGAGCCGGTGCCTTGCTGGTCAATTACTGCGCTGCCACCGGCCTCGTCCACGAGGGCGGAAAACTGGTGGGCTTGCATGTTGCCGACCAGGAAAGTGGGCAGACACTTACGCTGAGTGCGAAATGTATTGTGAATGCGGCGGGTGTGTGGGTCGATCAATTGCGTTTGCTGGACGGTCAGGCCATAGGCCGTGAGGCGAAACCCATGGTTGCACCCAGCCAGGGCGTCCACATCGTGGTGGACAGGTCGTTTTTGCCGACGGACCACGCCTTGCTGGTTCCCAAAACCGCCGATGGGCGGGTGTTGTTTGCAGTGCCGTGGCTGGGTAAAACCATTCTTGGGACGACCGATACCCCACGCAACGACCTGGCACGCGAACCACTGGCCTTCCGCGAGGAGGTGGATTTCATCCTTGGGGAGTCGGCCCGGTATCTGAGCAAGGCCCCGCAACCGGCCGACATCAAAAGCATCTGGGTGGGGTTGCGGCCGCTGGTCAAACCACCCGAAGACGATGGTGACAGTACCCAGGCGCTTTCGCGTGAACACACCGTGCTGGTGAGCAAAAGTGGCCTGGTGACCGTGACGGGCGGTAAATGGACCACTTACCGCGCCATGGCCGAAGACGTGCTGGACAACTGTTTTGCAGCCGACTTGCTGACGAAACGCCCAGGTGGCGTGACGGCGAACCTCCGTCTGGTCGGTGCCCAGGAGGCGAGCCACAGGATCAGCGGCCCTCCAGGGGTGCATCTTTACGGCAGCGAAGCGGTGGATGTTTTGGCCTTGCCAGGGGCGGATCGGATTCTTGGCGGAGGGTTGACAGAGGCGATGGTGCGGTTCGCTGCACGCCATGAATACGCCAGGACGGTCGAGGATGTGCTGGCGCGCCGCTCCCGCCTCCTGTTCCTGGACGCCGCACTTGCCAAAACCCTGGCAGGCGAAGTGGCTGAACTGCTGGAGCAGGAAACCGGGGTGAACCCCCGGCTTGCCGAATTTCTGGCCTTGGCCGATCAGTACCTGGTTCTGCCAGCTTGACTATCTTCCAAAGGCGGATGCAACGGATATGCGCTGGCTTCCACACGCTTCTATTTTGATAGCTGCCAACGCCCATCCACAAAGGGCTGCACCCCAATTTCTATCCCGATTCCTGGCGATTCCAGCGCGCCACCAATAATTTGCTGCGGCAAGGGTTGACAGGGGGTGGGAATTTGTTAATAATCGTGGGCTTCGCTGTAAAAAGCTGAGAATTCTGCCTAACGGAAGCATCGCAAGTGGTTTGCGATGTGGACGACGGGCCCAAGACTGACTGGCAAGGCTTTTTGGTGGGAAACCCCGAAGAGGTGCGCTGGTGCAAGTTGGGACTAATTTAAATGATTCAAACGCAATCCAAACTCGATGTTGCTGACAAC
>CAZIYA010000261.1:0-5469 GCA_964543355.1 uncultured Polaromonas sp.
GCCTCGATGTAGCAGGAGTAGCCGATGCCGCGCAGCAGGCCCTTGGCGGCCGAGGCCGTCTTGCGTTTTTCAAAACCTGCCACGTCGGCCAGCTCGTTGCCGCGCTTGAGCAGCGCGTGGAAGTCGCCCACGTCGTACTGCAGCGCCACCGGGGTCTGGTAGGGAAAATCTTTCACCAGGTTGCGCCGGCGGATTTCGTCCTGCGCCAGGCCCAGCTCCCAGCCGCAACGCGTGACCAGGCGTTCCAGCAAATAGGTCGCCTCGGGCCGCCCGGCGCCGCGGTAGGCATCCACCGGTGCCGTGTTGGTGAACCAGGCATCCACCTCGACATAAATCTGCGGCGTGGTGTACTGGCCGGCCAGCAGCGTCGCGTACAGGATGGTTGGCACCGCGGGCGCAAAGGTCGAGAGGTAGGCGCCCATGTTGGCGTCGGTATGCACCCGCAGCGCGAGGAACTTGCCGTCCTTGTCCATCGCCATTTCGGCGTGGCTGGAATGGTCGCGGCCGTGGGCATCGCTGACAAAGGCCTCGCTGCGGTCGGCCGTCCACTTGATGTTGCGGTTGAGCTTTTTGGACGCCCAGGTCAGGCACACGTCTTCGGCATACAAATAGATCTTGGAGCCGAAGCCGCCACCGACATCGGGCGCAATCACGCGCACCTTGTGCTCGGGCAGTCCCATCACAAAAGCCGTCAGCAGCAGGCGCTCGACGTGCGGATTCTGGTTGGACACATACAGCGTGTATTCGTCCGAGGCGCGGTTGTACGAACCGATCACCGCGCGCGGCTCCATCGCGTTGGGCACCAGGCGGTTGTTGGTCAGGTCCAGCCTGGTCACATGCGCCGCTTTGGCAAACACCGCGTCGACCTGGGCCTTGTCACCAATCGCCCATTTGTAGCAATGGTTGTCCGGTGCCGCATCGTGCAGGGCGGTGGCCTTGGCCGCATCGGTGACGCGGACCACGGCACTCAGCACGTCGTAATCGACCTCGACCAGCTCGGCGGCGTTTTTTGCCTGCTCCAGCGTCTCGGCCACCACCATGGCGACATGGTCGCCGACATATCGCGCTTTGCCCTGCGCCAGGATGGGGTGCGGCGGCTCCTTCATCGGGGTGCCGTCGGTGCTGGTGATCAGCCATCCGCAGGGCAAACCGTTGATCTTGTCGGCGGCAACGTCTTCACCCACAAACACGTCCAGCACGCCCGGCGCGGCCTTGGCGGCGGCAGTGTTGATGCTGTTGATCTTCGCGTGCGCATGCGGCGAACGGACAAACACCGCATAACTCTGGCTCGCCAGCGTGATGTCGTCGGTGTATTGCCCGCCACCCGTGAGAAAGCGGTAGTCCTCCTTGCGGCGGACGGAGGTACCAATGTTTGGCAGGTTGACGAAATCGGATGCACCCATGTGTGTACTCCTGAAAATGGAAGGGGAAAACCTGGCGGCCCGCAGAACGGCGGTGCCGACAGAAACCGTGAGGCCTGGTCGGCCGGTTCAGGCCGCCATGGCCGCAGCGCCCTGCTGCACCGCCTTGACGATGTTCTGGTAACCGGTGCAGCGGCAGATATTGCCTTCGAGCAGCTCGCGGATTTCACCTTCGCTGGCTTTCGGGTGATGCTTGCAAAGATCCACCGCGCTCATGACCATGCCGGTGGTGCAGAAGCCGCATTGCAGGCCATGGCACTCCTTGAAGGCCGCCTGCATCGGGTGCATGGTGCCGTCGGCGGCCGCCAGGCCTTCGATGGTGGTGATGTCGGCACCTTCGGCCTGGGCGGCAAGGATGTTGCAGGACTTGATGGCGCGCCCGTTCATGATGACCGTACATGCACCGCACTGGGCGGTGTCGCAGCCCACGTGGGTGCCGGTCAGCTTGAGCTGCTCGCGCAGTACCTGCACCAGCAATGTGTTGGGGGGCGTCTCGACACTTTTTGCCTTGCCGTTGACTTTGAGCTGAACTTGCATGGGCTTGTCTCCTGATGGCTGTTGTTTGGCTACGGATGAGCTTGGCTGCGGATGAACCAATCATTGTTGAATTGACACCCCCCGGGAGCCCTAGGTAAAACCCTAGGAGCTTGCCAAAGCCCGGTGAAATTCTCAAAATGGAACACTCCCCGCCAAACACGCAGGCCAACGCGTCCGCGGCAGGTCTGGTAGGCTGCATCCTCCGCATTTCCACACCCATGCTGACCGTCCTCCCGCCCTCCTCCGAGCAACGCCTGCAGCAGATCGCGCATGCCCGCCAGGCGGTGCTGCAGGAAGGCAAAAACCTGTCCGGCGTGCTGGCCGAGCCGTGGATTGAACGCTCCTGGCGGCGCTGCCTGGCCAGCGGGCAAACACCCGAACAGCCCATCAGCTTCGATGTCCTTCCGCCGCAGGCACTGCGCCGCACCGAGGAAGCCAACCATGTGCTGGTGCAGGCCGCGCGCCCGGTGCTGGAAAAACTCGGGGCCGCGATCGCCAGCACACGCTACTTCGCCATCCTGACCAATGCGCAGGGTGTGGTGGTGGACGTGAACGGCGCCATTGACCGGCGCGATCCCCGGGCCAGCCTGATCACACGCATCGGGGTGGACCTGTCCGAACAACGTGTGGGAACCACTGCCATCGGCGCGGCGCTCGCCGAGCTGCAGCCGGTCTGGCTGCACCGCGGCGAACATTTTTTTACATCCAATTCAGCCTACAGCTGCGCCGGTGCGCCGCTGTTCGGCCCCGATGGCCGCTGCGCCGGCATGCTGGACCTGACCGGCGTGGACACGGTGGAGCGCCCCGAACTCAAGCATCTGGTCGTGCAATCGGCACGCAGCATTGAAAACGCCCTGATCCAGAGCCGGCCGCACGATCTGCTGGTCCGCCTGAACTGGTCCAGCCACTGCCTGGGCGAAGACTCGGACGGCCTGGTGGGCCTGGACCCGGACGGCTGGGTCAGTGGCGCCAATCCAGCCGCGCGGCAAATGGTGCCCGCGCTGCAAGCCGGCGGGCCGGCAGCCGTGCACTGCAGCGAGCTGTTTGCCATGCCCTACGAGATGCTGTTTGATGCGGCAAAAAGCGACACCCTGGGCTACCCCCAGGCGCTCGACGTACCGCTGTGGTCCGGCCTGCGCCTGCACGCGTTGCCACTGTTGCGCGGACGTGCTGGCGCGTCAGGCAGGCTCAGTGGCCGGGCAACGTCGGCGCCAGCGCTGCCGCTCAAGGACGTCGAGACGGCGCTGATACGCAAGGCCGTCAACGAAGCCAAGGGCAATGTCATGAAAGCGGCGCGGGCGCTCGGCATCAGCCGCGCCACCGTTTACCGCCGCCTGGGCGGCAAAGCCAAATAGAGAGCCTTTCAAAACGCATGTCAGTCGGAACGCTCTCTCCCTCACCCCGACCCTCTCCCGGAGGGCGAGGGTGAGAGCCGTCCAATTCGCTGTCGTGTAATTGGAAAAGTTCAATAGTCAGTGCTTCGGGTGCATGGCATCGGCCTTGCCCGATGCCGGCGCGGCAGCACCCGGCGCTGAAGCCGTCACCGGCAGCTTCAGCGCCACCTTGCTCTCCTGGCCTTTTGCGTCCTTGAAGGTCAACGTCAGCGGCACAGTGCTGCCTTTGGGCAGGGCCTGCTTCAGCTCCATCAGCATCACGTGGTAGCCGCCGGGTTTGAGCTGCACGGTCTGGCCGGCGGGCAAATCGAGCACGGGCACGGCGCGCATCCGCATGACGTCGCCCTCCATCTTCATTTCATGGACTTCCGCCACGCCGGCCACGGGAGACGATGCACCCACCAGCTTCGTGCCGTCTTTGGACGTGATGTTCATGAAGGCGCCGGTGCCCGACTGGCCGGGCACGGCGCTGCGCACCCAGGCGTCCTTGACCTCGACTGTCTGGGCATGGGCGAATCCGGCGGTCAGCGCCAGCATGGTTGCAATGGTTTTCAGTTTCATGGGGTTCTTTCTGGAGTTGGAAGCAAGTGAGAGCTATCGAATCGGATGCAAGGGTTCAGTGGTGATGGTGCGCGGTTTCGGCGGGCTTGAGTTCCAGCAAAACAGCGGGTGACTTCAGGCCTTGGGTGGAACTGCCTGAGGCGGGAATTTCGCTCCAGTCATTGCTGCCGTTTTCACAGGTCTGCAGCACCTTGAACCAGAGCGGTCCGGGGCTTGCGGGCAATTTTCCGCGCAACACGAACTCGTCAAAAAAGGCGTCCGGCAGCGCAGCTTCCGGGGTTGCCGCTTTCCAGCTCACCAACGTCACGTCTTCGCTTATCTGTTTGCCGTGGCTGTCATGGGGCCTGGCAAGCTTGCCGAGCTGGGCCGACACGGTCCAGCCGACTTTCGGGTAAGGCTTGGCACCCAGGAAACCTGCCGGAATCTGCACAGCCACGCCGGTGGTGGCCGAGCCCTGGCAGCCGTGACCGACGAGGAACACGGCCTTGTAGCTGCTGCCGGCAGGCGCGCTCTTGTTCTCCAAAACAATATGGGGAAAAACGGGTGCAGCCCCCGCCAGCAATGCGCAAACAGCTATTAATTTAGCAGCAAATGAAAGATGCATGAAGAGACTTTCTAAATTGAGGTGTGGGTTAGCTTGTTCAGTGGTTCATAGTCACCGTGACCATGCCCCAAGGGTTTGGCCAGTGGCGCGGTTTGCGCGAAAGCCAGCGGCGCAAGCATCAGGCCGGCTGTTGTGCCAGCCAGGGAAAACGCACGCGAAGGTGCGCAAAGAAATGTCATGGAACTACGCCCTGAAAATGAAAAGAAACGGTGTACAGGCCAAAAGGCCAGCACACGCCAGGCCTCCGCAGAGGCGCTTCAGTTCAAAGTACAGGCGGGCCGCGGCTGAAAGGCAGCCCCGGCGAGGAAGCCGAGCGAACGGCGTCCTGGACAACAGCGGCCACCGCGGTGACGGCCACAGGAAAAACGCTGGCTTGCTGCAACGGTGGCAAGCCCGGCCCGGCAGATCCGCACAGATTGCAATGCGAGCCGGCCAAGCCGTCAGAAGAATCGCCGGAGCCCGCATCCAGCGTGCCGGCCGCCACGGAGCAAAGCCCGCCCAGCTTGCCGGTGCGCACTTCCTCGGCCAGCATGGACACGGGAGCCAGCAACGCCGAGAAGACGGCCACAAACCCCAGCCACGCGGCGAAGCGGGCCCAGAGTGGGCGGAAGGACGAGGTGGTGGGCACGATGTGATTATAAGGACCGGAAATGCAGGGGCTTTGGCCCGCCAGACTGGACTGCACCGGCCCGTCCCGCCTATACTGCTACAAAATAAATAGCTGGTCGCACCCGCCCACAAAGGGCTGGAGGCCTATTTTATGGAAGACTACCGGATGGGTTCCTGATCAAGCCCCCACGCCACATGCTCACGCACGATCTCACTGGCATGTTCGCGCCGCGTCAGCAAGGCGCCGCGCAGGGCCTCGTCTGCACCGGCGCGCAAGGCGTTGCCCATGGCCACCGCGATGTTGCGCAGCCAGCGCTCATGGCCGATCCGACGGATCGCGCTG
>CAZIYA010000262.1:0-5468 GCA_964543355.1 uncultured Polaromonas sp.
CAGAAATCACCGGGGTCATTCTTGCCGGTGGACGCGGCTCGCGCATGGGGGGTGCCGACAAGGGCCTGCAGAACTTCAATGGCGTGCCGCTGGCGCTGCACACCCTGCTGCGGCTGCAGCCCCAGGTCGGCGAGGTGATGATCAACGCGAACCGCAACCTCGCTGCCTATGAATCCTTTGGCGCGCCGGTCTGGCCCGATGCGGCCGGCCTGGGTGAATTCTCCGGCCCTCTGGCCGGCTTCCTGACCGGTATCGAGCGCTGCGACACCCCTTACCTGCTGACCGTGCCCTGCGACACGCCGCTGTTCAGCGAGGACCTGGTCGCCCGCCTGGCACAGGCGCTGGCGCGCGAGGAGGCCGACATTGCCGTGGTGGCAGCGCCCGAGGAAGATGGCCAGCTGCGCGCGCAGCCGGTGTTCTGCCTGCTGCGCACCCGGCTGCTGGAAAGCCTGATGTTGTTCACCGCCGGCGGCGGGCGCAAGATCGATGCGTGGACGGCGCAGCACAAGACCGTTCAGGTGCCTTTTAACCTGCCGGGCGACGACCCGCGCGCATTCTTCAATGCCAACACGCTGGCGGAACTTCACCAGCTCGAAGCCCTGCGCCCGTGAAGTCGATTGCACAGATAGCGGCCGAACTGCAAGGCTACGACCCGCAGGCCCTGCCCGCCGCCGATGTGCTGCGCTTTTTGTCGCAACTGGTCGAGCCGGTGCAGGACGTCCTGGAACTGCCGTTGTTCGAGGCGCTGGGCCGGGTGCTGGCAGCCGACGTGGTGTCGCCTTTCGACGTGCCGCCGCATGACAACTCGGCCATGGACGGATATGCCTTCGACGGCAGCCAGCTCGCATCAGGCACGGCATTGACGCTCAAGGTAGTGGGTACGGCGCTGGCCGGCAAGGCCCGGCAGGGTACGGTGCAAACGGGTGAATGCGTGAAGATCATGACCGGCGCCATCATGCCGGCCGGGCTGGACACCGTGGTGCCGCAGGAATTTGTCGGTATTCAGGCAGACACCATCACCCTGCCCGCCAAACTCCTGCAGCCCGGCGACAACCGCCGGCTGCGCGGTGAAGACCTCATGCAGGGCCGCCCCGCGCTATTGAAAGGTGAGCTGCTCACGCCCGCCCGCCTTGGGCTGGTGGCCTCTTTGGGCCTGAAGACCGTGCATACCTGGCGGCCGCTGCGCGTGGCCTACTTCTCCACCGGCGACGAAATCCTCTCGCTGGGCGAGCCATCGCGCGAGGGCGCGGTGTACGACAGCAACCGATACACCGTGTTCGGCATGCTCAGGCGCCTGGGCTGCGAGGTGATCGACCTGGGCGTGGTGCGCGATGACCCGGCGCTGCTGGAGGCCGCATTCACCGACGCAGCCGCGCAGGCCGATGCCATCATCACGTCGGGTGGCGTCAGCGTCGGTGAGGCCGACTACACCAAGGCCATGATGAAAAAGCTCGGTGACGTGGCCTTCTGGAAAGTTGCCATGCGCCCCGGCCGCCCCATGGCGGTGGGCCGGATTTCTCAAGCAAAATCGGCATCCAGCCCAATACCCCCGGGCGCCAGCAGCTCCCAAAACAATAGCAAACTCCCTGCCATCCTGTTCGGGCTTCCCGGCAACCCGGTCGCGGTGATGGTGACCTTTCTCGCCTTTGTGCGTCCGGCGCTGCTGCAGATGATGGGTTGCAGTGCAGCCCCGGCGCCGCTGCTCAGGGCGCGCAGCCTCGAGACCATACGCAAGAAACCGGGCCGCACCGAATACCAGCGCGGCACGGTCAGCAGTGCTGCCGACGGCTCGCTGCAGGTCAAGACCACCGGCAACCAGGGCTCGGGCGTGCTCAGCTCCATGGCCCAGGCCAATGGCCTCATCGTGCTGCACCACGGCCAGGGCAATGTGGCCCCAGGCGACGAGGTCGATGTGATGATGTTCGAGGGTGTCCTGTGAACCCGTGCAGCTAACCGGCGCCCACCCATCGACCATGGCGCCGCATCAGGAGAACCCATGTATTCCATATTGCCCGCCATCGTGTCGGCCCTGTTTCTGGCTTACGGGCTGTATGTGGTGGCGGAAAAAGGCTTCACCCGCGTCAGCACCAGCTTTTTCATTCTCTGCATCACCACTGTTTTCTGGCAGGCCACCTGGGCGGTGCTGTTCCAGGTCCAGGACCCGCAGTGGGCCAACGTCCTGGTCAAGTCCGGCTACCTGCTGATCCTTTTCCTGCCGACCAGCCTTTACCAGTTCCTCACCGAAATTTCCGATCGCAAGGGTGAGCGCCGTTTCGTCTTCGCCTCCTACGGCCTCGCCGCCGTCCTGGGCATCATCGATATCGGAACCAACTGGCTCGTTGACGGTTATTACGACTACTTCTTTGGCTACTACCCCAAGGCCGGCCCCATCCACCCCGTGCATGTATTGCAGACCGTGGTGGTGGTGACGCGGGGCCTGTACATCACCTTCCGGCAGCAGCAGGTCGCACCGCCGGGCCTGCGCCGGCAGCTGCGCCTGTGTATCACCAGCGTGTTCATCTACTTTTTTGCGGCGGTGGACTACCTGTGCAACTACGGCGTGGAGTTCTACCCGCCCGGCGTCGTGTTCATCGCGATCAGCCTGGGCTTGATCGCCGTCGCCGTGATGAAGTACGACCTGATGAGCCCGGTGGTGGTTGCTGCCAGCGTCGCCCACGAAATGCGCACGCCGCTGGCCACCATCCGACTGCAGGCGGAAGCGCTCGCGCAATTCCTTCCGGAGTTGCACAAGGGTTATGAGCTGGCGGTGGCGAATGGGCTGTGCGAATCAACCTTCAGCCCCGGGGCAGCGCGGAAAATCGCCGACCTGTCGCAGGCCATCCGGCACCAGGTGGACCGCTCCAACGCGGTGATCGACATGATGCTGGCTTCGGCCCGGATGGAACAGATAGACACCAGCACTTTCGGGCGTCACCGGGCCAGCGAATGCGTGGCAGAAGCGCTGGAGACCTATCCTTTTGCCAAAGGGGAACGCGAGCGGGTCAGCGTGCATGTCGTGGAGGACTTCGAGTTCCACGGCTCCAGCCCGCTGCTTGTTTTTGTGCTGTTCAACCTGCTGAAGAATTCGCTGTATGCCCTGAAGGTGGCGGGCAAGGGCGAGATCACCCTCACCCTCGCTGCCGGCACGCCGGCGCACACGCTGAGCTTTGTCGATACCGGCACCGGCATCTCAGCGGCGACCCTGCCGAAAATTTTCGATACCTTCTTCACCACCAAGAACACGGCGGGCGCCGGCATCGGGCTGGCCTTCTGCCGGCGTGTCATCACGTCCTTCGGCGGCAGGATGCGCTGCGAATCCGTCGAGGGGCAATACACCCTGTTCGTGATGGAATTCCCGGCCGCGCTGCCGGCAACCGAACCACGCAGCGCGCACCCGGGGGCACTCGCTGCGTGAGATGGCGACTGCTGTCAGTTCCTGATGGTGGCAGTAGGCAACTCGTATTCCCTCACCTTGCGCAGGATATGCTCCGGCAGCCGCTGGATGCGTTTGTCATGGCTGGCAAACACCACCTGCTGGTAGCCGGTGGAGACCACGCTGCCTTCCACCATGAACTGGAACAGCAGGTAAAACGAACACTGCTTGACCTCGAAGGTGTTGAGCTGGCAATCCACCTCCTGGAACGGAAACGTCTCGTGCACATATTCCTGGTGGGCGCACTTGGTGATGAACACGCCGGTTGTCTGCAGCATGTCGGCGGAAATACACCGGTGGAACCAGCGCTCGCGGCAGACGCCCTGCCACTCGAAATAGCGCGAGAAATAGGTGTTGGCATAGGCATTGGAATCCTTGAGATAGATGTCGATGGTGTGGTGAAAGGTCTTCGAAGCTTCCACCATCGGCTGCGGGAGTGGCGCGGGTTTCGGTTGAAGCTGAACCTGTAGGGCAGTTTGTTTGAGCAACATGATTTTTCCTGGGTCTGTAGTGAAAATCGGCTGCGTGAGCAGCCGGCGCTGTGCTGCCCCGGAGGGCGGCACAGCCTGAATCTACAGAAGCAGGTATCTGCGGGGTGCGCAGCTAGGAGGCTGCGCGGGGAAAGGCGTCGAAGCCGCGCAGGCCCCCGGGGTCTATTTGGCGATGAGTTCGCCGTGGTGGCCTTCGGCGGGCAGCTCTTTCGCCACGGCCTTGTTGGCCCCTGGAATCTTGCTGCGCGCAAACAGCGCGTACATGGTGGGCACCACAAACACGGTGAGCAAAGTGCCCAGCGACATGCCACCCACAATGACCCAGCCGATCTGGACTCGGCTCTCCGCGCCAGCCCCCGTGGCCAGCGCCAGCGGCAAGGCCCCCAGCACCATGGCGCCGGTGGTCATCAGGATGGGGCGCAGGCGCTGCGAAGATGCCTTGATCAGCGCCTCCAGCATGTCCATGCCCTGCCCGCGCAGCTGGTTGGTGAACTCGACAATCAGGATGCCGTGTTTGGTGATCAGCCCGACCAGCGTGATCAGGCCGATCTGCGAGTAGACATTGAGCGAGCCACCTGACAGCTTGAGTGCCAGCAAGGCCCCAATCATCGACAGCGGCACCGACAGCATGATCACCAGCGGGTCGACAAAACTCTCGAACTGCGCAGCCAGCGCCAGGAAAATAAAGACCAGCGCCAGCACGAACACGATCACCAGTGCCCCTTGCGAGCTCTTGAATTCGCGTGAAGTGCCGTTCAGGTCGGTGCTGTAGCCGGGCTTGAGGACCTTGGCCGAGGTTTCATTCATGAAGGTCAGCGCCTGGCCGAGCGAGTAGTCGGGTGCCAGGTTGGCCGTGACGGAAGCGGCGCGCCGCTGGCCGAAGTGGTTGAGCTCGCGCGGCGAGACCGCTTCGCGCACCGTGACCAGGCTGGACAGCGGAATCATCGCGTCGTTACGGCCCCGCACATAAATACCCTCGATGTCTTCCGGCGTGCTGCGGCCGCTGGCCTCGGTCTGCACGATCACGTCGTACTGTTCGGCGTCGCGTTTGTAACGCGTCACGTTGCGCCCGCCCAGCATGGTTTCAATCGCCTTGGCCACCACTTCCACGCTGACGCCCAGATCAGCGGCCTTGTCACGGTTGACGTCGATGCGCAACTCAGGCTTGTTCAGGCGCAGGTCCGACACCGGCGACTGGATGCCCGGGTTTTTGGCGACCTCCGCGAGGATCTGCTCCACCACCCGGTCCAGGTTTTCATAGCTGTCCGAGGTCTGGATCACGAAATTGAGGGGGCGCTCGCGAAAACCCTGACCCAGCGAGGGTGGCGTGATCGGAAAGGCCGTGACGCCCGGCAGGCTGGCGAATTTGGGCTGCAGTTCACGCGCCATCTCCAGCGTGCTGCGCTTGCGCTCGTCCCAGTCCACCGTGCGGTAGATGACGCTGGCCTGCGACACGGTGGGGTTGCCAACGCTGGCAAAAATCCGGTCGAACTCCTTGTAGGGCTGGCCCATTTTCTCCAGCGCCTGCGCATAACGGTTGGTGT
>CAZIYA010000263.1:0-5460 GCA_964543355.1 uncultured Polaromonas sp.
TAGGCCGCATGCGGCCCGCCGTTGCCCATGGCCACACCGAAACGCTGGGTGTTGCCCAGCACGATGTCGGCATCCCATTCGCCGGGAGGCGCCAGCAGGGTCAGCGCCAGCAGGTCCGCAGCCACGCACAGGGCAGCACCGTCCACATGGGCCTGGCCGGCCAGCGGACGCAGGTCATGGATGCTGCCGGTGGTGGCCGGGTACTGGGCCAGCACGCCGAAGTAGTTGCCTTCGGCCATCAGCTGCGGCACGGTGACGGCGGCGGTGCTGACCTTGACCTCGATGCCCAGCGGTTTGGCGCGAGTCTGGATCACCTCGATGGTTTGCGGGTGGCAATCACCTGCCACGATGAAGACATTGCTTTTGCTTTTGACGCTGCGTTTGGCGAGCGTCATCGCTTCGGCGGCTGCGGTGGCTTCGTCGAGCATGGATGCATTGGCAATCGGCATGCCGGTCAAGTCGCAGACCATGGTCTGGAAGTTGATCAGCGCTTCCATGCGGCCCTGCGAAATTTCAGCTTGGTAAGGCGTGTAGGCCGTGTACCAGGCGGGGTTCTCGAGGATGTTGCGCAGGATCACGCCGGGCGTGTGGGTGCCGTAATAACCCTGGCCGATGAAACTCTTGAAGACCTTGTTCTTCGCGGCCATGGCTTTCAATTCGGCCAGTGCCTGGGCTTCCGTGACGGGCGCCGGAATGGCCATGGCCTGGCTGCGGGCAATGCTGCGCGGCACGATGCCGTCGATGAGTTCGCGCCGAGAGGCGGAGCCGACCACGCTGAGCATGTGGGTTTCGTCGGCGTCATCAATACCGATGTGACGGGCGATGAACTCGGAAGTATTCTCAAGCTCGCGCAGCGGCTTGGCGGTAGGCATCAGCATGGCAGGTTCCAGAATTCGTTCGCCCTGAGCTTGTCGAAGGGTCGGTGAACAATGAGGCAAGGCTTCGACAGGCTCAGCCCGAACGGTGTGGCAGTAGGTTATTTAGGCGGAGGCAGAAAAAGCGGTGTAGCTTGTCTCGTCCATCAGCGCGTCCAGCTGGCTCTTGTCGGACAGCTTCACCTTGAAGAACCAGCCGGCGCCCATCGGGTCGGTGTTGGCCAGCGAAGGGTCGTCGCGCAGGGCTTCATTGACTTCGGTGACTTCGCCGCTGATGGGCATGTACACATCGGCCGCGGCCTTGACCGACTCCACCACACCGGCAACCTCTTTTTGCGCGAAGCTGCTGCCGACAGAAGGCAGGTCGACAAACACGACATCGCCGAGCGCGTCCTGCGCGTGGTGGGTGATGCCGACGGTGGCGAGGTCGCCATCAACGTTGATCCATTCGTGGTCTTCGGTGTACTTGATCATGGGGTTCTCCAGAATAATAAAAACTTCAACCGCGGAAATAGCGATTCGGGACAAAAGGCATGGCGCTGACCTCCATGGGCACGGGCTTGCCGCGCACGATGGCGTTCACGCGGGTACCGATGGCCGAGAACCCGGGTTTCACATAACCCATGGCCACCGGCTTGTCGATGCTGGGGCCCAGCAGGCCGCTGGTGACTTCGCCAATCGGCGAGCCGTCCATGTCTTGCAAGGGCGTGTGATCGCGCACGGGGATGCGCTCCAGTGCCACCAGGCCCACACGCTTGCGTGTGAGAAGGGCTGGGTCCGTCAACTGGGCGAGCACTTTGTCGGCACCCGGAAAACCGCCGGCGCGTGCACCACCGGTGCGGCGCACTTTCTGGATGGCCCAGTTCAGGCTGGCCTCGACAGGGGTGGTGGTGCTGTCGATGTCGTTGCCATAGAGGCAGAGCCCGGCTTCCAGCCGCAGGGAATTGCGGGCGCCCAGGCCGACCGGCTTGACTTCAGGCTGGGCCAGCAAAGCCCGGGCCAGGGTGTCCGCCTGCGCGGCAGGCACGGAAATTTCAAAACCATCTTCGCCGGTGTAGCCGCTGCGTGTGAGGAAACAGTCGCAGCCGGCCACGGTAAAACGCCCACCGGTCATGAAGACCAGTTTTTCGACGCCAGGCGCCAGTCGCGACAGCGCGTTCACCGCCTGCGGACCCTGCAGCGCCAGCAAGGCCATGTCCGGCATCGGAATGACCTCGCAGCGTGTGCCGATGTTTTGCTGGATGTGCGCGATGTCGCCGGCCTTGCAGGCGCCGTTGACGATGATGAAGATATCTTCCCCCCGGTTGAAAAACATCAGATCGTCAATGATGCCGCCGTCTTCATTAAGCAGCAGGCCATAACGCTGCTTGCCGGCGGGCAGGTCGATCACATCGACCGGGATCAGGGTCTCCAGCGCGGCCGCGGCGTCGGGCCCAACAAGGCGTAACTGGCCCATGTGCGAGACGTCGAAGAGGCCGGCGGCATTGCGTGTGTGGTGGTGTTCGGCCATCAGGCCGGCCGGGTACTGCACCGGCATGACATAACCGGCAAACGGGACCATGCGTGCGCCCAGTTCCAGGTGCAGGTCGTACAACGGCGTTTTCAGCAATTCAGGGTCGATGGCGGACAAGGCGTTCTCCGGGGCAAACATACAACATGGCCACAAGCCATGGGCTGCCCCTGCTGTCCTCTTTACCTGAGAGATTCGCCTGGCGATGCAGGTTTGCTCCTTCGGTGGGCCGCCTCGAAGGGGGCCTCTCTCCAGTAGGGAACGCCGCCTGGCAGGTGTTCGGCCGGGCGGCGGTTGCCAGTCCTTTTGCCTGAGCGTTCAGAGCACCATTGGGGTGCCGCATGCGCCTTCGGCGGTTTTCTCGAGGAAAACTCTCTCCTGACCCGTCAAGTGTAGCTGAAGCGTGTCAGGCTGCCCGCTCGGAAGGCAGCAGCATGGCAATCCGTTCACTGATGGAATCGGCCCGTTCGTGCCCCGCGATTTCCCCGATGGCCTCGATCATGCCGCGCGATGCGGTCAGCATGGCCTCACGGTCTCTGGCGTTGCGCAAGGCCTCCCGGAAACGCTCTGCCAGATCCGGGTGACGCTGGGAAAACATGCGTTCACAGATATCAAAGAGAAACATCCGTGTGGTCGCCAGTGACCTTTTTCCGTCAAACTGGTCTGCTGAAACCTGAGGGACGGCCGAAGCGGCCTTGCTGGCCTGCAGCTGTTTTGCGGGTTTTGGCGGCTGCGTTGAGCCAGACACAAGCTCCGGCGAATTGATGGATGGGATGTGCAGAAAGCCTTCACGCAGCAGCTGGAGGGCAATTTTCTCGCCGTCCCCATTGAACAGCGGCCGCAAGTCCTGTACAGACCGGCTTCCGTCGGCCAGCAGCAGCAGGGTGCGTTCACGCTGGCCAAGCGTTCGGATGCCGGGTTGAAGCTCAGCGCGTGCGCGGTCGGTCTTGTGGAGCTGCATGGGACCTCATAAACAATGGAGCCCCGAGCATGGATGCAGAAGATGACAGGCGTATGAAACCGCCTCCTGTCAGCGGGCGTACAGCAGATCGCGCAGGCTCAGCGAGATGGCTGGGACATAAGTGACCACCATCAGGCAGGCAATGATCACGAGTACAAAGGGAATCAGGTGTTTGACAATTTGATCCAGTGATATTCGCGCCACCGTGCACGCCGCAAACAGGTTCACGCCAAAGGGCGGCGTGATCATGCCCATGGCCAGGTTGACAACCATGATCAGGCCGAAATGCACCGGGTCCACGCCGAAGTGCATGGCCACCGGTGCCAGGATGGGTGCCAGCACAATGATGGCGGCGCTGGTTTCAATGAACATGCCGATGATAAAGAGTGCGGCATTGACGCCCAGCAGGAACAATACGGGTGACTGCAGCACCAGTTCCAGCCAGCGGCCGATCGCGTCAGGCACGCCTGCACGCGTGATCAGGAAGGCGAACAGGCCGGCATTGGCGATGATGAACATGATGACGGCACTGGAGATCACCGACTTGCGCAACAGCAGTATCAGCGTCGGCAGCTTGATCTCACGGTAGATCACCCCGCCCACAATCAGCGCGTAGAAAACCGCGACAGCCGCTGCCTCGGTCGGCGTGAAGATGCCGCCATAGATGCCGCCGAGGATGATGACTGGCATCAGCAGTGCCCAGCCGGCCTGCCAGGTGGCTTTGAAAAAGCCCAGGCGGCCATCGCCATCGTTCTTTCCCCATCCCTTGATCTTGCAGTAAACGTAGACAAAAGCCATCAGAGACAGACTGATCAGAATGCCCGGGCCAACGCCGGCGATGAACAGCTCGCCGATGGAAACCTCGGCGCTCACGCCGTACAGGATCAGCGGAATTGACGGGGGAATGATCACTCCCAGTTCGGCGCTGGTGGCTTGCAGGGCGGCGGCGTAACTCCTGGGATAGCCGTGTTTGACCAGTGCGGGAATCAGGATGGCGCCAACGGCAAACGTGGTGGCCACCGAGGAGCCTGAAACGGCGGCAAAAATCATGCAGGTGAGCACGCAGGTCATCGGCAAGCCGCCCTGAACGCCACCCACAATGCTTTTCGCAAATTCGACCAGGCGGCGCGAAATGCCGCCGGTCTCCATCAGGTTGCCGGCCAGGATGAAAAACGGGATGGCGGCCAGCGGAAACTTGTTGATCGCATTGAACATCTCCTTGACGGAGATCAGCATGTGGGCGTTGGACGCCTGGATGCCGAAAACGGCTGCGAGGCCGATGGACACGGCAACGGAGATCGTCAGTGCAAAACACACGATCATGGTGGTCAGCATGACGGCGGTCATTGTGCAGTCCTTCGAAAACAGGGATGGATTGTGCCGTTCATGCTGCCGTTTCCAGCTCGTGGCGCTGCGGATCGATCAGGTTGCCGATGATGCCGATGATGCAGAACATGCCGCCAATGGGCATGGCCACGTAACCCCAGAACATGGAGATGGACTCCAGGCCGGCCATCGATTGAACGCGCCCGCGCAGGGCATAGTCCCAGCCCCACCAGATGATGACGCCGACCAGGGCCAGGGCGGCCAGACAGACCACCCAGTCGAGGATGCGTTTGACCTTGACAGGGCTCCAGCGGTACAGCACATCGACACTGACCATCGCACCCTGGCGGAATGCAGCCGGTATGCCCATGAAGACCATCCAGATCAGCGACAGGCGAATCAGGATTTCGGTCCACTCGGCGGGCTGCTCGAGCACGAAGCGCGTGATGATCTGGAACATGCCAAGCGAAGAGGCGATCACCAGCATGAGGCAGGCGATGAGCAGCGAGAGCCCCGTGGTCCAGCGTTCAAATGTGAGAAAAGCGTTTTTCATGGATTCCAGATTTGTAAGGAAAACGCCCGCCAGCCTAATGGCCGCGGGCGTGTCCAGCTACAAAAAAAGTAGCGAACGTGGCAATTTATTTGACGCTGCGGATCTTCTCGATATTGGCCTTGCCGAACTGCTTCTCGAACTCGGCATTGACAGGCGCCAGGGCGGCAACGAACTTGGCTTTGTCGACATTGTCGATCACGGTCATGCCCTTGGCGCGCAGGTCGGCGACGCCTTT
>CAZIYA010000264.1:0-5458 GCA_964543355.1 uncultured Polaromonas sp.
GCTTCACCGTGCACCGCAACGACTATGCACGGGCCGTCGACCTGCTCAAGGCTGAAGTGCTGCCCAAGCTGGGTGCGCAGGAGATCACCGGCGACGCCAAGATCTGCAAGGTCAGCATCGTCGGCATCGGCATGCGCAGCCACGTCGGCATTGCCAGCAAGATGTTTCGCTGCCTGAGTGAAGAGGGCATCAACATCCAGATGATCTCCACCAGCGAAATCAAGACCTCGGTCGTGATCGACGAAAAGTACATGGAACTCGCCGTGCGCGCCCTGCACAAGGCTTTTGACCTCGACCAGCCCGCCGCAAGCCCCTGACGGGGTGGACAGGCGCCCAAGTCGTGAGATAATCCGGGCTCAGCCAGAAATCAGGAAACGTGACCGAGTGGCCGAAGGTGCTCCCCTGCTAAGGGAGTATGGGGTGTAGAGCCTCATCGAGGGTTCGAATCCCTCCGTTTCCGCCAAGATAAAGAGCCGCCTTCGGGCGGCTTTTTTGTGCCTGGCTTTGGAGCTACATCGACGTTCGAATCCATTCGTTTCCGCCAAGACTACCGACTCTCTCTCCACACCGGGACAGGGTCTTTTTTTGTGCCCGATTTCTGCAATCGTTTCGGGAAGGGCAAGCCAGCCGACGGCCACCTTCGGGCTCGGTATCTTAGAATTTGTCCAGTTCTGGCGCCCGGTTCTGTGGTCTTTAGCCAGATTTTGCGATCCAAAGAAAAACACAAGAGGGAAAGTCATGATCGAGCAATATTTTAGACCCGGAGTCCGATATCTCTGGAACAAGCCGAACGACGCGATCGGTCCCCTGAATGGAGCTCTTGTTCCCAGCGTGATGGCTTTCAATAACTTGACTTATGACGGGCTGGATGGTCACCAAGCTGTCATAGATCCGCCCTTGCTGGTAAACGTGAACGCCACACTTGGGCTTGCAATGAGGGCAACCGTTCCGCATAGCTGGCTCGACTACGCCCCCGGCCGCACCTCTTACCTGCAAATCGGCGGCAACGACATTCTGACAGGCTATATGAGTGGTTGCCTGATTGCGCGGGGAACTCACCTTGGTGTGATGAGTGCCTTTCACGTGGGAACGATTGTTGGCAACCCTGGCGTCAACCAGACAGTCAAACAGAATTTTTTTGCAAACCTGCCGGCAGATGTCACAGGCTTCAATCCCGCGGGTGCCTGGACACATGGCGAGGTTGCGGCCATACAGGCGAGCCTCGGCGGGGGGGGTGGTCGCTACGCCCAACATTCTTGCCTTGGTGACGGCAGGCGGTGTGTTCTATTCGATCCTCATGTTCAATGTGTCGGAGGGTGGCCAATGGGTCAATCTGGCAGGGCAGAGGCGGTGGTGTGTGGGGGGCAAGAAACTGGTGCAACCGCTAAACCGAATCAGAGTCCGGGGCAGCTTGCTATAAGCGGTTGCCAGACTGAGCTGTGTGACCCTACAGCGTGCATTTTTACTATGGTATTTGCCTGTCTCGTACGCAACCAGTCGTAAAAGTCGGCGTCCTGTACGGCTGGCCGCGTTATGGTGACGCTTTCATCACGGAGAACCTATGTCTTTGAAACTCATCACGGCGGGCATGGCGCTGGCGGGTCTTGTCGTCTTGGCCGGTTGTGCCGCGCCAGGCACTCCTTCCCCTGGCAGCCCCATGCCGCCGCCACCGCCGGGGACGGCCTGCAATGCGGAGGGCGCCCAGTTTGCTGTGGGTAAAAGGGCCGCGGCCAGCACGGTTGAAGAAGCGCGCCAGCGTTCGGGTTCCTATATGGCACGGGTGCTCTGGCCCAAGCAGGTGGTCACCATGGAGTTCAATGCGCAGCGCCTCAATCTGGATGTAGATGCGGCGGGTGTTGTCCAGCGCGTGCGCTGCGGTTGACTCGTTGCGTATCTGCATTTCAGCGCGATGCCGTATTGCATGTCGGGCAGCGATGACCGGGATGGCACCGGCCTGCTGCCCATAATACGGCTGCCGGCTCCATGAATCCCTTTCCGCTGGCGAGAAGGAAAAAACATGCGCCTGCGGCACATCGAGGTTTTCAACGCAGTCATGCTCACGGGCAGCGTGAGTGCGGCAGCGCGTCTGATCAATGTCACCCAGCCGGCTGTCAGCCGCACGCTGCAGCACGCTGAAATCCAGCTGGGTTTTGCGTTGTTCCAGCGCGTCCGTGGCCGGCTCACGCCTACCGCCGAGGCGCAGACGCTGTACCCGCACATCGAGCGCCTGTTTGCCCAGCTTGACGAAGTCCAGCGCCTGGCCAGCAGCCTGAAGACCGGGCGCGGCAACCAGGACGAATTGCGTGTGCTCACTGTGCTGGCACTGAGCTACGAGGTGTTCCCGCGCGCCATCCGCCTGTTTCGCGAGAAGTACCCTGACGTGGCCGTGGTTCATGAGGCGCTGCATTCGCCCCAGATTGTTTCCTCACTGGTGCTGCAGGAGGCCGACGTGGGTTATGTCTTCAGCGCCATCAGCCATCCCGCGCTGTCGCATGAGCAGATCGGCGAGCGGCAGGTCATGTGCATCGTGCCCAAGGGTTTGCTTGGCGCGCGGCAGCTCAAGGCTGGTGTACTGAGTTTCGCGCAGCTGGCCGACCTGCCGGTGATCGCGCTGGACAACCGCGACCCGCTGGGTGTGACGCTGGGCCATGTGCTGCGCGAGAACAGTCCCGGCCTCAAGCCGGTGATGACAGTTCAGACCTACCATGTAGCCCTGGCCCTGGCGCACCATGGTGTGGGCGTGGCGCTGGTCGAGGGCTGCACCGCCGCGTCGGCCGACCGGAGCAAGGTGGATGTGCTGGCACTGGAGCCCGCCATCCCGGTCACGGTCAAGGCCCTGCGGCCCACGGCGCGCCCCAACTCGCTGGTCAGCCGGGCCTTCACGCGCTGCATGACACAGGCCCTGCAACAGATTGCGTAGGGCGGGGGCTGGCGTGCAGCAAATCGGCAATCTGCTGCGCGCTGCCAAAAGCCAGGGTAAAACCCAGCGCGCCGTGGCCGGTATTGAACAGCAGGTTGACCGGAGCGCCTGGTAACCGGCCAATGATGGGCCGGCCAGTGGGTGTGGCCGGGCGCAAGCCCGCCCAGGGTTCGCTGGCGGAGAAGTCGCCGCCATCTGGAAACAGTTCGCGCGTAGCCCGGGTCAGCGCGGCAATGCGCGCTGCGGGTATCTGCGTGTTGTCGCCCACCAGCTCGACCATGCCTGCCACACGCAGGCGTTGGCCCACGCGTGCAAACACCACCTTGCGCGCTGCGTCGGTCACGTTCACATGGGGGGCACCGTCGCCCCTGTCGCTGATGGGCAGGGTGATGCTGTAACCCTTGAGCGGGTACACCGGCAGGTGCAGGCCCAGGGTGCGGCCCAGCGGGTGCGACGCGGTGCCCAGCGCCACGACAAATGCATCGGCCTCCAACTGGCCGGTGGTGGTCAGCGCCGCGACGGCACGGCCTCCACGCAGCACCATCTGCGTGACTTCGGTGTTGAAAAGAAAACGCACGCCGCGTGAACGCAGCAGGCGCAGCAGTTCCTGGCAGACCTTGTAGCAATCGGCCGCACATTCGCCCGGCGTGTGGATGGCGCCGGCGATGCGCGCCTGGTAATGTGCCAGTGCGGGCTCGATGGCGACACATTCCTGCGCCGTCACGGCGGCCTGCTCGCTGCCCAGGGCACGCTGCAGTGCCATCTGGCGGCGCGCCGCAGCAAACGAAGCGGTGTCCGGGTACAGCACCAGTTTGCCGGTGGCCGAGAAATCGCAGTCCAGCTGCTCCTCGGCGAGCAGGCGCTCGAAACCTGCCCGGCTCTGCGCGGCCAGTGCCAGCAACTGCGCTGTGGTCTGGCGAGACACGCTGCCGCGGCAGGCTGCCAGAAAACGCAGGCCCCAGGCCCACTGGTGCGGGTCGAACTGCGGCCGTAGCGTCAGCGGTGAATCGCCGGCCAGCAGCAACTGCGGGAGTTGCCGCCAGATCGAAGGGTCGGCCAGCGGCTGCACATACGCGTAGCTGAGTTGCGCGCCATTGGCGGCGCTGGCGCCCGCGCCCGCGCCCGCCCGGTCGATCACGGTGACCTCGAAGCCCTCGCGGTGAAGTTGCCAGGCAGTGGCCAGGCCGGTGATGCCTGCGCCCAGAATGCACACATGCATGAGTTGTCCAGTTATTGGTGGGTACACGCTGAATTTAGGCCGTGCGGGGCGTCCTGAAAAATGCCAACAGGGCAGGGTGCCATGCCCGTAACTCATGGGCAATCAGCGCTGCCGACAACCCATGAGTTTTGGTTATGGCACTTCAGCAAATCAGCATCACGGGACAGATCTGCTTTCCGTACACTCGCCTTCATTCGACCCATGGATACTGCATGACCTCGACCCGCGTTTTTCACCGCCATCTCCAGCACACGCCGCCTGTTGCCGTCAGCGGCAAAGGCGTTTACCTGACCGACGCCGGCGGCAAGCAATATATCGATGCGTCCGGTGGTGCGGCGGTGTCCTGCCTGGGCCATGGCCATCCCGATGTGCTGGCGGCGATGCATGCGCAGATTGACAGCCTGGCGTATGCGCATACCAGTTTTTTCACCACGGCGGTCGCCGAGGAGCTGGCCGAGCAATTGATACGCACCGCGCCTGCGGGCATGAGCCACGTCTACTTTGTCAGCGGCGGCTCTGAGGCCGTCGAGGCGGCAATGAAAATGGCGCGCCAGTACTTCGTCGAGATCGGTCAGCCGCAACGCACACAGTTCATCGCGCGCCGCCAGAGTTACCACGGCAACACGCTCGGCGCGCTGGCGGTGGGCGGCAATGAGTGGCGGCGGGCGCCGTTTGCACCCATCCTGATTCCGGTCACGCATGTGGCGCCGTGTTATCCCTATCGCGAGCAGCTTGGCAACGAGACGCCGGAGCAATACGGCCAGCGCCTGGCCCGGGAACTGGATGAAGAGATACAGCGCCTGGGCGCCGACAGGGTGATCGCCTTCGTGGCCGAAACCATAGGGGGCGCCACGGCCGGCGTATTGGTGCCGGTGCCGGGTTACTTCAAGGCGGTGCGCGAGGTCTGCGACCGCCATGGTGTGTTGCTCATCCTGGACGAGGTGATGTGCGGCATGGGCCGGTCCGGCACGCTGCACGCCTGCGACTTTGAAGGCGTGTCGCCGGACATCATGACGATTGCCAAGGGGCTGGGTGGCGGCTACCAGCCCATCGGTGGGGTGCTGGCACAACAGAAAATCGTGGATGCCATGTCTTCCGGCAGCGGCTTTTTCCAGCACGGCCATACCTACCTGGGTCATGCCGTGGCCTGCGCTGCGGCGCTGGCGGTGCAGCGGGTCATCGAGCGCGATGGACTGCTGGCACGCGTGCGGGACAGGGGTGCCCGTCTGGAAGGTTTGCTGCTCGATGCTTTTGGCGCACATGCTCAAGTAGGAGACCTCCGCGGGCGTGGCCTGTTCTGGGGGATCGAGCTGGTGCAG
>CAZIYA010000265.1:0-5458 GCA_964543355.1 uncultured Polaromonas sp.
TGTTGACGAGGATGTCCAGCCGCCCGAAATGCGCCACTGCATCCTTCACGATGCGCTCGCAGTCCTCGGCCTTGCGGATGTCCGCCTGAATGGGAAGGGTCTCCGCCCCAGTCTCTGATGAAATCTTTTTAGAAGAAAGATCTAAAAGCTCTTTTCGGCGCGCTACCATGGCCACGCTCGCGCCTTCGGCCGCGAGCAGGTGCGCGATGCCGTAGCCGATGCCCTGGCTCGAACCGCCGACGATCGCGACCCGCCCTTTCAGCCCCAGTTCCATCTCAGAGTTGGAGCTGCGGCATGCACTTGGCGAACAGCGCTTCGGCGTTGCGGTGGAACAGTTTGCCGAGGATCTCCTCGTCGTAGCCGAGCGCCCGCCAGTCGGCGACCAGCCGCTCGTAGGTAAAGAGCGGGTAATCCGCGCCGAACATGACGCGGTTCTTCAGCCGCCGCGACAGGTCGCGCTTGAGCGACTCGGTGAGGTACTTCGGCGACCAGCCGTGCAGCTCGCACCAGACGTTCGGCTTGTGGATCATCACCGCGATCATCTCCTCCTGCCAGGGCCAGGCCGGGCGCGCGGCGATCACCGTGAGCTCCGGCCGGCGCGCCGCGAGCGCGTCGACGTGCCGGGGATGGCAGTGGTCCAGGATCATGCCGCCGCCATCTTCGGTGCGGTAGTTCCAGCTCGGGCGCTGGATGGGCTGCAGGTCGCCCTCAAAGACCCAGTAGCCGAACTCCAGGCGCACCGACAGCATCTTGCCGAAGAAGCCGGCGCGGCGCAGCATGTCGAGCTTGCGCAGGCCGGGCAGGAACAGCTTGTCCTGCACCGCGCCGTGTTTCAGGCCGGATTTTTCCGCCAGGCGGGCGATCTCGACGGCTTCGTTGAGGTTGGTGGCGATCGGTTTTTCGCAGTACACGTGTTTGCCGGCGCGTATGGCCTTGGCCAGCAAGGTCGGGCGCATCTGCGTGATGCCGGCATCGAAGAAGATGCTGTCGTCCCTGTTCTTCAGCGCCTCGTCGAGGTCGGTGCCCCAGCGTGTGATGCCGTGGGCCCTGGCCAGGGCTTCGATTTTTTCAGCGTTGCGCCCAATCAGGATCGGGTCGGGCATCACCTTGTCGCCGTTGGAGAGCGTGACGCCGCCCTGTTTGCGGATCGCGACGATGGAGCGGATCAGATGCTGGTTCATGCCCATGCGTCCGGTGACGCCGTGCATGATGAGTCCTAGTCGTTGTGTGGCCATGGGGTCCTTCTCGGTGGGGCTGGGGAATGCGGCGGCCGCGCCCTGGCCCGGCCAGGGGAGCAGGGGGATGCGGCTACCGGTTGAAAAACTTACTGGACGGGCTGCAGTCCGGCGGCCTTGACCAGCACGGCATTGCTCTTGATTTCGTCCTTGATGTAGGCGTCGAACTGCTCGGGTTTCATGGTCCAGGCTTCCGCGCCCAGCGTGGCGAAACGCTCCTTGACTTCAGGCGTGGCCAGGGCTTTGACCACCTCGTCGTGCAGGCGGTTGACGATGTCGCGCGGTGTCTTGCCGGGCGCCATCATGCCGATCCAGAAGTTGAACTCGGAACCGGGTACACCGGCTTCTGCCGTGGTGGGCACCTGGGGCAGGGCGCTGGCGCGTTGGGGCGAGCCGACCGCCAGGGCCACCAGCTGGCCGTTGCGGATCTGGCCGATCACCGGCGCAATCGGCGAGAAGTAGTAGTCAACGCGGCCGGACATCACTTCGGAGACGGCTTCTCCTGAGCCCTTGAACGGGATGTTGGTCGCTTCGATTTTTGCGGCGAGCTTGAACTTCTCGGCATTCAGGTGGGTGGCGCTGCCCTGGCCGGCCGAAGCGAAGTTCATGCTGCCGGGCTTGGCGCGGGCGGCTGCCAGCATTTCCTGCAACGTTTTGATGTTTTTGGAAGGCGACATCACCAGCACATTGGGCGTGCTGGAAATCGGTGTCACGCCGGCAAAGTCGCCGATGGTGTCGAAGGGCAGCTTGGCAAAGGTGGACGGGCTGACCGTGTGTGACGACGAATGGACCATGATGGTGTAGCCGTCCGGTGCCGCCGTGGCCACGGCCTGCTGGCCGATGGTGCCGCTGGCGCCGCCGCGGTTCTCGATCACCAGTGTCTGGCCCATGCTCTGGCCCATCTTGTCGGCAATGGCGCGGGCAATGATGTCGGTGGTGCTGCCCGCGGCAAAAGGCACGATGACACGAATCGGCTTGTTCGGGTAAGCCTGCGCGCTGGCCAGCAGAGGCGACAGCGCAGCGAGACAGGTGAGGGATGCCAGTGCGGCGCGGCGTGTGAATGTCATGTTGTTGTCTCCTGGGATGGGTCAATGAAGGGACTGCGCATGCTGGTCAAGGCCGCCAGCTTTGCCGGTGTCAGGACTGCAGTTTACGCTTAATTCACCATTAAGTGAATTACGAATTGTAAAAACAGGCGCCCGGATGCGTCAATGCCCGGCCGGATCAGTTTTTAAGGACATACCCTAGGATGACTTCGCACATGTGCGAGAGGCGCTCATGGCGGGCCTTGGGTGTCATCAGGTCGCGCCCGAAAATGGCCGACAGCGTGTGGTTGTTGGAGAGGTAGAAATAGGCCATGCCGGCAATCGAGACATACAGCTGCACCGGATCGATGCCGCCGCGGAACAGGCCCTCGCTGCGCCCGCGCTCGAGGATTTCGGCGAGGGTTTCGATCAGCGGCGAGTTCATTTCCCGGGCCCGGCTGGACATCGCCAGGTGCCGCCCCTGGTGCAGGTTTTCACTGTTGAGGAGGGTCAAAAACTCGGGGTGCGCGATGTAGTAGTCCCAGGTGAATTCGGTCAGGCGCCGGATCGCCTGCGCCGGGGCCATGTCGCGCAGGTGCAGCTCCGCCTCGGCTGCGCGGATATGGGCGTAGGCGCTTTCCAGCACAGCCAGGAAGAGTTCGTCTTTGCTCTTGAAGTAGTAGTAGATCAGGCGCTTGTTGACGTCGGCACGTTCGGCAATGCGGTCCACCCGCGCACCGCCCAGGCCGTGCTGCGCGAACTCGTCGCGGGCGGCCAGCAGGATGGCTTGCTGGGAGCGGTCGGCATCGCGGGAGCGGGGTTCAGGGGTGCTGGTTTTGGCGCTGGACATGGCGATAATTTAACCGTTTGGTGAATTAAAACAAGATTGAGCGGCGAAGAAGCCATTGGCCGACAGGGATGGAGGCAAGCGTACCGCCATAATGAAGCAGGCACCGGCCATCCGCGCTGGCGCCGGCATGCAAGGAGACGGTCATGAGCAATTCAGACACACCCAAAGACGGGGACTTTGCCAACTGGGTGGACAACAAGGCGGAGGCGTTGAAATTCGAACTCGGTGAAAAATTTCCAGTGCCGCCGACCGAACTGCACTCACCTTCCGTGCACATGGAGACCGGCCAGCAAAAGCTTGAAGAGGTACTGCTCGAGCACGAGACGCCCACGGCCGAGTTCCTCGAAGAGCTGAAGGCCCTGGAAGAGGCCCCGCCGCTCAGCGATGAAGAGTTGGCCCGGCAGGCGCTGGAAGCCGGCGGTGACGACGGCGACAACAGAACGCCTGAATAATTGGCCCCCACGGTCGCTCACTTCGTGTAGCTTCCTGCCCCCCGAGGGGGCCGCTGCGCCTGCGGTCTGGCAAAGCCAGTCCCGCGGCCCCGGCTGGTATGGAGCGAGCTTTCCATGTTGCCGCTGTGCGCCTGCGTGAATTCCAGCGGCACAATATCCGGATGACACAACAACTCGCCGGCCACCTTTTAGTTGATTGCCTTCTGGCCCAGGGCGTTACCCATGCATTTGGCGTACCCGGTGAAAGCTACCTGGCCGTGCTGGACGGCCTGCATGCACGACGGGACAAAATCAGTTTCATCACCTGCAGGCAGGAGGGCGGTGCCGCCTTCATGGCCGAGGCCCACGGCAAGCTGACCGGGCGTCCCGGCATCTGTTTTGTGACGCGCGGTCCCGGCGCCACCAACGCCTCCATCGGCGTGCACACCGCCTTCCAGGACTCCACGCCCATGGTGCTGTTTGTCGGCGATGTGGCCAGCGACACGCGTGACCGCGAGGCCTTCCAGGAGGTGGACTACAGCAGCTTCTTCGGGCCGTCCACCAAAGGCATGGCCAAACGCGTGGAGCGCATTGACGATGCCCGGCGCATCCCCGAATACGTGGCGCGTGCCTTTGCCACCGCCATGAACGGACGGCCTGGCCCGGTGGTGCTGGTGCTGCCGGAAGACATGCTGACGCAGACCGTGGATGTGGCGCCGCTGCCGCGCGTGGAGGCGGTCGAGGCCTGGAGCGACCCCGGTTCGTTGCGCCGGCTGCGTGAGCTGCTGCTGCAATCGAAGCGCCCGCTGGTGATCGCCGGCGGCGGTGGCTGGACGCCCCAGGCCGCGCAGGCGCTGCAGCGTTTTGCCGAGAACTGGTCACTGCCGGTGGGCAATGCCTTTCGTTTCCAGGACACCTTTGACAACCACCACCTGCTCTACGCCGGCGATGTCGGCATTGGCCTCAACCCCAAACTTGCCGCGCGCATCAGGGACGCTGACCTGATCCTGGCCATCGGCCCGCGCCTGGGCGAGATGACCACCGGCGGCTACACCCTGATCGAGGCGCCGCGGCCGAAGCAGAAGCTGGTACACATCCATGCGAGCGCCGAGGAGCTCAACCGCGTCTTCCAGGCCGACCTGGCGATCAACGCGACCATGAATGCGGCGGCGCGTTCGCTGGAGGTGCTGACTGCACCTGGCGAGTTGCCGTGGCAGGCGTGGGCGGAGTCGGCCCACCAGGACTACCTGGCCAATGTGGACCCGGCCAACGGTGGTGTGGTGCTGCCGGGCAGCATCGACATGCCGGCCATTGTGGCCACCCTGCAAAAACTCCTGCCTGATGACGCCGTGCTGACCAATGGCGCCGGCAACTTCGCGAGCTGGGTGCACCGATTCTTCCGGCACCACGGCCTGGTCAAGGGCTTCAAGACACAGCTGGCGCCCACCGTGGGTGCCATGGGTTACGGTGTGCCGGCCGGCATTGCAGCTGCCATCACCACCGGCCGCACGGCCTTCACGATTGCCGGTGACGGTGATTTTCTGATGAACGGCCAGGAGCTGGCCACGGCCGTGCAGCACGGCGCAAAAAGCATTGTGCTGCTGCTCAACAACGGCATGTACGGCACCATCCGCATGCACCAGGAGCGCGAATACCCGCGCCATGTCAGCGGCTCCAGCCTGCAGAACCCCGACTTCTGCGCGCTGGCACGGGCCTACGGCTACACCGCCACGCGCATCACACGCACCGAAGAGTTTGAAGCCGTCATGCGCCAGGCGCTGCAGGGCAAGGAAGGCGCGCTGATCGAGATCATGCTCGACCCCGAAGTCATCAGCACACGCGGCACACTCTCAGCGATCACTAACGCAAAGCTTACAGCCCCCACGTTCGCTCGCTCCGCGTAGCTCTCTGCCCCCC
>CAZIYA010000266.1:0-5450 GCA_964543355.1 uncultured Polaromonas sp.
GTTCGAACGCGCCAAAAAACTGATTCCCGGCGGCGTCAATTCGCCGGTGCGCGCCTTCAAGGCGGTCGGCGGCACCCCGCGTTTTGTGCAGCGTGCCCAGGGTGCCTACTTCTGGGACGCCGATGGCAAGCGCTACATCGACTACATCGGCTCGTGGGGGCCGATGATTCTGGGCCACGGCCATCCTGCGGTGGTGGATGCCGTTCAAAAGGCCGTGCTTGAAGGTTTTTCCTTTGGCGCACCGACCGAGCGCGAAGTGGAGCTGGCCGAAGAAATCGTCAAGCTGGTTCCCTCCATCGACATGCTACGCCTCGTCAGCTCCGGAACCGAAGCCGGCATGAGCGCAATCCGCCTCGCACGCGGCGCCACAGGCCGCAGCAAGATCATCAAGTTCGAGGGTTGTTACCACGGCCATGCCGACGCCTTGCTGGTCAAAGCCGGCTCGGGCCTGGCGACGTTTGGCAACCCGACCAGCGCCGGCGTGCCGCCCGAGGTCGTGCAGCACACGCTGGTGCTGGAGTACAACCACATCGCCCAGCTCGAGGAAGCCTTTGCCACCCATGGCAGCAGCACCGCCTGCCTGATCATCGAGCCGATTGCCGGCAACATGAATTTTGTGCGGGCCAGCGTCCCTTTCATGAAGCGCTGCCGCGAGTTGTGCACCCAGCATGGCGTGCTGCTGGTCTTCGACGAAGTCATGACGGGGTTTCGCGTGGCACTGGGCGGTGCACAAAGCGTTTATGCGAAAAGCATTCCCGGATTCAAGCCTGACATGACCGTCATGGGCAAGGTCATAGGCGGTGGCATGCCACTGGCCGCCTTTGGTGGCACCCGCGCCGTCATGGAACAGCTAGCGCCCCAGGGGCCGGTTTATCAGGCTGGCACGTTGTCGGGCAACCCGGTCGCCACGGCTTGCGGTCTGGCCACCCTGAAGGAAATCGGCAAGCCCGGTTTCTACGAAGACCTGGGCCGCAAAACAAAACTCTTGATCAGTGGCCTGCAAGCCGAAGCCGACAAGGCCAGCGTGGACTTCTGCGGCGACAGCGAGGGAGGCATGTTCGGTTTCTTCCTGTTCAAGGAACTGCCGCAAAACTACGCCAAGGTGATGACCACCGACAACGCGCACTTCAACACCCTGTTCCACGGCCTGCTGGACCGCGGCATCTACATCGCCCCGGCGCTGTACGAAGCCGGCTTCATGAGTGCCGCCCACACCGACGCGGACATTGCGGAGACAGTGGCCGCGGCGGGCGAAGTGTTTAACTTGCTATCAAAATAGAAGCTGCTTGCGCAATATTCATGGGGGCTGGATGCCATTTAGGAATTTAGCCCTTATTCGATATGGTGTTTCATGCAGCGATTATCCCCAGCCATGCCAAAACCGCGCAGCAACCACCAGAGCGACTATTTGGAAATAATGGTTTTGCCAATGGGCGCCAGCGCAATCAGCGCCAGCTTCATGTGCTGAATGCCAAACGGGATGCCGATGATGGTGACAAAACAGGCCAACGCAGACACCAAATGCCCGATGGCCAGCCACCAACCGGCCAATACAAACCAGATCAAATTGCCCACCAGCCCCAAAGCGCCCGTGCCAATGTCATCTTGCTGCGTCAGGTCCTTGCGGCTCACGGCCTCCTTGCCAAAAGGCAAGAACGCAAACTGCCCGATTACAAAACACGCTTTGGCCCATGGCAAGCCCACGATGGTGATGGCGGCCAATGCACCGACCAACCACCAACCGGCTCCCATCAAAAAGCCGCCAAGGATGAACCAGAAAATATTGCCGAGGGTGCGCATGGTGTTGGCCTCCGAAAGCGGCCGGACTTAGTGGCGGAAGTGCCGCACACCACTCAGAACCATCACCACCCCACGCTCATCCGCCGCAGCAATGACCTCCTCATCCCGCATGCTGCCCCCAGGCTGGATCACGCAGGTAGCACCCACGTCAACCACCACGTCAAGGCCATCGCGAAACGGGAAGAAAGCGTCACTGGCCACCGCCGAACCAGCGAGCTCCAGGCCGGCATTGGCCGCCTTGATGGAAGCGATACGCGCCGAATCGATACGGCTCATCTGGCCTGCGCCCACACCCAGCGTCATGCCGGCGCCACAGAACACGATGGCGTTGGACTTGACGTATTTGGCGACCTTCCAGGCGAACAGCAGGTCCTGCAGCTGCGCAGGCGTCGGTTGCAGTTTGCTGACCACTTTCAGGTCGGCCAGCGCCAGTTCGTGGTTGTCGGCGGTCTGCATCAACAGGCCGGAACCGACACGTTTGACGTCCATCAGGTTGCGACCCTGCTTCCACGCCGTGTCGCCTCCGGGCGGCAGGTCAATCTGCAGGATGCGCACATTGACTTTGGTCTTGAAAACTTCCAGCGCTGCTGGCGTGAAAGCCGGGGCCATCAGCACCTCGACAAACTGCTTGGAGATCTGCTGCGCTGCCGCTTCGTCGAGGGTGCAGTTCAGTGCAATGATGCCGCCGAAGGCCGAGGTCGGGTCGGTCTTGAAGGCCTTGCTGTAGGCCTCGAGCGCATCTTTGCCCACAGCCACGCCGCAGGGGTTGGCGTGTTTGACGATGACGCACGCTGACTCGGTAAAACTCTTGACGCACTCCCAGGCCGCGTCGGCATCGGCGATGTTGTTGTAGGAGAGTTCCTTGCCCTGCAGCTGTTTGGCCGTGACCAGCGAACCCGGCGCCGGATACAGGTCGCGGTACAGCGCGGCCTGCTGGTGCGAGTTTTCACCGTAACGCAGGTCCTGTACTTTGACAAAGCGCCCATTGGACTGCCCGGGAAACAGGCTGTGCGTGCCGTCGGGCTGGATGCCGGAGAGGTAATCGCTGATGGCGCCGTCGTATTGGCTGATGCGGTTGAAAGCCGCGACCGACAGGGCAAATTTGGTGGCGTCCGTGAGTTTGCCGGCGGCCTTGAGTTCTTCCAGCACACCGGCGTACTGTGACGCATCGGTCAGGACGCCGACATCTTTCCAGTTTTTTGCGGCCGATCGCACCATGGCCGGACCACCAATGTCGATGTTTTCAATCGCGTCTTCCAGCGTGCAGCCGGCCTTGGCCACCGTGGCTTCAAAGGGGTAGAGGTTGACGACCAGCAAGTCGATGGTGTCAATGCCATGGGTCTTGAGAGCGGCCATGTGCTCGGGCACGTCGCGCCGTGCCAGCAGGCCGCCATGCACCATGGGGTGCAGGGTCTTGACGCGGCCGTCGAGCATCTCGGGAAAGCCCGTCAGTTCGGCGACTTCGGTCACCGGCAGTTTTTCATCGGCCAGCAGCCTGGCGGTGCCGCCGGTGGAAATCAGCTTGATGCCCAGCGCATGCAGCGCACGTGCAAAATCAACAATGCCGGTTTTGTCGGAGACGGAAATCAGGGCGTTCATGCTTGTCTTTGTTTCTCGGAATGGAATGCGACTGGCGGGTCACTTGATCAGTTTGTGTTCGACGAGTTTTTTGCGCAGGGTGTTGCGGTTCAGGCCCAGCCATTCGGCGGCCCGGGACTGGTTCTGGTCGGCATGTTGCATGACCACTTCCAGTAGCGGTTTTTCCACCACCTTGACCATCATGTCGTACATGCCGTCCGGCTCGGTGCCGCGCAAGTCCTTGAAATAACCCTCCAGGCTGGTGCGTACGCACTCTTCTATGTGTTTCTTGCTCATGCGAGCTCTCCCTCCTTCTTGTCCTGTCTGTCATTGTCGCCGGTCGCCGCTTGTCCCATGCCCGCAGTCGCTGCTGGCATGCGGTCCATGCGCGCGCCAAGCTCGTCAAAAAAATCCGCCACCGCCTGCCATTGCGCTTCACAGTCTTCCATCAGGTTCATGCGTCCGCGAAAGGCTTCCCCGCCCGGCAAAGGCCTGACGTACCAGCCGATGTGCTTGCGCGCCGTACGCACGCCGCTGAAGGCGCCGTACAGCTCATAGTGGTCCAACAGGTGATCGAGCAGCAGGCGCTTGACCTCGCCCACCAGTGGTGGCGCAAGATGCGTGCCGGTCGCCAGGAAATGCGCCATTTCGCGAAAAATCCAGGGCCGGCCCTGGGCGGCGCGACCCACCATCACCGCATCGGCGCGGGTGTAAGCCAGCACATCGCGGGCTTTTTCCGGCGTGTTGATGTCGCCATTGGCCACCACCGGAACAGACACCGCGGCCTTGACCGCAGCAATCGTGTCGTATTCGGCCTGCCCCTTGTAGCCCTGCTCGCGCGTACGGCCATGCACGGTGAGCATCTGCACGCCGGCGGACTCGAATGCGCGCGCCAGCACGACGGCATTTTTTTGCGAGTCGGCCCAGCCGGTGCGCATTTTCAGGGTCACAGGAACATTGCGCGGCGCGCAAGCGGCCACCACGGCCTCGGCAATCGCGAGCGCCAGCGGCTCGTCCTGCATCAGGGCCGAGCCAGCCCATTTGTTGCAAACCTTCTTGGCCGGGCAACCCATATTGATGTCGATGATCTGCGCGCCGCGGTCGATGTTGTAGGCAGCGGCCTCGGCCATCATCTGCGCATCGGTGCCGGCAATCTGCACGGCAATCGGCGCCACTTCGCCGTCGTGGTTGGCGCGGCGCGAGGTTTTCAGCGTGTCCCACAGGTCGCGCCGCGAAGTCACCATTTCGCTGACCGCGTAACCAGCACCGCCTGCCTTGCACAGACGCCGGAACGGCCGGTCGGTGACACCTGCCATCGGCGCAGCAAACAGGTTGTTTGCCAAAACGTAGGGGCCGATGTTCATGGAAGGTGCAGGCGGATGGTGGATGCGCAAAAACGAGGCATGATTGTACTGCCCAAAATTTCAGCAATCCAAATTTGAACACGGGTGCGCAGGCACCTGCCCTACAGACCGGTGCGCGCCCACTGCCTATACTCGCGCCAGATGGAAATATGGATACGACACCTGATTGATGCGCTGGCCCTGCCCGAGTATGGTTTGAGCACGGTGTTCGTGGTCTCGTTCATCTCCGCCACCCTGCTGCCGCTGGGCTCCGAACCCGTGGTGTTCGGCCTGGTCAAGCTCAACCCGCACCTGTTCTGGCCGGCCGTGCTGGTGGCTACGGCGGGCAACACCCTGGGCGGTGCGCTCGACTGGTGGCTGGGTTATGGCGCCCACAAGGTGGTAGACAAATATTCACATTCATCACACCATGGCCGGGCCATACGCTGGCTCGGAAAGCTGGGCCCCAGGGCCTGCCTGCTGGCCTGGCTGCCAGCCGTCGGCGACCCGCTTTGCGCGGTGGCCGGTTGGCTCAAATTTCCGTTCTGGCCCTGTGTGGCCTACATGGCCATTGGAAAATTCGCACGTTATGTCACGATGACTGCTGCGCTGGTCTGGGCCTTCCCGGGCGGCTTCAAATTCTAGGGCCCCCACGGTCGCTCACTGCGTGTAGTTCCCTGCCCCCCGAGGGGGCCGCTGCGCCTGCGGACTGGCAAAGCCAGATCCGCG
>CAZIYA010000267.1:0-5442 GCA_964543355.1 uncultured Polaromonas sp.
GGGCGGTTTTTACCGCGTGCATGCCGACCGCGGCATCGACGAAAACCTCAACGCTCCCGGCGCCAGCTTTGTGCCGCTGGCCTTTGCCGACAGCGGCCGGCTGCCCCAGCCGGGCGTCAAGCCCGGCTCCAGCGGGCCGAACCGCTTCTATATGTATGGGGTGATCGGCCGGCTGGCCATGCTGGCCGCCAGCTACGAGCTGGAAGCCACCGATCCGGACGCCGAGGTCTACGACTAGAGCTTGGGCACACCCCTGTCATTCTCACTTCGCTGCGCTTCGTGTAGTGCCGTTTCCCCTTGCCGGGGACGCCGCGAGGCATCCGGCAAAGCCGGGCCTGCCCGCGACTGCTGGAAAAAAGAGGAGGCAGGTGTTACCCGCGCCTCGCATCCCAGGTCTTGAAGGCTTTTTGGCCTCAAGCCCTTGACTGGTGGGCATAAGCAGCTATCAAAAGCAGAGCGACTTTTGTGTCCGTTCCACCGGGCAGCGAAATCGGCAGCTTCATGTCGCCGTTACAAGTTGTTGCAGTGCAACAAAATCCCGGATTCTCGCGATTAGGGGTCTGCGCTGACTTGCCGGATGCGGGGCGAGGCGCAAAATAGCGTCCTCCAAGACAACCCTTTCTCGCCGTTGGGGCAGCATGACCCCGGCTCCGCGAGAATTTTTTTGTGTCCAGTAAAAAATCATCACTTGCGGCGCTGACCCTGGGCGCCGTCGGCGTCGTCTACGGCGACATCGGAACCAGCGTCCTGTATGCCATCAAGGAAGTCTTCGGCTCGGGACACGTCGCGTTTACCCCTGAAAACGTTTACGGCATCCTGTCCATCTTCTTCTGGACACTGACCGTGATCGTTTCGATCAAGTACGTGCTGCTGGTGCTGCGTGCCGACAACAACGGCGAGGGGGGGCTTGTCGCCATGCTGGCGCTGGCCTCGCAGGCGGTCAAGGACAGGCCGGAACTCCGGCGTATTCTCTTGATCATCGGCATTTTTGGCACCTCGCTGTTTTATGGTGACGGCGTGATCACACCCGCCATCTCGGTCCTGTCCGCGGTCGAGGGTCTTGAGGTCATTTCCCCGGCCTTCGAAAAGTACGTGATCCCGGCCACACTGATGATCCTGTTTGCGCTCTTTGCCGTGCAAAAGCGCGGCACCGCCGGCATCGGCAAGTTTTTCGGCCCCATCACCCTGGTCTGGTTTGCCGCGTTGGCACTGCTGGGCGCGGCGCAGATCATCACCAATCCCATCATTCTCAAGGCACTGAGCCCGCACTATGCCGTGATGTTCATGTGGTTCAACCCGGGGACGACCTTCATCATTCTCGGCGCGGTGGTGCTGTGCGTGACGGGCGCCGAGGCCTTGTATGCCGATCTCGGCCACTTCGGCAAGAAGCCGATTCGCCTGGCCTGGTTTGCCGTGGTCATGCCCGCCCTGACCCTGAATTATTTCGGCCAGGGCGCGCTTTTGCTGAGCAACCCGGAAGCCGTGAAGAACCCCTTTTACCTGATGGCCCCGGAATGGGCGCTGGTGCCGCTGGTGCTGCTGGCCACCATGGCGACGGTGATCGCCTCGCAGGCGCTGATCACGGGCGCCTTCAGCGTCACCAAACAGGTGATCCAGCTGGGTTACCTGCCGCGCCTGAACATCGAGCACACCAGCGTGCGCGACACCGGGCAGATCTACATACCCCTGGTGAACTGGGGCCTGTTTGTCACCATCGTGTTGGCCGTGGTGATGTTCCGTTCGTCGAGCAATCTTGCGGCCGCCTACGGCATCGCCGTCTGCACCGACATGCTGATCACGACCATCCTGACTTTCTATGTGATCCGTTATGGCTGGAAATACCCCTTGTGGCTCTGCCTGTCCGCCACCGGTGTCTTTTTTGTCGTGGATTTCGCCTTCTTCGCCTCCAACCTGATGAAGCTGTTTGCCGGCGGCTGGTTTCCGCTGGTCATCGGCGGGATCATCTTCACGCTGATGATGACCTGGAAGCAGGGGCGGGCACTGCTCAACGAGAAACTGCGGGCCGATGCGATCGACCTGCCCGGCTTCCTGGAGGCCGTGTTCATCAGCCCGCCGGCCCGGGTGGAAGGCACGGCGGTGTTTCTGACCGCCGAGCCGGGTGCCGTGCCCAATGCGCTGCTGCACAACCTCAAGCACAACAAGGTGCTGCACGAGCAGAACCTGTTTGTCACGGTGCGCAATCATGAGGTGCCATGGATTGGCATGGACAAACGTCTCGCGATCGAGTCGCTGGGCCACAACTGCTGGCAGGTCGTGATTCACTACGGCTTCAAGAACGACCCGGACCTGCCCAAGGCGCTCGAGCATATGCGCACACGTGGCTGTGAACTGGAAGTCATGACGACCAGCTACTTCCTGTCGCGCGACGTGGTGGTGCCGAGCATCGGCAGCGGCATGGCGCCATGGCGTGAGAAGCTGTTTGCGCAGATGCACCACAACGCCAGTGCCGCGGCGGACTTCCTCAACCTGCCGAACAACTCGGTGGTGGAACTGGGCAGCAAGATCGAGATTTGATCCTGGCATTTTGTGGCTGCAGCCCTTGTCCCATAAGCGCAAACAGCTATTGAATTAATAGCAACGTATTCCTCGCGCTTGTCATCCCGGACTTGATCCGGGATCCAGATGCGAGGTGTTCCTTCTGCCCGCAGCAGCCCAGGCCGAAGCACAGGCTCCGGCAGTCACGCCGCCGAGACAGGGGCGGTAGCCCCACAACCGGCCAGGCCCGGGGGCGCCGACACGATCGACGTCAACGCCGGTTCGACAGCATGCAGCTCGCCCAGCGCCGGACGCGGGCGGCGCAGTTCGTCAGATCCGGTAAAGGCCTGCTCCAGGGCCGCTGCCACGCCGAGCACGTGATGGTCTGCGCGAAATTGGCCAATGAGCTGCAGGCCGAACGGCATCCCGGCGTGGTCGACGCCGCAAGGCAGGCTGAGCGCCGGCAAGGTGGTCAGCGTCACGACGTAAGTCAGCGCGAGCCAGCGGTAGTAATTGGCCTGCGGCTTGCCGTCAATCGTGTCCGCGTGCAGCGTTGTCCACGGGAAGGGGGTCACCGGGGTGGTTGGCGCCAGGATCACGTCGTGGCCCGACATCGCGGCGTTGAAGCGGGTGAGGACGCGGGTTTGCTCGGCCTGCGCCCAGGCGCTGTCGAGCAGGCTCATCGCGGCGCCGATCTCATAGTTGGCGCGGGTGTTGGGGCCCAGGCTGCCGGGGGCGCGCGCGTAGGCCTCGCGCGTGGCCGCCACGAAAGCTTCCGCGCGCAGCACGTCGAAACAGCGGTGCACGTCACCGAGATCGAAACTCACCTCTTCGCAACTGCGAAACAGGTGCTTCATCGCGCTCACCTTGCGGCGGAACGTCTGCCGGATTCCGGGGTCGATGTCGCAGGCGCCAAAGTCCTCGGTCCATCCAACGCGCAAGTTGCCAAGGTCTATCGGGGGCGGCTCCAGAAAGCCGGTCGGGTCCAGTGGGTAGCTCAGCGGGTCACCTATGGAAACCCCGGCCGATGCCGCCAACTGCAGACAGGTGTCGGCGACGGTGCGGCCCATGGGGCCGACCACAGAGATCGGCGACCAGCCGAGAGGCTTGCGCGAACTCGGCACCGTTCCGGGCGACGGCCTGAAGCCCACCACACCGCACAGCGCGGCGGGAATGCGCAGCGATCCGCCGGTATCGGAGCCGGTACACACAGGCAGCATGTCGCATGCCAATGCCGCCGCCGAACCGCCCGATGATCCGCCCGCGTTGAGCCGCGGGTCGAATGGATTGCCGGTGGCGCCCCAGACGTCGTTGCGCGTGTTCGCACCCGCACCCAGCTCGGGCACGTTGGTCTTTCCGACCACGATTGCTCCGGCGGCTCGCAGCCGCGCGACCAGGACGTTGTCAGCGATCGGCACATGGTCACGGTACAAGGGGGAGCCCAAGGTGGTCAGCAGGCCTTCGGTAGCCTCCAGGTCCTTGACACCGATGGGCAGCCCGTGGAGCAGGCCCAGCGGGAGGCCATCCAACACCGCGCGCTCCGCAGCCTTGGCTTCCTTCCGCGCGCGCTCGAAGCAGGTGGCAGTGACGGCGTTGACGAATGGGTTCACCGTCTCGATGCGCGCAATGCAGGCCTCCAGCAGTTCCACGGGCGAGATCTGTTTTCCCCTGATCAGGCGCCGCAGCTCGACCGCCGAGCGGGTCACAAGGCCATCAAAGGCGGCCATCATGCCTCCGACAGGCCGTCCTTGGGCAGCATGGGCTTCTTCGGGGGGCAGTGCAGCCGCGCAGCGGAGGACGTAGGGGTCAACATGTCATTCCGGCCGGATATTGGCGCGCTGGGCGATCGCGCGCATGCGTGGGAGTTCGTTGTCGATGCGCGCCGCGACCGCTGCGGCCGGCTCGTAGGCGGGTTCGAGTCCGCTTGCGACGAGCCTGTCGCGGATCTCGGTGTCCTTCATCGTGTCGGCCAGGGCCTTTTGCAGCTTGGCCCTCACGTCCGCCGCAAGGCCCTTCGGCGCGGCAATGGCCAGCCAGGAGTCGGCCGAGAAGCCGGCAAAGCCGCTGTCCGCTACGGTCGGCACATTGGGCAATTGGGTCGCGCGGCTCGCACCGGTGGCGGCAATGGCCTTCACCTTCCCCGCCTTCAGGTGCGGCAGCGCCGCCGCTACGGTATCGACCGTGAAGGGAATCTGGCCACCCAGCAGGTCGTTCATTGCAGGCGCGCTGCCTTTGTAGGCGACGTGCTGCAGCTTGATGCCGGCTGCGCTCCATAACAATTCGCCCGCGAAATGCCCCGTGGTGCCGTTGCCGAACGAGCCATAGAGGTACTTGTCCGGTGCGCGCTGCACGGCGGCTATCAACTGCTTCAAGTCATTGACCGGAACATCGGGATGCGCCAGCACGAGGAGAGGAACCCGCGCCACCTGGCCGATCGGCTCGAAGCTCTTGATCGGGTCGTAGGGTAGCTTGGAGTTGAGCGCCGGATTGATCGTGAAGGTGGAACCGGAACTGATGAGAAGCGTGTAGCCATCGGCCGGCGCCCTGGCGACGAAGGCGGCGCCGATGACCGTGCCAGCACCGGCTCGATTCTCGATCACCACCGGCTGGCCCAGGCGTTCGCCCAGCATTTTGCCGACCAGCCGGCCGACGATGTCGGTGGCGCCTCCCGGCGGAAAAGGAATGACCAGCTGGATCGGCCTGGACGGATAAGCCTGCGCATGGACGCCGGCCCAGGGGGCCAGCAAGGCCAGCCCCATGACCAGGAAGATGCTGCGCGAAAACTCTGATTTTCTCATCGTACATTCCCCTTTTTGATGCGGCGCACGGCCGCGTTGCCTAGAGCCTGAAACGCTATTCATGGCGATGCGTTGCTCGCCAAAAAGGTCATGCGCAAGGCGCGAGTCCGCAGGCGGAGTCACCTCCATCAAGGACTCGCAACGCGGC
>CAZIYA010000268.1:0-5397 GCA_964543355.1 uncultured Polaromonas sp.
CAGTGCGTGGCACAGCGCCGTCATGTCGGTGGCGGCGTCGAGGTTGGGGGTGTAGAGGATGACGAGGTGTGGCATGTTGTCGTGTTTGGTCAGAGTCGGCTCACGGCCTGGTAGCCCTGGGCGGACGAAGCCTGCGCGGGGGGAATGGCGTCGCCGGTTTGTGGCGTGACCGGAAACACCGCGTTGATCTGCCCGGTGCCTGAAGCGCCGAAGTAGGGCGTGATGACCTCGGCCTGACCGTCGTAGCCGGACCAGCCCAAGGCGCCCAGAAGCATGGCGGTGTCATGCATGAAACCTTCGCCATGGCCCTTGGCCGCGTATTCCGGCAACATCGCGCAGAAGTCCTTCCAGTCGCCGCGTTGCCACATCCGCACCACTTCCTGGTCCAGCGTTTCGAGGAAGGGGCTCCAGATTTTGAAAGCGTATTCGGGTGCCAGGCCATTTTGCGCAAAGCGGTGCGAGAGGGAACCACTCGCAAAAATCGCCACGGTGCCGTCGTACTCGTCTTCAATCGCGCGGCGTATGGCCCAGCCCAGGCGCGCGCTATCGTTGAGGTAATGCGCCTGGCACAGCGCCGAGACCGCCACCACCCTGTAGTGCTGGTCGGCATTCATGTAACGCATGGGCACCAGCGTGCCGTACTCCGGGTTCAGCGTGGTCGCATCGTGTGCCAGGGTTTCCACGCCGTGCGCGTTGCAGGTTTTGGCCAGCAGTTGGCCCAGCGCCGGGTTGCCCGGGAACTCGAAGGCCATGTTGCTGATGAAGTGCGGCAGCTCGTTGCTGGTGTACAGGCCCTTGAACTGCGGCGCGCAATTGATGTGGTAATTCGCGTTGACCAGCCAGTGCGTGTCGAACACCACGATGGTGTCCACGCCCAGGGCGCGGCAACGCCGGTCGATTTCCAGATGGCCGTTGATGGCGTCCTGCCGCGTGCCCCTGCGCGGGCCGTCCAGCTCGCTGAGGTACATCGAAGGCACGTGCGTGATTTTGGCGGCGAGTGCTAGGGTGCCCATACTGGTCCTCTTGAGATGTTGGCTCGCACTCCGCGGCAGGGCGACGCGGGGCGCCCGCCTCCGCTCATGTCCCCCGGGGTGGGCTGCGCCCGTCCCTCCTCCTTGATTTCGCTGCGGCGGGCACCCCGCGCCGCCCTTCCGCTACGGGTGGTTTGCGTGCGAACCTGCAAGGAGAGGACGGGAGGGAGGGGTGCTTTGCGCAGGGCAATCAGGGGGGAGGGCAGGACGCAGACCTGTCCGGAGGACATGCGCGGAGCAGAGTCCCCCGCCCTTCCGACCGGGGCAAAACATGGAAGCAAGCCTGATCGCATCTCATATCCCCCAACGCGGAATGTGATGTGACCCCAGCGACACCGCTACGTTCTTCGGTTCACAAAACACCTCGTAACTCCAGGTGCCGCCCTCGCGGCCGGTGCCCGATGCCTTGGTTCCGCCGAAGGGCTGGCGCAGGTCGCGCACATTCTGGCTGTTCACGAAACACATGCCAGCCTCGACCGCCGCGGCCACCCGGTGGGCGCGGCCCAGGTTCTCTGTCCAGACATAACTCGACAGGCCATATTGCGTGTCGTTGGCCAGGCGGATCGCGTCGGCTTCGTCCCTGAACGGGATCAGGCAGGCGACGGGGCCGAAAATTTCTTCCTGCGCGATGCGCATGCGATTGTTGACGTCGGCAAACACCGTGGGCAACACATAGTTGCCTTTCTTCACGCGCTCCGGCAGGTCGGGTGTGCCGAGCCCGCCGCACAGCAGGGTGGCGCCTTCTTTTGAGCCGAGTTCGATGTAGCTGCGCACCTTGGCCAGGTGGCCCTGCGAAATCATCGGGCCTATGGTGGTGGCTTCGTCGAGCGGATCACCGACCTTGATGCGCTTGGCGCGCTCCACGAACTTCGCAGCGAAGTCGGTGTAGATCGATTGCTGCACCAGGATGCGGCTGCCAGCGGTGCAGCGTTCGCCGTTGTTGGAAAAAATCATGAACACCGCGGCGTCGAGCGCCCGCTCGAGGTTCGCGTCGTCAAAAATCACGAAGGGTGATTTGCCGCCCAGCTCCATGCTGAATTTTTTCAGGCCGGCGGCCTGCACGATACGGTTGCCGGTGGCGGTGGATCCGGTGAAGGAAATCGCGCGCACGTCGGGGTGACGGCACAGCGGCTCGCCAGCGTCCTTGCCGTAGCCGTGCACGATGTTGAGCACGCCGGGCGGGATGCCGGCTTCGAGCGCCAGTTCGCCCAGGCGCGCCGCCGTCATCGGTGACAGCTCGCTCATTTTCAGCACCGCGGTGTTGCCGAAAGCCAGGCAGGGCGCGACCTTCCAGGTGGCCGTCATGAAAGGCACGTTCCATGGCGAGATCAGCGCGCAGACGCCGGCCGGATGGTAGAGCGTGTAGTTGAGGTGCGTCTCGGTCGGGTAGGTGTGGCCGTCGACCCGCGTGCACATCTCGGCAAAATAATAAAAGTTGTCAGCCGCCCGCGGAATCAGCTGCTTGCCGGTCTGTGCAATCACCTGGCCGCAATCGTTGGTCTCCATCTGCGCGATTTCGGGCACATGGGCGGCGATCAGGTCGCCGAGCTTGCGGATGAGTTTGGCGCGCTGCGGTGCGGGCATGTCGGCCCATTTAGGGAAGGCCTCTTTCGCCGCGGCCACGGCGGCGTTGACTTCGGCTTCGCCGCCGGCGGCCACTTCGGCCAGTACGCCCTGTGTGGCGGGGTTGACGGATGCAAAATAGTTTTCGCTGGAAACCGCTTTGCCGTTGATGAGGTGATCTATCTTCATATTCATTCAATCGTGTTGATAAGCGATCCCAGGCCCTCGATGCTGGTGACAACCACGTCGCCGGGCCGGCAATCGACCACGCCGTCAGGGGTGCCGGTCAGGATCAGGTCGCCGGGCTGCAGCGTCATGAAGCTGCTGAAATATTCGATCAGGAAGGGAACATCGAAAATCATGTCGCGCGTGTTGCCCGTTTGCGTGACTTTTCCGTTCACGGTGGTCTGCAGCGCCAGCGCCATGGAGTCGGGCACATCGGCCGCGTCCACCAGCCAGGGGCCCAGCGGTGTGCAGGCATCGCGGTTTTTCACACGCAGGTTGGGTCGGTACCAGTTTTCCAGGTAGTCGCGGATCGCGTAGTCATTGGCAATGGTGTAGCCCGCGATGAAGTTGTAGGCATCGCCACGCTTGACCTTTTTGGCCGTCTTGCCGATGACCACTGTGAGTTCACACTCGTAATGCATGAACTGCACGCCGGCCGGTCGCCGTGTCAGTTGGCGGTGGCCGGTCAGCGTGCCTTCGCCCTTGATGAAGACCAGGGGTTCTTCGGGCGCCTTGAATTCGAGCTCTTTCGCGTGGTCAGCGTAGTTCAGGCCGAGTGCGAGGATGGTTCGCGGGCGCGGCGTGGGTGCCAGTGGTGGCAGCCAGGTGACGGCGTCATCATTGACGAGGCGGCCATCATCGAGCAGGAGGCGGCCATCGCGCTCGATGGCATGTTGGGCCCTGCCCTCATACACAACGCGGGCGTGCTTCATGATGATGTGGCCCCCACGCTCCGCACTGGCGTGTCGTCGCTGCCCCCCGCGGGGGCGCTCGCGCCTTGGGGCGGCCCGGCGGCACTCGGTTCCTCCACAAGCGTATTGCTCAATGTGCCGAAACCTGGCGCGCTGATATCGATGCGATCGCCCCGTCCGGCCAGCGGTCGGCCCGCGTCGCAGCCCAGCATCAGCACATCGCCAGGGCGCAGTGTCATGAATTCACCGACATCGGCCAGCAGCCGGGAGGCGTCCCGCACCAGATGGTTGAAGTTCGCCGTTTGTTTGAGTTCGCCGTTGATGCGAACCTCCAGCCTGAAGCCCGAAGGATCGCCGGCTTCGCTGGCAGGCACCAGGCGCTCACCGATACCCAGAAAGCCGTCCAGGCACTTGAACTTGACCGGCGGCCGGAAAAAACTGGCGTGCGGAACGGACAGGTCGTTCATCAGCACGTAGCCCGCAACCGTGCCCGCCGCACCCATCACCATGGCGATGGTGGCGCCGATCTCGACTTCGGGGACGCGGGCCGGCATGGCAATGGCCGCGCCATGTGCACTCCAGGTGTTGGCCGTTTTCACATACAGCACCGGCGCTTTCGGTGGCACTTTGTAGGGCGGCTGGTTCATCTGCGGCGCCAGTGCCTCCATCTCCGCACTGAAGTTGAGCAGCGTGCCGTAAACCGTGCCGGAAGGCATCCAGCTCATGGCTGCTCCAGTTCAATCAATTTGTCGAGCAGTTCATAGAGCTGCGCCAGGCTCTGTTTGCCCAAGGTTTTTTCCATCCAGGCGTAGTGCGCCTCGATCGTCTGCGACAGGGTCCCGACCAGCTGCATGCCCTTGTCCGTGGCCTCGACCACGGTGCGGCGCTGGTCGGCCGGGTCGCGCGCGCGGCGGATCAGGCCGTCGCGTTCCATGCGGGTCAGCACGCCGGTCAGGCTGGGCCCGAGGATGAAGGCTTCGCGCGCGACCTTGCCGGTTTCCACCACGCCGTGTTCGCCCAGCACCCGCAACACGCGCCATTGCTGGTCGCTCAGCGCGTGTTCGCGCAGGCGCGGCCGGGTGTGCGCCATCACGGATTCGCGCGCCTGCAGCAGCAGGCGGGGCAGGTTGCGGTGGGTAAAAGGGGTGGTCATGCAGGGCGTCAAAATTATTTAACATGTTAAATGAAATGATGCTTTCCTGCCCAGCCCTTGCCTGCCGGGATTTACCCGTACTGTAATTAATTACAGTAATATCGCCTCATGGCCAAAGACAAGACGATTTACACCTGCACCGAATGCGGCGGCACCAACCCCAAATGGCTGGGCAAGTGCCCGCATTGCGGCGCCTGGAACACGTTGATCGAATCGGTCGCCGCGAGCCAGTCTCCGGTGAAAAACCGCTTTGCTTCGCTGGCGAAACCGTCGGAGGTCGCGACGCTTGCAGACATAGAAGCGACCGACATGGCGCGCACGCCCACCGGGCACGAAGAACTGGACCGCGTCCTCGGGGGCGGCATCGTCGAAGGCGGGGTGGTGCTGATAGGCGGCGACCCTGGCATCGGCAAATCCACCCTGCTGCTGCAGGCGCTTGATTCCCTGCAGCGCACCGGCATGGACACCCTTTACGTTACCGGCGAGGAAAGCGGCGCCCAGGTGGCCCTGCGTTCACGCCGGCTCGGGCTGGACGGCTCGCAGGTCAAGGTGCTGGCGGAGATCCAGCTCGAGAAAATCCTCGCCACGCTGGAAGCGACGCGGCCTGCCGTGGCGGTGATCGATTCGATCCAGACCGTGTATTCCGAGCAGCTCACGTCGGCACCGGGTTCGGTGGCCCAGGTGCGCGAATGTGCGGCCCACCTCACGCGCGCGGCCAAGGCCAGCGGCGTCT
>CAZIYA010000269.1:0-5370 GCA_964543355.1 uncultured Polaromonas sp.
GCCGGCCAGGGCGTGGCCAATCCGCTGGCGACCATCCTGAGTGCGGCCATGATGCTGCGTTTCAGCCTGAACCAGCCGGAAGCGGCTGTGCGTATTGAAAAAGCCGTGGACGCCGTGTTGACGCAAGGCCTGCGCACGCCGGACATCTATAGCGAAGGCACGAGCAAGGTCGGCACCGTCGAGATGGGCAATGCGGTCGTAAAAGCCCTCAGTCAGTCCTGAAAACCCTGACGCCAGCGCTCCGGCGTTGGCTGGCAGCCACAGGCCTGGCCGGCAAATGGCGCCCCGCGCGCTGGTCCGGCCAGCCGTGATTACAATAGCCCCATGCGTAAAAACCCCGCACTCACCCGCTTTATCGCCGCTTCGCGCGCGATCAGCGCTGCGCCGGTTTTTGCCCAGATCACCAAAACGACGACCATTAAAGGCTAGCAAGCCCGGTTCGTCGTGCCCTGCCGGCCCGATGGGCCGGGTCAAAAAGCATATTTTTGAAAAGGGCAATCCAATGAAACTCGCAGGCAATCTCACAGGACTCGTCGGCTGGCGCGGCATGGTCGGCTCGGTGCTGATCGACCGCATGCAGGCCGAGGGCGACTTCGACCTGATCGAACCGGTCTTCTTCTCGACCTCCAATGCCGGCGGCAAGGCCCCGGCCCAGGGGAAGAACGAAACCACGCTGAAAGACGCGTTCGACATTGCCGCCCTGAAGAAGTGTGATGTCATCATCACCGCCCAGGGCGGCGACTACACCACTGAGGTCTACCCCAAGCTGCGTGCCGCGGGCTGGACAGGCCACTGGATTGACGCGGCCTCGACGCTGCGCATGAACGACGACGCCATCATCGTGCTGGACCCGGTCAACCTGCCGGTGATCCAGAAGGCCTTGGCCAAGGGCGGCAAAAACTGGATAGGCGGCAACTGCACCGTCAGTTGCATGCTGATGGGTGTGGGCGCGCTGTACAAGGCCGGTCTGGTCGAATGGATGACCAGCATGACCTACCAGGCCGCTTCGGGCGGCGGCGCGCAACACATGCGTGAACTGCTGACTCAATACGGCACGCTCAACAGTGAGGTCAGGGCCTTGCTGGACGATCCCAAGTCCGCGATCCTGGAAATCGACCGCCGCGTTCTGGCCAAACAGCAATCGCTGTCCTCTTCAGAAACAGCCAACTTCGGCGTGCCGCTGGGCGGCTCGTTGATCCCCTGGATCGACAAGGATCTGGGCAACGGCATGAGCAAGGAAGAGTGGAAAGGCGGCGCCGAGACCAACAAGATCCTGGGCCAGGGCGCGAGTTTCGGCACGGCCGAAACCCCGGTGGACGGCTTTTGCGTGCGCATAGGCGCGATGCGCTGCCACAGCCAGGCGCTGACCTTCAAGCTCAGGAAAGACGTGCCGTTGGCCGACATCGAAGCCATGATCGCGGCCGACAACCAGTGGGTGAAAGTTGTGCCGAACACGCGCGAAGCGAGCATCACGGACCTGACACCCGTGGCCGTGACAGGCACCATGAACATCCCGGTCGGCCGGTTGCGCAAGCTGGCCATGGGCCCCGACTACCTGGGCGCCTTCACGGTCGGCGACCAGTTGCTGTGGGGTGCAGCCGAGCCTTTGCGGCGCATGCTGCGCATCCTTTTGCAGGACTGAAATTACGGACTGATGGCTGTTGATACGCGGCCATCAACCGTAACCAGTTGTGACAGCTCGTTGTCGTCAGACAACAAGTGGAAGTTGTAAGTTGATGCTAATTGAGGGTGTCAAAACTTAAGTGCTGTCTTAGCTTGTCAGCCTAATGCCTTGATGTTAATGTTGTTTTGTCGAAAATTAGCGTTGAGGTTTTTGTGCGGACCAGCAGAATAAAATTTAATGCAAACCGGGCACCGGAGGCTCCAATTCCCATGAAACAAGCAGGCCGTTGGCGTAAAGGTGGCGTGGCAGCCGCCATGGTCCTGTTGGGTAGTCTTTCCAGCTTGCCCGCGCATGCGTTGGGACTGGGCCGGGTGACTGTTCAGTCCGCCCTGGGTGAACCGCTGCGGGCTGAAATCGACATCGTCGAGATCAGCGCCGACGAAGCGGCGTCCCTGCAAGCCAGCGTCGCCAGTGCCGATGCATTCCGCGCAGCCGGCCTGGAATACACGGCAGCAGTGACCAATGTCCGGATCAGCCTGCAGAAGCGAAGCGATGGCCGCTCCTACCTGCGCTTGAGCAGCGACAGGCCCGTCAGCGAACCTTTTGTGGACCTGATCCTGGAAGCCCGATGGGCATCCGGGCGCATCGTGCGCGACTACACAATGCTGTTTGATCCGCCGAACCTTCGCCAGGCGGCTCCCGTCATGGCAGCACCCACGGCACCTTCCGTTTCGCAGCCTCCTCCGCCCCCCGTGGCAGTTCGGCCCGCGCCGTCCGCTGCACCGGCACCATCCGCCGCACCAGCGCCACAGCCTTCCAGGCCAGCCCCGGTCGCCCAGGCGCCGGCAGCACAGGCAGCTCCTGTCGAAAGAGCGCCAACGGCCGATGGACAGAAAATTACGGTGAAGCCTGGCGACACCGCCGGAAAAATCGCAGCGCAGACCAAACCAGCCAGCGTCTCGCTGGACCAGATGCTGGTGGCACTGTTGCGCAGCAACCCCGATGCCTTCATAGGCGGCAACGTCAACCGCCTCAAAGCCGGTGCCGTGCTTGATGTACCGGCTGGCGACCAGGCGGAATACATTCCTGCCGCCGAAGCAAGCCGGACCATCGTTGCCCAGAGCAAAGACTTCAATGAGTTCCGCCGCAAGCTGGCTGAGGGCGCGCCGACGACCCAGGTCACCGGTGCGGACCGTCAAGCCTCGGGCCAGGTCCAGGCCAAGGTCGAAGACAAGGCGCCTGCTGCCGCTACGCCCGACAAATTGACCCTCTCCAAAGGTGCGGTTCAAAGCAAGGCCGCGGAAGAAAAAATCGCGCAGGACCGGCAAGCCAAAGAGGCGGCCGACCGCGTGGCCGAACTGTCGAAGAACATCAGCGACCTGAACAAGCTCAGCGCGCCAGGCACGCCGGCCGTACCCGCCCCCCGTCCTGCGGCAAGCAGTCCCGCCGCGCCAGGTGTGGCCGTATCCACCCCGGGAACGCTGTCCGCAGCATCGCCCGCAGGCGCATTGCCGGCAACGCCCGCTGCATCGGCACCTGCAAGCCCCGAAGCCGGTGCTGTTGCGCCGGCCATGCCGGCAGCGAGCAGCCCTGCCGAGGCCACAGCGCCAGCCGTGGCAGCCAGCGCACCGGTTCCTGCTCCTGCACCCGTCAAAAAACCGGTGGCGGTGGCGCCTCCGCCTCCTCCCGAGCCCAGCCTGATTGACGAGCTGCTTGAAAATCCGCTGATGCTGGCCGGTGGCGCCGCCTTGCTGGTGCTTTTGGCCGCCTTCGGCGCCTACCGCGCGCGGCAGCGTAAAAACGCCGTTTCAGTGGACAGCTCCTTCCTCGAAAGCAGGCTGCAACCAGATTCTTTTTTCGGCGCCAGCGGCGGCCAGCGCATAGACACCAATGAAGCCAATGTCACGGGCTCATCGATGGTGTATTCGCCGAGCCAGCTCGACGCCGCTGGCGACGTTGACCCTGTGGCCGAAGCCGACGTCTATCTGGCCTATGGGCGTGACTTGCAAGCCGAGGAAATCCTCAAAGAAGCCATTCGCGTCAGCCCCACGCGCGTGGCCATCCACGGCAAGTTGATGGAAATCTATGCCAAACGCCGCGACACCAAAGCCTTCGAAATGGTGGCTGCCGAGGCGTTCAACCTGACCAGGGGCCAGGGCATCGAATGGTCGCACATGGCCGAAATGGGCCGTGAACTGGACCCCGCCAACCCCATGTACCAGCCCGGTGGCCAGCCCGCCACCGCTGGCCACGTGGCCGCTGCTGGCGCTGTGGCATCCGCCGTGCAGCCCCAGCCCCGGGCCGCCAGCCCATCGCCCGAGCCAGCGGCCTCTGCGGTTGATTTCGACCTGGACCTGGACTTTTCGCTGGGCGATGAACCCGAACCCGTCGCACCCGCGCCGGCCCCCGCTCCGAAGCCGGTGGCACGTTCCGAACCCACGATGTCCATGCCAGCGGTGGCAGCGGCCCCTGTCGACAATGGCATGGACTTCAGCTCCGCCACGGTGGCCATGCCCGCTGCAGTTGCCCCTGCGCCCGTCAAAGCGGCACCGGCGCCTGCATTGGCCGGTGGCGATTTGAGTTTCACCGCCGAGCCTCCGGCAACAACCGCCGCAGCCAATCTGGATACGTCCGGCGGCATGCTTGAGTTCGATCTGGGTGCCCTGTCGCTCGATCTCGAGGAACCGACCACCGAAAGCCAGAAAATCACCGCGGCAAGCGCCTTGGCGCCGTCGCCTGTGGAAAGTGACGATCCGCTGGAAACCAAATTTGCGCTGGCTGAAGAGTTCCGCGCGATTGGCGATGTGGACGGCGCCCGCTCGCTGGCCGAAGAAGTGCTGGCGCAATCCAGCGGTTCACTCAAAAGCAAGGCTCAGGCCTTTCTCAACGCCCTGGCCTGACTTTGCACCTTCCCCCTGAGAGCTGCCCGTGAGGATCGCTCTGGGCCTGAGTTACAGCGGCACCGGTTACGAGGGCTGGCAAAGCCAGCTCTCGGGCAACACCGTGCAGGACCAGCTGGAAAAAGCACTCGGCAAGTTCATGGGCCAGCCGGTGCGAACCCTCTGCGCCGGGCGCACCGATGCCGGGGTGCATGCCCTGATGCAGGTGGTGCACTTTGACACCGACCTTCAGCGCGACCTTCCCTCCTGGGTGCGCGGAACCAATGCTTTTTTGCCGCGCGACATCGCCGTGCAATGGGCGCATGAGGTTCCCGACGAATTCCACTGCCGCGGCAGCGCCATCAGCCGACGCTATGCCTACGTGCTGCTGGAGTCGCCCGTGCGCCCCAGCGTTGAAGCCGGGCGTGTCGGCTGGGTGTACCGGCCCATGGACGAGATGGCCATCCGCGCAGCGATTGCCCATTTGATCGGTGAACACGACTTCAGCTCCTTCCGGGCTGCGCAGTGCCAGGCGAAGTCGCCCGTCAAAACCATCAGCCGGATCGAGGTCTCGCGGCGCGCCGGCTACTGGCGTTTCGAATTCGAAGCCAACGCCTTTTTGCACCACATGATCCGCAACATCATGGGTTGCCTGGTCGCCGTCGGCCAGGGCAATCACGCGCCCGGCTGGATGGCAGAGGTTGTGGCTGCCCGCAACCGCGACGCGGCCGCCCCGACTTTTTCGCCCGATGGCCTGTATTTCCTGGGTCCCCGGTACGAAGCCCGTTATGGCCTGCCGGAATGCACACCGGCCTATGATTGGATTCCATGACTGCCCCCACGCTTTTCACTTCGTGTAATGCGCGA
>CAZIYA010000270.1:0-5363 GCA_964543355.1 uncultured Polaromonas sp.
CGACCTGTTCCACGTCTACACGGTGGACCAGCACATCCTGATGGTTCTGCGCAATGTGCGACGCTTTTTCATGGCCGAACACGCGCACGAATACCCCTCGTGTTCGCAGCTGGCCGCCGGCTGGGACAAGCCCTGGATTCTTTACATTGCCGCCCTCTTCCACGACATCGCCAAGGGCCGCGGCGGCGACCATTCCGAGCTCGGCTGCCATGACGTGCGGGTGTTCTGCCGCCAGCACGGCATCGCCGCGGAAGATGCGAAGCTGATCGAGTTCCTGGTGGGTGAACACCTGACCATGAGCCGGGTTGCGCAGAAGGAAGACCTGAGCGACCCGCAGGTCATTGCCACCTTTGCTCAACGCGTCGGCAATGAACGTTACCTGACCGCGCTCTACCTGCTCACGGTGGCCGACATCCGCGGTACCAGCCCCAAGGTGTGGAATGCCTGGAAGGGCAAGCTGCTGGAAGACCTGTACCGCTACACCTTGCGCGTGCTGGGCGGACGTGCCCCCGATGCCGATGCCGAGGTTGAAGCCCGCAAGCGCGAGGCGCTGACCATCCTGGCGCTGCATGCCGAGCCCTTTGAGGCACACAAGGCCTTGTGGGGCACGCTGGACATCAGTTATTTCATGCGCCACGAGGCCAGTGACATCGCCTGGCATGCACGCCAGCTTTCGCGCCATGTCGGCGCGGCCAAATGTATTGTGCGGGCGCGCCGCTCCGCCGCCGGTGAAGGCCTGCAGGTGCTGGTGTACACCCCGGATGCGCCCGACCTGTTTGCCCGCATCTGCGGTTACTTCGAGGAAGCCGGTTTCAGCATCCTGGACGCCAAGATCCACACGGCGAAGCCGGCCAAAGACGCACCCGGTTATGCGCTGGACACCTTCCAGGTGGTCAGCCCGACCCTGGCCGACCACTACCGCGAGCTGGTGGCCATGGTCGAGGCGGACCTGACCCGGGCGATTGAAGAAAACGGCCCGCTGCCGCCTCCGGGCAAAGGCCGGGTGTCGCGCCGGGTCAAGAGTTTCCCGATCACCCCGCGCGTGGACCTGCGCCCTGACGAGAGGGCGCAGCGCTGGCTGCTCAGCGTGTCGGCCAGTGACCGCGTGGGCCTGCTGTATTCGATTGCACGGGTGCTGGCGCGGCATCGCATCAACCTGCAACTCGCCAAAGTCACCACCCTGGGCGAGCGCGTGGAAGACACCTTCCTGATCGACGGCCCGGAACTCCAGCAAAACAGGGCGCAGATCGCGATCGAAACCGAATTGCTGGAAGCGCTGGCGGCCTGAGCCTCAGCGCTTTTCCAGCTGTTTGCCGGTCAGGCTTCTGAGGAAAGCCTCAATGTCCTTGCGGTCCCCCGGCGGGATTTCGCGGCCCAGCTGGTGGCGGCCCATCAATTGGATGGCCTCGTCGAGGCTGTCCACCGCGCCATCGTGGAAGTAAGGTGCCGTGAGCGCCACGTTGCGTAAGGGAGCAACGCGGAAGACATGCATGTCCTCCTCTTTTTTGGTAACCAGCAGACGGCCCTTGTCCACTTCGACCATCGCTCCGCGGCCTTTTTTCGCACGATCTGCGTAGTAGTCGCCAATCAGGCTGAACTTCGCGAGGCTGTTGCCGCCCACATTGATGCCGTTGTGGCAGCTCACGCAGCCGTTGCTCTTGAATTTGTCGTAGCCGGTTTTTTCCTGGACCGTGATGGCCTTGTCGTCGCCATTGAGCCAGTTGTCGAAGCGCGAAGGTGTGACCAGCGAGCGCTCGAAACTGACGATGGCGTCGCTGGCGTTCTTCTGGCTGACCGCATCGTCACCCCCATAGACCACCTGGAATTCCTTCACCATGGCCGGATCCCCGGCCAGCACCTGGACGACCTTGCCCCAGTCATGGGCCATGGTGTCGGCGTTGCCGACGGAGCCGGAGATCTGGGCGTTCAGGTCCTTGGTGCGTCCGGTCCAGTTCAAGCCGGCCGTGTTGTAGCGCACATTGAAGATGGTGGGCGAATTCAGCTCCCTGACCTTGCCGAATGCGCTGACCGAATGCCGGCGCGGGTCTGCGCCGCCGGCGTGAGGCAGATGGCAGGATTGGCATGACACCGTGCCATCACCGGAAAAGCGCTTGTCCGCAAACAGCTTTTCCCCCAGCCGAGCCTTGGCTAAATCAACATCGGTCACTTTATCGGGCAAGGGAAGAACCGGCTCGGATGGCCGCGCGGTCTGCGCCGTCACCCAGTGCACTACGCCCGTCAGCAGCACGGCCATCGCTGCTGCTGAAACCCGAAGGTATGTTCTGTTGCCCATCTGTGCCTCCTCCGTTCGACGCATCGGCGTCGGCCCCTTGCACAAAATCCTGCCGCGCCAGTTTAGGCAGGAAGCCTGAGGATGTCCGGTCGAGTCGGTTACTGGCTGTAACCGATCTTCCCTCCTGTTTCTCCGGTTGCTTGAATTTCTTTTTTATGCTTTAAGTTATTTAAAATCAAATAGTTATAAGGTTTTCTTAAAGTAATGAAATAACTTGAAACAAGCCTTCTTCCATCTGAAGGTGCGGTAGACAATGGTCTGAATTGTTTTTGCACACCCCCATTTCGAGGAGACATCGTGTCGCACAAAATGCAGGTCCTCCTGGATCGTGAACAGGCTTTGTGCTCGTCCGGCGCCTGCGCCTGCGATGGCCGGCCGCTGGCCCATCAGGTCTTTTTCGAGCCCGACAACTGGCTGGTGCCGGACAGCTATGTACCGATGCTGGCCTCCCATGCAGCCTACCTCGCCGCCCATTCCGACCTTGCAGCCGTGGTCTCCGGCCACAGCTACGGCACGGGCAGCCACCGCTTTTTCTGGCTCATGGGAGACCGCCGTGCCATGGCGGTCCGCTCGGCTTTGGTCAAGGCCGGTGCGGCGCCGGCGCAGGTACTGGTGCAGAGCCGGGGCGCGGCGCGTCCGCAAATTGAGCTGGCAGGCGACGATGTAGCCCGGTACCGCCGTCGCGTGGCCATCGACTACGTGCCGCTGAATAGCGCAACGGCGCCTCCGGTCCCTGCCGAAGGATCGGCCCACTGGTGGCGCTCCGTGCTTGGCGTGGCCCACCGCGTCAAATTGCCGGCGGACCGGCCCGCAGCCGACCACGCCTGAAGCTCAGTCGTCAGCCGCATCCAGCCCGGGGAACAGGACCTCGGTGAACCCGAACTTCGCAAAATCCCGGATACGCATTGGATAAAGCACACCCATCAGGTGGTCACACTCATGCTGCACCACCCGTGCGTGAAAGCCGTCGACCGTGCGGTCGATGGGGTCGCCGTAGGGGTCGAAGCCTGTATAACGGATCGTTGACCAGCGCGGCACCACGCCGCGCAGCCCGGGCACCGACAGGCAGCCTTCCCAGCCTTCCTCCTCATCGTCCGACAGTGGCGTGATGACAGGATTGAGCAGCACGGTGCGCGGCACCAGCGGTGCATCGGGGTAACGCGGGTTCACTGCATCCGTTCCAAAAATCACCAGTTGCCGGTCCACCCCGATCTGTGGCGCGGCCAGGCCGGCTCCGTTGACGGCGCGCATGGTTTCGAACATGTCGGCCACCAGCAGGTGCAGTTCATCGGTGTCGAAGCCGGTTACGGGCTGGGCCACCCGCAGCAGGCGCGGGTCGCCCATTTTGAGAATGTCGCGGACGGTCATGGGAATCCTGTGAGGCTGTGTCGTCAAGGCTCCGAGCATACAGAAGGCCGCCAACGTGCGCCACCTGCGGCGCGGCAAAATGGGGCATGTCCAAACCTCTTCGCAGCCGGCCTGCGCCTTCCGGAAAACTGGCTTCGACGCATCCCCTGCTGACGCGCTGGCTCCTGTTGGCTTTGGCGGTGCTGAGCCTGGCCTTGGGCGTGATCGGCATCTTTCTGCCGGTGCTGCCGACCGTGCCCTTCATCCTGCTCTCGGCCTGGGCCGCTGCCCGCAGCTCGCCGCGCCTGCTGGCCTGGCTGGAAAGCCATACATCCTTTGGGCCCATGCTGACCGAGTGGCGCCGTGGCGGTGTGGTGCGCCGGCGTGCCAAATGGGCGGCCACGGGGGTCATGGGCGCGAGCGCCGCCATCATGCTGGTGGTGGTGCCGCACCGCTGGGTGGCCCTGCTGGCCATCGGCTGCATGGCCTGTGTGCTGGCCTGGCTGTGGCGCCGGCCTGAACAATTCAGCGACGAAGCTGCGCCGCCGGAAACCTGAACGTTTCAGTCGGCGGAAGCAGCCAGCATGGCCAGCAGGGCCGCCTCGTCAATGACGGCCACGCCCAGTTCCTGGGCCTTGGTCAGCTTGCTCCCGGCTTCAGCCCCGGCCACCACATAGTCGGTTTTTTTACTGACCGAGCCGGCCACCTTGCCACCCGCCGCCTCCACCCTGTCCTTGGCTTCATCCCGGCTCAGCGTGGGCAGCGTGCCGGTGATGACAAAGGTCTTGCCGGACAGCGGCTGCGGTGCGCGGGCGGCCGGCTCGCCTTCTGTCCAGTGCACACCGCAGGCGCGCAGCTGTTCGACCACTTCGCGGTTGTGCGGCTGGTCGAAGAAGGTGCGAATGCTTTGGGCGACGATGGGGCCGACGTCGCTGACCTCGAGCAATTGCTCCTCGGTCGCCTCCATGACCGCGTCGAGTTTGCCGAAATGCCTGGCCAGCTCCTTGGCGGTGGCTTCGCCGACGTGGCGAATGCCCAGGCCGAACAGGAAACGCGGCAAGGTGGTGGTTTTGCTTTTCTCGAGCGCTTCCAGCAGGTTGTTGGCGGATTTGTCGGCCATGCGGTCCAGGCCGGCCAGCGCTGTCAGGCCCAGGCGGTACAGGTCGGGCAAGGTGCGGATCACGTTGGCATCGACCAGCTGCTCGACCAGCTTGTCACCCAGACCTTCGATTTCGACCGCGCGCCGGTGGGCGTAATGCAGGATGGCCTCTTTGCGCTGGGCGCCGCAGAACAGGCCGCCGGTGCAGCGGTAGTCGGCCTCGCCCTCTTCCCGCACCGCATCGGAGCCGCATACCGGGCAGGTGCGCGGCATGGTGAAAACCGGACCCCGTTCGGGCTGAGCCTGTCGAAGCCCTTCGACGGGCTCAGGGTGAACGGATGGAAGAACGACACTGACAACCTCGGGAATCACGTCGCCTGCTCGGCGCACGATCACCGTGTCGCCGATGCGCACATCCTTGCGGCGGGCTTCGTCCTCGTTGTGCAGCGTCGCATTGGTCACCGTGACGCCGCCTACAAACACCGGCGCCAGCTTGGCCACCGGCGTGAGTTTGCCTGTGCGGCCCACCTGCACGTCAATCGCCAGCACGGTGGTCATCTGCTCCTGAGCCGGGTATTTGTGGGCCACGGCCCAGCGCGGCTCGCGCGTCACAAAACCGAGCTT
>CAZIYA010000271.1:0-5326 GCA_964543355.1 uncultured Polaromonas sp.
CACCGTGCGGTGCTTGTTGGCGCCGTCGTAGTTGGCGGTGATGGTGCCGGCGCCGTAGTTGACCCGCTCACCGACCGTGGCGTCGCCCAGGTAGGCCAGGTGGTTGGCCTTGGCACCTTTGGCCAGCGTGGCGTTCTTCACTTCCACAAAATTTCCGATGTGCACTTCGGCGCCCAGCTGTGCACCGGGCCGCAGGCGCGCAAAGGGGCCGATCAGCGCAGCCTCGCCGACCTGCACACCGAGCTTTTCGCCGTCGATATGGGTGAAGGGATGGATGACCGCACCGGCGGCGATGACGGCGTTGGCAATGCAGCAGTTGGCCCCGATACGCACATCGTCACCCAGCACCACCTTGCCGCCGAACACACAGTTGACGTCGATCTCCACGTCCTGGCCGCACACCAGCGTTCCGCGAACATCGAAACGGGCGGGATCGGCAAGACGTACCCCGTTTTCCATCAGGGCCGTGGCCTGCCGCAGCTGGTAAACCCGCTCGAGTTCTGCCAGTTGCACGGGGCTGTTGACGCCGGCCACCTGCGCGGCATCCGTGATCGGGTGCGCGACCACGGCCACGCCATCGGCCACGGCAAACTTCACGATATCGGTCAGGTAATACTCTTTCTGGGCGTTGTGGTTGTCCAGCCGGCCCAGCCAGCTGCGCAGCAGGCGGGTGGGCACGGCCATGATGCCGCTGTAGATCTCGCGGATCGCGCGCTGGGCATCACTTGCGTCCTTGTGCTCCACAATGGCGCGGACCTGCGCCGAAGGCTGCTCCCCGGCACGAACGATGCGGCCGTAACCGGTCGGGTCGGCCATGCTCAGCGTCAGCAGGGCCAGCCGCTGGCCATCACACTCGTCCACCAGGGCCTGTAGCGTGGCCACCCGGGTCAGCGGCACATCGCCCGACAGCACCAGGGTGATGCCGTCATCGACCAGCATTGGCAGCGCCTGCTGCACCGCGTGGCCGGTACCCAGCTGGGGTTCCTGCCGCGCAAACTGCAGCCCGATCCGTGTTTCCGCCCCGCCCTGTTCCTGCACCATGCCCTGGCAGGCGGCTTCGACCTGCGCCGCACCATGGCCCGTGATCACGACCGCCTGCCGCGCCGATAACCGCGCCGCACAGTCAATCACGTACGCCAGCAAGGCGCGTCCGCCCAATTGGTGCAACACTTTGGGCAAGGCGCTTTTCATCCGCGTGCCTTTGCCCGCGGCCATGATGACGACATCAACTGGAATTGCCATGAAGTTTCCTGTGAATTTTCAGTTTGCAAGGCGGGTCCCGTCTGGGTCGGGGATGCGCCGTTTCCTGCAGATTATCGGCGTGCTGCTGGTGGCCGGAACACTGATGGCTTGCAGCGCCATAAAAATCGCCTACAACCAGGCCACCGAGCTGGCGTACTGGCAGCTCCATGGCTATTTCGACTTCGACAGCACGCAGTCACCCAAAGTCCGGGAAGAACTGGCCCGGGTTCATCAGTGGCACCGGCAAACCCAGCTTCCCGTCTATATCGAGACCCTGGAGAAGTGGCAGGCCTTGCTGCCGGGCGAACTCGATGAGGCGCAGGCCTGCAGCATTTTTGACGAGGTGCGAAGCAGACTGCAGGCCATCTCCGACCGTGCCGTGCCCGCCGCGAGCGCGGTGGTCGGCACGCTGGGGCAGGAACAGCTGGAAGCCCTGAAGCAGAAATTTTCAAAGCTCAATGCAGACTATCGCAGCGACTTCCTCGACGGCAAGCCCCATGCCCAGATTGAAAAACGTTTCAAAAAGGCCGTGAGCCGTGCCGAAATGCTCTACGGCAAGCTGGAGGAGAAGCAGCGGACAGTGCTGCGCGAGCATATCAGGCAGTCGGTATTTGATGCGACCCTGTCGCTGGCAGAGTATCAACGCCGCCAGCGCGATGCCCTGCAAAGCCTGTCTCCGCTGATAGCCGGCCAGGCCACCGAGGACAAGGCCAGACCTGCCGTGCAAGCTTATCTGGAGCGGGCGGCCCATTCACCCGACCCGGCTCACAGACGCTATCAGGAACGGCTGCAACGCGACAATTGCAAAACCTTTGCGGCCCTGCACAACAGCACCACTGCTGCGCAGCGCACAAAAGCCGTTAGAACCCTACAGGACTATGCACAGGACTTTGCCATCCTGGCTGCCCGACACTAGCCGCCGCAAGCCGGAAGGATGAGCCTACTGGCCTTTGGCCTTCGAGTGGGACCGGCCCTGCTGCTCGGCCTGCCTCAACTCACTGGCTTCAGCCTCGTTGGCGGGCTTGGCTGCCCGGGCGTCGGCGGCCACGTCCGCATCTTCCAGATAGGTCTTGATGCTTTTCTGGTAGTCGCGTGTGCCTTCATAGCTGCCCTCGCCGATCTGCTGGGACGATCCGGAGATGGACTGGCTTGCCTGGTTCGAGGCCGAAGGGTTGGCCTGAGGTGTTTTTTTACGAGTCATGGTGATTTCCTTATTCATGGCTGGTCAGCGCCCGACCCTGCGGACGCGCTTCAATGCTGCATGCCGGCGTTCTGCGGCTTGGCCGGCGCAGTCTCTTCTCCAGCCTGCCGCAGGCGGCGGGGCTGAAATTCGCTCGAACCGCTGCTTTGCTGCTGTTGCCGGTTCACGGGCCGTTGCGGCTGTTGCTGCTGCAGCCAGCGCGAAGGAAAGGTGGGTTTGCTGTCCATTTGAAATTCCCGGGGGCATGCGGCCGGTGTGCCGGTCGGCACAGCAACGGCTGGAAATTCAGCATAGGAAAGCGGCCATGGACAGCCTGTCGTCCAGCCCATCCGCCGGATGTGGGACTGGGCCTACACGGCTTAAAGGAGGGGCACCCTGCGCAGGGGCAACTCGTAGAAGTCCGCAATCCGGTGCAGGGCCTTGGGGTTGCGCAGCTCCAGGCGACCATTTTTCAGTTCATGCAAACCGAGCTTGTGCAGGCGCCTCAGGGTTTTGTTCGTGTGGACCAGCGACAAGCCCAACGCATCGGCAATGTGTTGCTGGTTGATGGGAAACTCCGTCGAACCCTCCAGCACCAGCTCCAGACGCTCGGCGCGCCGGTAAAGATGAATCAGCAGCATGGCCACGCGCTCCGTCGCATTGCGGCGCCCGGCGGTCAGCAAGTTTTCATCGACCATGCCCTCTTCCCGCGCGGCCAGCCACGTCAGGTCGTACCCCAGGCTGGGAAACTGGCGAAAAAGGTCCCACAGGCCATCGCGCGGAAACACACACAGGGCCGTGTCGGTCAGGGCTTCCACGCCATGGCCGGAACCATCGGCAAATTCCTGCTGCAAGCCAATGAAGTCGCCGGGTAGCAGGAAATTGAGGATCTGCCGGCGTCCATCACTGAGGGTTTTGTAGCGAAAGGCCCAGCCCGCGTACAGGGTGAACAGCTTGCCGTTGGGGTTTTGCTCCGAGATGATGGAACCACCGGCGGGCACGGAAACCGAGCCGGAGCGGAATTTCTCAATGAATGCCAGCTCCTGCGCCGAGACCGGTTTGAAGGCCTGTGTCTTGCGCAGCCGGCACTCGCTGCAGTGCCGCGGACACATGCGTGTCTGTGAAGGTGGAGTGGTAGGCACCAAAAAATTCTAATACCGAAAGCCTGTGTCTTTTGACATTGTGATGGCCCGGCGCGCTGGCTACATTACACGCCAGTTATGGATAAAACATCACCGTTGCACGAAGTGCTCTACGTCAGCACACTCGCTCCCGATTTGCCCGTCAAGGTCGTTTCCCAGATTGCAGCCCAGGCCCGCCGGGGGAACGAGGTAGCCGGCATCACGGGATTGCTGATTTTCGACGGCATGCGTTTTTGCCAGCAGATCGAGGGGCCGCACAAGGAAGTGCTGGCCCTGATTCAACGGATCCGGCTGGACAGCCGCCACACCGGGATAGAAGTCCTGCACCAGGGCCCCCTGGAGGCGCGCAGGTTCAGGCGTTTCAGCCTTGGCTACGCTGCTGTCGATGACCAGGATGTTCTGGCCCAGATTGAAAACGCCAACCCCGAGCAGGCCATGGCGCAGTTCCTGGCCTTGATACCCAGCCTGGATCTGGACGCCTGAACCAAGCTTTCGACCTGCGAAGACCCGAGAAGAGCGAGGCCCCTTCGCGCAGCCTCCATTGAATGGAATCAGGCTTGCAGCGCGACCCACACTTCCTTGTCGCGCTCAGCCGTCCAGATGCGCGGCGAACTGTTTTTTGACCTGCGAGGGGCTCCGCTTGCGGGGATCGAAGCGAAAAATTGTGAGGTTAATCCGCGCGCCTTCGAGAAACAGGGTCAGGCTTGCAGCGCAGCCCACATTTCCTTGTCGCGCTCCGCCGTCCAGATGCGCGGATTCCTGATCCCGCTGGCCTCGTCATAAGCCCGGCTCACGTCGAACGGCAAGCAGTGCTCGTAAATAAAGACCTGGCCGAAGATGGGGTCCATGCTTTTACGGGTGTGCATCATCGCGGCTTTGAGGTCCATCTTCGCGGCGGCCGCTTCCTTGCCGCAGCGGAACAGCGTTTCGACCCATTGTTTGGTGTAGTCGATGGCCTTGTTCACCTCGGCAGCCCCCTTCATGGCTTCGCCGCGCCCTGGCACGATAGCCTCGGCCTTGAGGGCGCGCAACGCTTCCAGCGTGGCGGGCCACTCTTCGAGCTGGGCATCGCCGGTGTAAACGCCGGCCTGGTACTCGACCAGGTCGCCGGAGAAAAGCACTTTTTCCTCTTCCACCCAGGCAATGGTGTCGCCACGCGTGTGGCCCGGCCCCGGATGCCAGATTTGCACCTTGACGCCACCGAGATCAACCACCAGCTTGCCCGGGACTTCGCCTTTGACAGGGTTACCGCCGGCAATCACCATGGTCGGCCAGGTCAGGCCGGGCACGCTTTCGGCATTGCGGAACAGGCGCGGGAAACGTTCCATTTCGCTTTGCATGTCTTCGGCGCCGCGCTCCACAATCAGCTCGTACGTGCCCTGGCTGGCAATCACCTCCGTGGCGCCTTCAGCAAGGTAAGCGCTCGCTCCCAGTACACGTACCGCATGGTAATGCGTCAACAGCACGTACTTGATGGGTTTGTCGCTGACGGTGCGGATGCGGGCAATCAGGTCTTTCGCCATGGCCGGGGTGGCCGTGGCATCGCTGACCATGATGAACTTGTCGCCGATGATCACGCCGGAGTTCGGGTCACCCTCGGCGGTGTAGGCCCAGCAATGCGCACTGAGCTGCTCGAAAGTGATTTTTTTGTCCGTGAGGTCGGACTGCGAAGCAAAAGCTTTGGACATGGGGGAAGTCTCCGTTGGGGGGATGGCCGACAGGCATCGGCCGTGCATCTGGTAGCTGGCGATTTTACTATACG
>CAZIYA010000272.1:0-5322 GCA_964543355.1 uncultured Polaromonas sp.
GGCTTCTGCCACGTAGTAGCGCAGCAAGAAGTTGTGCATGCTGAACTCAAAGGGCACCGCAAACTTGAAGCCCTTCCACATCTTGGGGTCGCGCTTGTCCTTGTGTTTGTTGGCCAGTGTGATGGCCTGGCCGTTGGTGTTCTGGATGGTGGCCACATTCATGGGCACCGGGTTGGAGCCCACCCCCATCGAGATGGCCAGCGGCATGGGGCTCAGGAAGTGCGTGGCGTCGTATTCCTTGTTGATCATCTTGTCGCGTATCAGCGCCCAGCCGGCGGTCTTGACGACTTCAACATTCAGGCCCTGCTTGCTGTAGAAGCCCAGCGGGTGCGCCATGATCAGCGGCGTGGCGCAGGTGATGGGAATGAAGCCGATCTTCAGGTTGGTTTTTTCCAGCTTGCCCTTGTCCTGCGCCATGGCCTGCATGGTGCCCACGGGCAGCACGCTGGCGATGGCGGCCATGGCCGTGCCCTTGCCCACGGCGCGCAAAAAGCGGCGGCGCACGGCGTCCTGCGGGAAGAGGGCCTTGACCAGCGTCGCTTCAATGAATTCATTGGAGTAGCTCTCGAACTCGCTGCTCAGGCTGCGGCTGCGCAGCTCGGTGGCGGCGCTGTCTGCGTTCATTTCCTGGTGATGGTCGGCCACCGTGTGGTCTCGCCCGCAGCTGCACTTGAGCATCAGGGGACGGTCGGCATCGTAGGGAGAAAAATGGTCAGACATGGCGCGCACCTTTCAAATGAAGATGCGGCAAGCCTTGCAAGTGACGCGCCACTTTGCCCTGCAGAATGGATTTCTGCCTTATTTGGGAGTGGCCCGGATGACGGCTTGTAGGGAAGGCACTACAAATACGTGGCGAATGTAGTACCGCTGATACGCAGGGCGGGTGTTTTGGACGGGCGTTCAGCCCTGCGGTGCCGCTTGGATCGAAACGGCGGCGCTATTTTTCAGGCCACGGTTGATGGCGGCCTTCCAGATTCAGGCAAGCAGCTTCCGGCGTGCACCAAATTCGCTCACGCCCCGGAGCGGTTTTCAGCGGCCTACGGCTTTTTCCAGCTCGTCCTTGCGCATGCTGGAGCGGCCGCGTATGCCTTTTTGCTTCGCCTCTTCGTACAGCTGGTCGCGGGTGCGGCCGCCTGCACCTTCGTGCGAGCGCTGGCCGCCGCGCACAGGCGCGGGCGTGTCCCTGAGCGTCTGGGGGGTGGCCTCTTTCGATTCGCCATGCTGGGCGCGCTCCTTGTTGACCGTGCGGGCCGCTATTTCTTCGGCCGTGTCTTCGTCCTCGCCGCGCCTGAGCACACCTTCCTTGATGTGCTCATACTGGCGTTCGCGTTTGTCGCTCCAGGCTTTGGGGGCCATGGTCAGCCTTTCTTGCCGGACTTGCGCGCCGGCTTGCCCGAGGCAGAGCCGCCGCCTGCGGCGCCGCTGGCCTGTGACTGGCCGGTACGGTCTGGCTCGGAGGGCGAGGAGATGGTGCCCAGCGATTGCCCGATGTCTGCCTCGTCACCCGGGTCCTTGGTGGCCAGGTCGCCCAGCGAAATGATGCCGACCAGCCGGTTGTCGCCGTCGATCACCGGCAGGCGGCGGATCTGGTTGTCTGCCATCTTGCTGAGGACATCGTCCACGTCGTCGCCCTCCCTGACGGTGCGCACGCCGGTGCTCATCACGCTGGACAGCGGGGTGGACTTGCCGTCCAGCCCCTGGGCCACGCCGCGCACAACAATGTCGCGGTCGGTCACCATGCCGAGCAGCCTGTCGCCGTCGCACACGGGAATCGCACCCACATTGAGTTCGTCCATGGCCTGGGCGGCCAGGGCCACGGTGTCGGACGGGGTCATGGTCCGCACGCCGCGCGTCATTACTTCTGTTGCTGTAGTCATTGATGCTCCTTGGGTTGGAAGCCGGCCTGGTGTCATGTCACTAGCGCCTGCCTGATTCCAGCCTAATGCGCGGTCCGGGGGACGTTATCGGTCACATCGCAAGCCGGCGTAGGACAAGGCCGCATGCGGTCTGCGGTGGCGCTTGCCCCGCAAAAAAGGCGAGGGGGGTGCGGGCTGCTCAGGCGCCTGAAGGCGGCCTGGCGTGGCGTTCGGCATACAGCGCCAGCTCCACGTCGTTCTTGGTGCCGGTTTTCTCGAGGATGCGCAGCCGGTAAGTGCTTACCGTGTTGGACGCCAGCCCCAGCTGGCTGCCGATTTCGCCCACCGACTTGCCGGCGGTGAGCAGCCGGAACACCTGGTGTTCGCGGTGCGAGAGCGCTTCGGTTCCGCTGCGCGAGCCGCTGCTGCCCATGGCGCTGGCCAGGGCCTCGGCAGCGACGGCGGACACATACATGCCGCCGGCCGCCACCTTGCGCACCGCGGCAATCATGTCGTCGGGGTGGGCGCTTTTGTTCAGGTAGCCGGCGGCACCCAGCTTGATGCAGCGCACCGCGTACTGCTTCTCGGGGTAGGTGCTGAGCATCAGCACCGGCAGCAGCGGCCAGTTCTTCTTGAGGGCCTGCAGCACGTCCATGCCGTCGCGCTCCGGCAGTGCAATGTCGAGCAGCACGGCCCCCAGGCCCTCGTGGCCGCCCAGCGCCTCGACACGCTGCAACACCTCGGGGCCGGTTTCGGCTTCTGCTGCCACCTCGATCTCGGGCGCATCGGCCAACACCTGCTTGAGGCCCTCGCGCACGATGCGGTGATCGTCGCCGATCAGGATTTTCACGGTGTTCATGGTTGGCCCGTTTGCTCTTGATTTGATAGCCGTATGCGCAGGTGGAACAAGGACCCAAGCCCGATCTGGCTCGTAATTTCCAGGCTGCCGCCCAGATGCCGCGCGCGTTCGCGCATGCCCATCACGCCGTAGGCATTGGCCGCTTCGAAGGCGGCGGCTTCCGCGCCCCGGCCGTTGTCCTGCACGCTGATGCTGATTTCTTCCAGGGTGGCACGGATGGCGATGGCCACCCGGCTGGCCTGTGCATGGCGGCCCACGTTGCTGAGCATTTCCTGGAAGATCCGGAAGACGGCAATGGCCGAGGCCTCCGGCAGCGGGGCGGCTTCGCCCACGTCCATCTGCCAGTCGAGCGCGAGCTCGGCCGACTGCACAAACTCGTGGGCCTGCCAGTCCAGCGCGGCCCACAGGCCCTGGTGGTCCAGGATGCTGGGGCGCAGGTCGGTGATGATGCGGCCCACGTTGTCTACCGCGGCCTCGATCAGCCGGCTCATGTTCTGGCACTTGCTGCGCATGGTGTCGCGCATGGCCTGCGCTTCGTCGCTGGAGCGGCGGGGCTGCTCGTCCAGGCGTTTGTCCAGCCAGCCCACGTCCATTTTCAGCGCCACCAGCAGGCTGCCGAGCTCGTCATGCACCTCACGCGCGATGCGGGTGCGCTCTTCCTCGCGCACGGTGTGGGTGTAGGCCGAGAGTTCACGCAGCTGCTGCAGCGCTTCGGACAGCGCCTGGGTGCGCTCGCTGACGCGCTGCTCCAGCACGGCATGGGCCTGGCGCAAGGCATCTTCGGCCTGGCGGCGCGCCGAGATGTCCACAAAGGTGACCACCGCGCCCTGCACCACGCCGCCGTCGACGATGGGATAGGAGGAATATTCAACCGGGAAGGCGCTGCCGTTCTTGCGCCAGAACAGCTCGGTGTCGATGCGGCAGGGCAGGGCCTTGCGGAAGGCGTTGAAGATGGGACACAGCTGCTCGGGGTAATGCGCGCCGTCGGCATGGCTGTGGTGCGCCAGCTCGTGCATGTTGTGGCCCAGCACCTCGGCCGGCGCATAACCGAGCTGCTCGGCGCCGGCGCGGTTGATGAAGGTGCAGCGGCCATCCATGTCGATGCCGAAAATGCCCTCGCCGGTGGATTCGAGCAGCTGCGACAGCTTGTCGCGCCAGACCGGCTGGTCTGCGCCGGGCAGGTGCATGGCGGCGGAGGGCGAGGCAGTTTCTGCGTACATGCCGGGCATGCAGCAAACATCGTGCCCAGCTTGGTGCGTTGACCCGGGCTCTATTGGCTCCAAATCGGTGCATTCTCGGCTGGCCGGAGAGGTTTGCCCCAAAACAGGTTGCTTTTTTGAATGGCTGTAAAGTCAGGTGCTCCCCCTGACTACAAGACCATGGTTCCGGCTCTTCCCTTCATGACACCTTTGACGACGCGCCTGCTGGCCGCCAGCCTGGCGCTGCTCACGGCGTGCAGCCCGGCCTTCAACTGGCGCGAAGTCCGCCCCGACAACACCACGCTGAGCCTGCTGCTGCCCTGCAAGCCCGACAAGGCGAGCCGCAGCGTGCCGCTGGGCGGGCAGCCGACCGAGCTGGCCATGCTGGGCTGCGATGCCGGCGGCGCCACCTTTGCCATTGCGGTGGCCACCGTCAAGGACGCCAGCCAGGTGGCGGCTGCGCTGGCAGGCTGGCAGGCGGCGACGCTGGCCAACATGAAAGCCGCCGGCGCCGGCCAGGCCGCCCCTCTGAAGGTGCCTGGCGCGTCGGTGCAGCCGCCGGCCTTGCTGGTGCGGGCCACCGGCCAGCGCGCCAATGGCAGCGCGGTGCAGAGCCAGGCCGCTTATTTCGTCCATGGCGCGCAGGTGTTCCAGGCGGTGATTTACGCTGACAGGATTTCGCCCGAGGTGGCCGAAACCTTTTTCTCCAGCCTCAAGCTGGATGATGGAAGCGCGCGCTGATGAGTGCTGTTCAGGAGGCTGCATCTTTTCCAGCTGCGCACGCGCCTTCCGGCCTGCTGGACCGGCGCGCCGGCGTCGTGGTGTTCCTGGCCTTTGCCGCGGCCTATTTCTGTTCGACCCTGGTGCGGGCCATCACCGCCACCCTGGCGCCGGTGCTCACGCAGGAGTTTTCATTGCACGCGCGCGACCTGGGCTTGCTGGCCGGCGGCTACTTCCTGGGTTTTGCCGCCACCCAGCTGCCGCTGGGCACCTGGCTGGACCGGCATGGCCCGAAACGCGTGATCCTGTGCTTTTTGAGCCTGGCCGTGCTGGCCTGCCTGGCTTTTTCGGTTGCCACCAGCTTCACCTGGCTGCTGTTGGCGCGCGTGATGCTGGGCATGGGTGTCAGCGCCTGCCTGATGGCGCCGCTGACCGGCTACCGCCGCTGGTTCGACATGGGCACCTTGCTGCGCGCCAATTCGTGGATGCTGATGACCGGCTCGCTCGGTATGCTGGCCTCCACCTTGCCGGTGCAGTGGCTGATGCCGCTGACCGGCTGGCGGCCGCTGTTCTGGATTCTGGCGGGATTGATTTTGTTGTCGATGGTGGCGATTGCCTGGGTGGTTCCCAGTTGGAAAAATATGACCCCCACGCTCAGCACTGGCGTGTCGTCGCGAGGCCTTGCAGG
>CAZIYA010000273.1:0-5298 GCA_964543355.1 uncultured Polaromonas sp.
GGCGCGCCTGTCGGCGCTGCTGGCTGCCAGCCGCGAGCGCGTGCGCCGCCAGCGCGAAGAGGCCGCGCCCATGCTGCTGCCTTCGCTGGTGTCGCTTCCCGTCACCTCACCGCAAAGCCCCATCCATGCGCTGCTGGATCGCATTGCACACCTCGATCACCACTGAGCCCGGTTCGGCTGTGTGGGACGAAGCCGCGGTGCAGAAGGCCGTGGCCAGCATCGCGCTGGGCCTGTCGCCGCAGGTGGCGCTGGTGGACGAAGCCGTGCTGGTGGATGTGACGGGCAGCCTGCGCCTGTTTGGCGGCCTGGCCCGGCTGATGCAGCTGCTGCAACAGCGGATCACGCTATTTTTTGAATCAAATCGGGCGCTGGCCGTTATAGAGCGGGCGCAAGGCGCTACTTCCTTGATAGCGTTAGGGCGTTTGCGCCATGCTGCCAACCAGCCGGGGCAGGCCCGCACGCGGGTGGCGGTCCTGCCCATGGACACCCTGAGCGCGGCGCGCCCGCACCTGGGGGTGCTGGAGCGTATCGGCTGCCGCAACTGGGACGACGTCTTGCGCCTGCCGCGCGACGGCGTGGCCCGGCGCTTTGGTGCGGAGCTGCTGGAGGCGCTGGACCGCGCGCGCGGCAGCGTGCCCGACAGCTACGACTGGCTGGTGCTGCCCGAACACTTCGAAGAAAAACTCGAGCTCAACGCACTGGTCACGCACGGCCCGGCACTGATGGCCGGGGCCCAGCGCCTGCTGGCACACCTGCAGGCCTGGCTGTTGGGCCGGCAGAGCGGGATATGCGCGCTCAAGCTGGTCTGGCACCTGGACAGGCGCCGCGATGTTCCGCCCACTGGCGAGATGGAAGTGGGCACGGCCCAGCCCGCGCAGGACCTGCGCCATGTCACGCGCCTGGTGGCCGAACACCTGGCGCAGCAAAAGCTGCCGGCACCCGTGCACAGCCTGAGCCTGCATTCGCTGGTCACCGAAAAACTGGTGGACGCTGCGGCAGCCACAGGCAGCCTGCTGATGGAAGAGCGCAGGCAGGGCGACAGCGCGGTGGAGCTGATCGAGCGTTTGAGCGCGCGCCTGGGCGATGCGCAAGTGCAGGCCTGGCAGCCCGCCGCGGACCACCGGCCCGAGCAGATGCAGCGCTGGGTGAATGCCAGGGATGCTATTCAATCCATAGCTGGTAGCACCCGCCCCATAAGGGCTAGAGGCCAAAAAGGCTTGAAGAGTCCGGCGGCAGGCGACACCTGCAGCGAAGCGCTGTACCCCACCTGGCTGCTGCCCGAACCGCTGCGGCTGGCGACCTCCGGCAACAGCCCCGTCTGGCAGGGCAAGCTGGTGCGGCTTGTCGGGCCGCAGCGGCTGGAGGCTGCCGAATGGCTGCGGGCCGATGGCGACGCTGCCCGCGGTGCGGGGGTGTGCGACAAGCCCTGGGCCCTGCGCGACTACTTTGTCTATCGCAGCCGGCAAGGGGATTTGCTGTGGATTTACAGCGAACGCCTGGTGGCCCCGCCGCAGTTGGCCCAACAGCGCGCCTGGTACCTGCATGGTTTTTTTGCCTGACACCGCGCCCATGGCCGCCTACCCGCTTCCCGACTACGCCGAGCTGCATGCGCTGAGCAACTTCAGCTTCCAGCGCGGTGCCTCGCATGCCGAGGAACTGGTAGAGCGCGCCGCAGGGCTGGGCTACCGGGCGCTGGCCATCACCGACGAATGTTCGGTGGCCGGTGTGGTGCGGGCGCATGAAGTTGCCAAGGAGCTGGGGCTCCAGCTTTTGCCGGGTGCCGAGTTCCTGGTGCAGGCCGGCCATCCTTGCCGCCTGGTCGTGCTGCCGCACAACGCGGCGGGCTGGGGCAACCTGTGCGAATTCATCACCGCAGTCAGGCAGGCCGGCGACGTCATCGACAAAGGCAGCTACCGCGTGGCTATGGGCGAGAGCGATTTTGCGTTGCTGGCCGATTGCGAGATCCTGCTCGCGCCCCTGCCGGGTGCTATCGATACAGAAGCGATTTGCGCCCACGCCGCCTGGGCTGCAGGCCTTTTTGGCATGCATGCCTGGCTGGCCGTCGAGCTGCTGCAGGGTCTGGACGACGCGCTGCGGCTGCAGCAGCTGCAGGAGGTGGCACAGCGTACCGGCATTCGCCTGGTGGCGGCCGGCGCTGTGCTCATGCATGTGCGCTCGCGCAAGCCGCTGCACGATGTGATGACGGCCATCCAGCAGGGCAGGACCGTGCATGAATGCGGCTTTGCGCTGCAGGCCAATGCCGAGGCGCACCTGCGCCCGCGCATGCGCCTTGGCGGCATTTACCCGGTCGGGCTGCTGCGCGCCACGCTCGAGGTGGCGGCGCGTTGCAGCTTCAACCTGGACGAGATCCGCGCCATGTACCGCTACCCGCAGGAAGACATGGTGCCCGCGGCTGAAACGCCGGCGCAGTGCCTGCGGCGCCTGACGGCAGAGGGGGTGAAAAAGCGTTACCCCGGCGGGCTGAGCAGGAAACACCAGGCGCAGGTCGAGAAAGAGCTGGCCCTGATTGAAGAGCTCGGCTACGAGATGTATTTCATCACGGTGCACGACATCGTGCGCTTTGCCCGGCAGCAGGGCATCCTCTGCCAGGGGCGCGGCTCCGCGGCCAATTCGCTGGTTTGTTATTGCCTGGAAGTCACGGCCGTCAGCCCCGAGGAAAGCAGCCTGCTGTTCGAACGTTTCATCAGCCGCGAGCGCCGGGAACCGCCCGACATCGACGTGGACTTCGAACACCAGCGGCGCGAAGAAGTCATCCAGTACATCTATAACAAGTATGGCCACGACCGCGCCGCCATTGCCGCCACCGTCATCAGCTACCGGCCGCGCAGCGCGATCCGCGATGCGGGCAAGGCGCTGGGAATCGCGCCCGAACTGGTCGAACGTTTCGCGCGGGAGCATTTCTGGTTTGATGGAAGCGAGGCGCTGAAACAGAAAATCGAGGAGGCCGGCCTCCAGAGCGAGGCCGGCGTCATCACCCAGTGGCTGGGCCTGGCCGTGCAGCTGATCGGCTTTCCGCGCCACCTGAGCCAGCATGTCGGCGGCTTTGTGCTGACGCAGGGCAAGCTGACACGGCTGGTGCCGGTGCAGCCGGCCTCCATGGAAGACCGCCGCATCATCCAGTGGGAAAAGAACGACCTGGAAGCCATGGGCCTGCTCAAGGTGGATGTGCTGGCCCTGGGCATGCTCTCGGCCATCAAGCGCTGCCTGGACATGGTGAACCGCACACGCGGCAGCGTCCTTGAAATGCACACCATTGAGCCGGACGACGAACCGACCTACGACATGATCTGCGCGGCCGACACCGTGGGTGTGTTCCAGATCGAAAGCCGCGCGCAGATGTCCATGCTGCCGCGCCTGCAGCCGCGCAACTATTACGACCTGGTGGTGGAAGTGGCCATCGTGCGGCCCGGGCCTATCCAGGGCGGCATGGTGCACCCCTACCTGAAAAACCGGGAGCGCCTCAGGAACGGCGAAAAGATCAAGCCTGAATACCCCGAATTGAACCCTGCGCTGGAACGCACGCTGGGCATACCGATCTTCCAGGAGCAGGTGATGCAGATCGCCATGATCGCCGCGGACTTCACGCCGGGAGAGGCCGACGACCTGCGCCGTTCCATGGCGGCGTGGAAGCGCAAGGGCGGGGTCGAGCGTTTCCATGGCCGGCTGGTCAACGCCATGGTGAAAAACAGGTACAGCGCCGAGTTTTCAGAGCGCATCTTCAAGCAGATCCTGGGTTTTGGCGATTACGGCTTTCCCGAAAGCCACGCCGCCAGTTTCGCCAAGCTGGTGTATGTGAGCTGCTGGCTCAAGTGCCATGAGCCGGCCTGTTTCCTGGCGGCCATGATCAACTCGCAGCCCATGGGTTTTTACACGCCTTCGCAACTGGTGCAGGACGCGCGCAAACACGGCGTGGAGGTACGCGCCGTGGACGTGACCGCCAGCGAATGGGATTGCTCGCTGGAGCCTGCAGGCCCAGCGACCCGGTTGCCGCAGTATCCGGGCGTCCGCGCAGACCAGCCCGCCGTCCGCCTGGGCTTGCGTCTGGTGGGAGGCTTGTCCGAAGCTGCGGCGCTGCGTGTGATGGCCGCGCGCGCGGAGGCGCCTTTCACATCCACCGAAGACCTGGTCTCGCGCGCCCGGCTGGGCACGCTGGAGATCAATGCGCTGGCGGCTGCCGACGCCTTGCTGCCGCTGGCCGGCCACCGGCGCCAGCAGGTGTGGGAAGCCTCGGCCATCAAGCCGGCGCCCGAACTGCTCAAGGCCGTACCCACACACGAGACCGCCTTGCAGCTGCCCGAGACGCCTGAAGGCGAAAACATCCTGTTCGATTACCGGGCCACCGGCCTGACGCTGCGGCGCCATCCCGTGGCCCTGCTGCGGCCGCGGCTGGCCAGGCGCGGGCTGCTCAGTGCCAGCGAGTTGAACGCGCTGCAGGGTGGGCTCGAGGTGGCAGCCTGCGGCATCGTCACCGTGCGCCAGCAGCCGCAGACCGCCAAGGGCACCATTTTCATCACGCTGGAAGACGAGACCGGTCCGGTCAACGTGATCGTGTGGAAGTCGCTGCGTGAAAACCAGCGCAGCGAGGTGCTGCATGCGCGGCTGCTGGCGGTGTACGGCATGTGGCAACGCAGCGAGGAAAGCGGCACGGCCAAAGGTTACGGCGCCGTGCGCAACCTGGTGGCGCAACGGCTGGAAGACCTGACGCCACTGCTCGGGCGGCTGGGCACTTCCAGCCGCGATTTTCATTAGAAGGACTGGAACCTTCCCTCACATGCCCGACGGGAAGGTCTCGGGCGCCTCGCCGGTGTGCCACACCGGGCCCTTGTCCAGGGGCTCCAGCGCATGGGTTTCGTCGATGTGGATCAGGGCATCGAACTGCGCACTCAGGTGGGTGTGGAAGTAGTGGCTCTGGCGTTCGGTGTCGGGCCGGTAGATCACGCCAATGGCGCGCTGCAGCCGCTGCGGCTCCGCCAGTGCGCCGAGTTCGGTGTTGCCCTGCAGGTCCAGCCAGAACCGGCTGTCGCCGGCGTGGTGCAGCAGATCTTCCCAGCTGCCGGGCAGGCCGGCACGCACGCGTTTGCGCTGCGGCGGCTCGTCCCAGTTCGAGGCCGCCGTGACCCAGCCATGGTGGGTGCTGAAGCCCACCAGCACCACGTCCCCGTCATGGCGGTCGCGCATGAGCTGGCCCAGGTTCCATTCGCCCCGGTCGCCCATTTCGGTGGCTGCGGCATCGCCCAGGTGCGAGTTGTGCCCCCACACGGCCATGCGCGGCGGTGT
>CAZIYA010000274.1:0-5277 GCA_964543355.1 uncultured Polaromonas sp.
AGGTTGCGGTACAGCATGGCGGTGGGTCGCAGCAGGGTTTCGCCCAGCGACATCACCGGAAATTCGAGCGGGAAGCCGCCAGCCTCGTATACGCCAATCTTGACCTGCTCGGCAATCGTGCGGAAGTGCGAGTTGCAGGGCGTCAGTTCGCTGAAGGTGTTGCAGATGCCAATGACGGGCCGTCCGTCGAACTGGTCATGCGGCACTCCCTTGCCCTTGACCCAGCTGCGGTAGGCGAAACCATCACGGTCCTGGCGCCCGAACCATTGCTGGCTGCGAAGTTCCGAGGGCTTTTTCCGGGGTGTCTTGGAGTCGGTCATAGGGAAAATCCTTAATTGTTAAACATATTATCGTCATACCATTGCGCAAAAATCTCGGTGATAACCATGACCCCAGGAGCTGCCTTGTCCCGTCCCGCCATTCTTGCCGTTTCCAGGCTGCCGCCTTTCCTGCTCGAACCACTCCAGGCGGCTTATGTTGTGCATGAGCGCCTGCATGAGACCGATCCGGCAGCCTTTGCCAAGGTCGCGTCCGGCATTCGGGCCGTGGTCGGAGGTGGCGAGTCGAAAGTACCGCGCGCGCTGATGGACCAGTTGCCTGCGCTCGAGATGGTGTCCATTTTCGGTGTCGGGTATGACGGCGTGGATGTCTCCACCGCGCTGGAGCGCCGCATTCCGGTGACGCATACCCCCGGCGTGCTCAATGACGAAGTGGCTGACTTGGCCATCGGCCTCATGCTGAGCGTGGCGCGCTGCATTCCGCAGGCGGACCGGTATGTGCGTGCGGGCCGTTGGGCCAGCGAGGGTGCCATGCCGCTGAGCCGCAAGGTGTCGGGTGCGCGGCTGGGCATTGTTGGTCTCGGACGCATCGGCCAGGCCATCGCCAGCCGGGCTGAAGCTTTTGGCATGTCCATTGCCTACACGGCACGCAATGCCAGGCCTGGCGTGGCTTACAGTTTCTTTCCAACCGCGCAGGCCCTGGCGGCCCAGGTTGATTTCCTGATTGTCATCACGCCCGGTGGTGCCGGCACGCGGCACCTGATCAACGCGGAGGTGCTGCAGGCGCTGGGCCCGGGGGGTTACCTGATCAATGTGGCGCGCGGCTCGGTGGTTGACGAAGCGGCGCTGGTGCATGCCCTGCGGCAGGGCGTGATTGCCGGCGCCGGCCTGGATGTGTTTGAAAAAGAGCCCCATGTGCCCGAGGCCTTGTGGGTCCTGGACAACGTGGTGTTGACGCCGCACATTGCCAGCGGCACGCGCCAGACCCGACAAGCCATGGCGGACCTTGCCGCGGCCAATCTGGCGGCTCATTTTGCGGGCCGGCCGCTGCTCAGCCCGGTGCCGGAGTGGGGTTGATCGTCCGGGTTTTCCATAGACTTGATCATGATCAATCATCATATGATAACAATGATTTCAGGAGGGCTGAGGCCTGATTTTTTCCGCTGGTTCAACAACTAACTGCACAGGAGACAAATGAAATGAAGCTCAAGACAATGCTCGCGACCGCGATGGTCGCGGCAGGCCTGGTGACCGCCGGGCAGGCCGCAGCGCAGGAAACACTCACCGTCTGGTGGGCCAAGGGTTTTTACAAGGCCGAGGATGACGCCCTTTTTGCAGCCATCAAGAAGTTCGAAGCCAAGACCAAGGTCAAGGTGGAGCTGTCGCAATATGCGCCGCAGGAAATCATCCCCAAGAGCGTCGCGGCGCTGGATTCCAGAAATCCGCCCGATGTTTCCTACGGTGATGTCTATGACTTTCAGGTTGCCGGCAAATGGGCCTTTGAAGGCAAGCTGGAAGACATCAGCAGCGTGATCGATCCGATGCGGTCCAGCTTCGCCAAAAATACGGTCGAAACCACCTTCCTGTACAACGATGTGGACAAGAAGCGCGCTTACTACGCGTTTCCTATGAAGCAGCAGACCATGCATATCCAGTATTGGGCGGACATGCTGACAGAGGCCGGGCTCAAGGAATCCGACATCCCGACCACCTGGAAAGCCTACTGGGATTTCTGGTGCGACAAGGCGCAGCCTGCCTACCGTGCCAAGACCGGCACCCGCGCATTTGGCATTGGCCAGCCGCTGGGCGTGGATTCCAGCGATTCGTTCTATTCCTTCCTGACCTTCATGGATGCCTACAACGTCAAGCTGGTCAGCGACAGCGGCAAGCTGCTGGTGGATGATCCGGCTGTGCGTGCCGGCCTGATCGGGGCGCTGACGGACTACACCAATATCTACACCCGCGGTTGCACGCCTCCGTCCTCTTCCAATTGGAAGGACCCGGACAACAATGTGGCGTTCCATAACCGGACAACCCTGCTGACGCACAACGCCACCATCTCCATCGCGTCGAAATGGCTTGACGACATGAACAACGCGACACTGACGGAAGCGCAGCGTGCGACCGCCAAGAAGAACTACACCGAGTCGATTCGCACCGCGGGCTTTCCGAGCAAGCCCGACGGCAGCAAGATGGTGTATCGCGCGGCGGTGAAAGTCGGCGTGATCTTCAAGGACGCGAAGAACAAGGCGCGCGCCAAGGAGTTCGTGAAATTCATCATGGCGGAAGAAAACCTGGGGCCATATGTGGAAGGTTCCCTGGGACGCTGGTACCCGGTCACCAAGGCCGGCCAGGCCAGCGCCTTCTGGAAGGGTGACAAACATCGCCTGGCTGTGCACAACCAGTTCCAGGACGGAACGGTCAACTTCGAGTTCACGAAAAACTACAAGTTCACCGTACTCAACAACGAGAACGTCTGGGCCAAGGCAGCGAACCGCGTCGTCAGCGAGAAAGTGCCGGTGGACAAGGCAGTGGACGAGATGATCGCCCGCATCAAGACGGTTGCCAACTAAGCTGGTCGGGACTGTCCTGATCGTGATTCATCCAACGGCCATCCAGCTCCGGCTGGTGGCCGTCACCATGCAAATACCATGACCACGATGGCTGTAGAGCAGTCTCGGGCCGGCGAACGCCGGCCCGCCAGGGGAATGACGTCCTGGGAGCGTTGGGGCCTCGTCCTGCTGATTCCCTATGTCCTGCTTTTCCTGGTTTTTGTGCTGTACCCCGTGGGTTATGGCCTGTGGCTGGCGCGCCAGCCTGCCAGTTATGTGAAGCTGTTCGATGACCCGATCTTTTTCCGGTCGGTCATCAACACGCTGGTTTTCCTCGGTGTCGGCATCAACCTGAAAATGCTGCTGGCGCTGTTCCTGTCCGGATTTTTTGTGCAGGACCGCAAATGGATCAAATGGCTGTCGCTGCTGTTCATCCTTCCGTGGGCTGTGCCTTCGATTCCGACCATCCTGTCGATGCGTTTCATGCTCAACCCGGAGTGGGGCGTCATCAACACCCTGATCTTCAAGCTGAGCGGCGCCGATGGCCCCAACTGGCTGAACGACCCGACCCTGGCGCTGTCCCTCTCCATCGTGGCGCATATCTGGAAGTCCCTGCCATTCTGGACGCTGATCCTGGTGGCCGCACGCCTGGCGATTCCGGCGGAACAGTACGAAGCCGCCGCCGTCGATGGCGCCAGCAACTGGCAGAAGTTCCAGTTCATCACCTGGCCTTCGCTGAAAACCGTGTACCTGACATCGCTCCTGTTGTCGACCATCTGGTCGCTGGGTGATTTCAACAGCGTCTACCTGCTGACCGGCGGTGGCCCGGCTGACCTCACACACGTTCTTGCGACGCTGGGCATCCGTTACCTGCGGCTGGACCAGATCGAGCTGGCCATGGCCTCCATCGTCGTTGCCTTGCCGCTGGTCCTGCCGCTGGTTTATTTCATGATGAAGCGTTTGTCCAAATGAAACCATTGACCTTCAAGCAGGTAACGACCGAAGCCAAGTTGCTGCTGATCGGGATTCCGGTTCTCCTGTGGACCATGATTCCGGTGTATCACCTGTTCCTGTTTGCGATCTCGCCGCGCGACCAGGCGACATCCGGGCGGCTGTGGCCCAAGGATCCGACGCTGGACAACTTCCGGATTGTCCTGGAGCAGAAGCATTTCTACCTGCACCACTTCTGGCAGCAACTGGCCAACTCGTTCCTGATTGCGTTTGCGGTGGCGGGCATCACGCTGGTGGTTGCCACGCTGGCTGCGTTTGCCATCAGCCGCCTGCGTGCGCGTGGCGGGCGCACGGTGATGAATATGGCGCTGCTGACCTATTTCATTCCCGCGGCATTCCTTGCTGTGCCGATGTACAAGACCATGGGCAATTACGGCATGCTCAACAGCCAGTGGTCTCTGATCATGGCCATGGTCACGATTGCATCGCCTTACTGCATCTGGGTGCTCAAGCAGGCTTCCGACAAGCTGCCCTACGAACTCGATGAAGCGGCCAAGATGGACGGTGCGTCCGCGATGCAGCTGTTCCGGCTTGTCTATCTGCCCTTGATGGTGCCTTCCCTGGTGGCGGTCGGAACCTATGCCTTGCTGCTGGCCTGGAACGAGTACCTGTATGCCTTTCTCCTGCTTTCCAACGAAAGCAGCATCACCCTGGGCGTGGCCCTGGGCAACTTCCTGGCGGCGGACGATTCGCCCTGGGAATTGCTCATGACCACCGGCCTGATTTACGCGCTGCCTCCTGCGGCCATTTACTACGCCTTCAAGCGCTACATGGTGTCCGGCTTGACTGCCGGTGCCGTCAAGAGCTGACCTTCCCGTATTGGAACACCTGCACCATGGCTTCTGTCTCATTTCGAAAAGTTGAAAAGTCCTTCGGCAAGGTCAAGATCATTCACGGCATCAGTTTCGACATCTCGGATGGCGAGTTCGTGGTGCTGGTCGGCCCGTCCGGCTGCGGCAAATCCACTTTGCTGCGCATGCTCGCCGGCCTGGAGGAAATCAGCGGTGGCGAAATTGCCATCGATGACAAGATCATCAACGACCTTGACTCCAAGGATCGCGACATTGCGATGGTGTTCCAGAGTTACGCGCTGTACCCGCACATGACGGTGCGCGACAACATGGCCTTCAGCCTCAAGCTGCGCAAGGCCGATGTGGAACTGACCAACAAGCGTGTCGGCGACGCCGCCCGCATCCTTAACCTCGACCCCTTGCTTGAACGCTTTCCGCGCGAGCTTTCCGGTGGCCAGCGCCAGCGCGTGGCCATGGGGCGCGCCATCGTGCGCGACCCCAAGGTGTTTTTGTTCGACGAACCGCTGTCCAACCTGGACGCCGCATTGCGCGTCCAGACCCGGATCGAGATCGCCAAGCTGCATCGCGATCTCGGCGCCACCATGATCTACGTGACACATGACCAGGTCGAAGCGATGACCATGG
>CAZIYA010000275.1:0-5244 GCA_964543355.1 uncultured Polaromonas sp.
CGAGCACTGCTTCAGACAGCTTGAACACGTCGTAACGCGCGACATTGAGCACGGCGTTTTCAACCTGGTCGAAACTGAGCTCTGCCGACGCGCCCCCGCTCGCCGGATAAAGCAGGCCCAGCTTCTGGATTTCCTGATGCGCGGCCAGCAGGTTGCCTTCCACGCGGTCGGCAAAAAACTGCAGCGTGCGCTGACCTTCCTCGCCTGCGGCCACGCGCTGGCCTTGCTGCTGCAGGCGTTGCGCGATCCATTGCGGCAAGCTGCGGCGGTCGATGGGGTCGAACTTGACGGTGGTGCCGAAACTTTCCAGCGCGCCGAACCAGGCGCCCTTGGTGGTCATGCTGTCCAGGCGCGGCAGCAGCACCAGGGTCAGCGTGCTGTCGTCGCCCTGGGCGCGCTCGGCAATCTGCTGCAGCGCGACCGAACCGTCCTTGCCGGGTTTGCCGCTGGGGATACGGATCTCGACAATTTGTTTGTCAGCAAACAGGCTCAGCGAACCGCCGCTGGCCAGCACCTCGCTCCAGTCGAAATGCGCACCGGCCACCGTGTGCACCGTGCGTTCGGTGTAGCCCTGGTCGCGTGCAGCGGCCCGCAGCGCATCGGCAAACTCCTGTACCAGCAGCGGCTCGTCGCCATGCAGGGTGTAAAGGCTTCTTATTCCGCGTTTGAGGTGCTCTTGGAGCTGCGCAGGGGCCAGGTTCATGGGTGAAGTTTAGCGTTGGTGTTCGAATCAAAGCTTGCTGGTGGACAGCAGCAGACTGGTTTCAGTATTGGCAATGCCTTCAAGCAGCCGGATACGCCCCAGCACGCGATCAAAGGCCTCCAGGCTGTCGGCACGCAGCTCGGCCACGATGTCCCAGCGGCCATTGGTGGTGTGCAGGGCGCTCACGGCCGGGTCACCGCGCAGGGCGCTGAGCACATGGTCGATGCGATTGCCTTCCACGGCCACGGTCATCAGTGCCCGGATCTGATGCGCTTCGACCTGCGGCCGCAAGCGAGCGGTGTAGCCCACGATGGTGCCGTCAGCTTCGAGCTTGTCCAGCCGGTTTTGTACCGTGCCGCGCGAGACGCGCAAAACCTTGGCCAGCGAGGCCACCGACGTGCGGGCGTTGTCGCGCAGCAAGGAGATCAGCTGGCGGTCGATGTCGTCCATGGCATGATTTTACTGACTAAATGCCAATTTTTTCTGGCGATTTGCACATTTCAATCAGAAAAATGGACAGTTTATTGGCTATTTGTTGGCGCGACATCCCAACACAATGGTTTCAGGCTGACGGCAATGCAGTGTCAGCAAACTTGTCTGGCGCCAAAGGCGCTCAGGCATCAGGAGACCCATCATGGTTGAGTACATCGGGATCGAAGGCATACAGCGCATCGTCGGGCGCGTGGGGCCGGCCGCTTTCATGAAAGGGCTGGCCACAGAAATCGAGGCCGACTACCGGCGCTGGGGCGAATTTGACAAATCGGCGCGCCATGCGATTCATTCGCCTGGCGGTGTGATTGAACTCATGCCCACCAGCGATGGACGGATGTACTCATTCAAGTATGTGAACGGCCACCCGGACAACACCACGCAGGGGCTGCTGACCGTGACCGCGTTCGGGGTGCTCGCCGATGTGGAAACCGGTTATCCGCTGCTGCTGTCGGAATTGACCGTGACCACCGCCCTGCGCACCGCTGCCATGTCGGCGTTGGCCGCGAAATGGCTGGCCAGGCCGGACAGCCGCGTCATGGCCCTGATAGGCAACGGCGCACAAAGCGAATTTCAGGCGATTGCGTTTCACCACATGCTGGGCATCAACCACTTCAGATTGCACGATGTGGACCGCCTGGCCACCGAGAAACTGGTGCACAACCTGCAGGCACTGGATCTGCCGGGGGTGCAGCTCACTTCCTGCCTCTCGGCCGCAGAAGCCGTGCAGGGTGCCGACATCGTGACCACCGCCACCGCGGACAAGCGCAATGCCGTCGTGCTGACGCCCGCGATGATTGCGCCGGGTATGCATATCAATGCGGTGGGCGGCGACAGCCCGGGCAAGACCGAACTGCACGCCGACATCCTGCGCAGGAGCGACGTCCGGGTGGTTGTGGAATACGAGCCGCAGTCACGTATTGAAGGCGAGATCCAGCAGATGCCCGCCGGCTTTGCCGTGACGGAATTTGCCCAGTTGCTCACAGGAACCGCCCCTGGCCGCACCTCGCCGGCCGACGTGACCATTTTCGACTCGGTGGGTTTTGCGCTGGAAGATTATTCAGCGCTGCGTTACCTGCACAAGCTCCAGCTCGCCAACGCGCAGGGCCGACGGCAGATCGACCTGATCCCCCGGCTCGACAACCCCAAAAACCTTTTTGCGCTGCTGGCCAGTGCGCAAATCAGTCCGGTCCGGCAGAATGCCCGCATGCCCGCCCAACCTGAAACAGTTCCAGGATGACCACCCCGGCTCCTCTTCCCATCGACCTGATCGGTGCACCCACCGACATTGGCGCGGGCAGCCGTGGTGCATCGATGGGGCCCGAGGCCCTGCGCGTGGCAGGTATCGGGCAAACACTGCGAGCCCACGGCCTGCAGGTCACGGACATGGGTAACCTGTCGGGCCCGACCAACCCCTGGCAACCTCCCGTCAACGGTTACCGCCATCTGCATGAAGTAGCCGCCTGGAACCGGTCCGTGCATGAGGCCGTGTTCCAGAGCCTGACCAGTGATCATTTGCCGATTCTGCTGGGCGGCGATCACTGCCTCGGCATAGGCTCCATCAGCGCCGTGGCACGCCATTGCCGGCAATCCGGCAAAAAACTGCGGGTGTTGTGGCTGGACGCGCATGCCGACTTCAATACCAGCGAGCTCACACCCACCGGCAATGTGCACGGCATGCCCGTGGCCGTGTTGTGCGGCCACGGGCCAGCCGAACTCACCGGGATAGGCGGCAAGGTGCCGGCGATGAACCCCGCGGAAATCCGGCAGATCGGCATCCGCAGCGTGGACGAAGGTGAAAAGCGTTTTCTCCGGGAGTCGGGCCTGGCGGTGTTTGACATGCGCTACATCGATGAAATGGGCATGAAGCGCACCATGGAAGCGGCCCTGGAAGGTGCTGACGACAACACCCATGTGCATGTGAGCTTCGACGTGGATTTTCTGGACGCCTCCCTGGCGCCGGGCGTCGCCACGGCCATCAAGGGCGGCCCCACCTACCGCGAAGCGCAGCTCTGCATGGAAATGATTGCCGACACCCGCCGCATGGGTTCCCTCGACGTGATGGAGCTCAACCCCGCGCTGGATGTGCGCAACGGCACCGCGGAGGTGGCCCTGGAGCTGATTGAAAGCCTGTTCGGCAAGAGCACGTTGATGCGCCAGTAGGACCGCGCAGCGCCCGCTATTCCAGGCTTTTCACCGCGGCCAGACGGCGCAGGATCTGTTGGACGATGTCGCTTTGCATGTCACGGTACAGCAGGGCTTCTTCGGTTTCCTTGGCCAGCACGGCGGACTCGTTGAAGCTGATGTCGCGCTGCAGCACAATTTCATCGGGGGGAATGAGCAGCTTGCCCTTGAGCGTGCGCAGCTGGAACCTGAACCGCGTGCGCAACTGGAACTCGCGCACCTGGCCGGAGGCATTGACGCCCACCACGGTTTTCTCGCGCTGGTCAAGCAGCACGTCGAGGATCACTTCCGCCTGTTCGATCAACCGCGCGTCGCGGATCACTTTCACCGTGCCGCCTGCTTCCAGATTGCGGTTGAGTTCGGTCCCCAGTGTGGAGCCCTCGCCCACACCGCTGTAAATGGTCTTGAACGCATAGTTGGGCGCCTTGCGCAATGCAAAGCCGCAGCCGCTCAGGCCTGCCGCAGCTACGGCGGCCAACATAAAAACGCGACGTTGCATGGTGATTTCCTTCAGACGACGATATTGACCAGGCGGCCCGGCACCACAATGACTTTTTTGGCCGGCGCGCCTGCCGCCTGCTTGACAAAGGCCTCCGAGGCCAGCGCGGCGGCCTCAATCGCGGCCTTGTCGGCGCCGGCAGGCACCGTGACCGAGCCGCGCAGCTTGCCATTGATCTGCAGCACCAGCTCGATCTCGTCCTGCACCAGCGCGGATTCATCGACCTCCGGCCAGAGCGTATCGAGCAGGTCACCCTGGTCTTTAGCAAAACCGAGATCCTCCCACAGAGCGTGCGCCACATGCGGCGTGGCGGGGTAGAGGCAGCGCAGCAGGATGCCCATACCTTCGCGCAGCGCAAAGGCAGCACCGGCCGACATCCCGCCTTTGAAATCCTCCAACGCATTGAGGAGTTTCATGGCGCCCGACACCACGGTGTTGTACTGCATGCGCTGGTAGTCGTAGTCGATCTGCCTGAGCACCGTGTGGATCTCACGGCGCAAGGCCTGCGTTTCCTTGTCAAAAGTGGCTCCAGCCCTTTGTGGACGGGCGCCACAAGCTCCTAATTGCATAGCATCGAGTTTGACACCAAAGTTCCAGACGCGGCGCAGGAAACGGTAGGAGCCCTCGACGCCGGCATCGTTCCACTCGAGCGTGGCTTCCGGCGGTGAGGTGAACATGGTGTACAGGCGCGCGGTATCGGCGCCATATTTCTCGATCAGATCCTGCGGATCGACACCGTTGTTCTTGCTCTTGCTCATGGTGCCCACGCCTTCGTAGGTGACCATGGAGCCGTCTTTCCTGAGTTTGGCGCCGATGACCTTGCCATGCTCGTCATGCACGTCGTCCACATCGGCCGGCCAGAAGTACTCGACGCCGCCTTTCTCGCCCTTGCGCGAGTAGATGTGGTTGAGCACCATGCCCTGGGTCAGCAGCTTGGTGAAAGGCTCGTCCACCTGGACCAGGCCCATGTCGCGCATGACCTTGGTCCAGAAACGCGCATACAGCAGGTGCAGGATGGCGTGTTCGATGCCGCCTATGTACTGGTCCATCGGCATCCAGTAGCTGGCGCCCTCCGCCACCATTTTTTCATCGTTCTTCGGGTCGCAGTAACGCATGTAATACCAGGACGAATCGACAAAGGTGTCCATGGTGTCGGTCTCGCGCCGCGCGGCCTTGCCGCAGACCGGGCAGGTCACGCCGGCGTGGAAACCCACGTGTTTGTGCAGCGGGTTGCCGGAGCCGTCGGGCACGCAGTCCTGCGGCAGCACCACCGGCAGGTCTTTCTCGGGCACCGGCACCGCGCCGTGTTCCTCGCAGTGGATGATGGGAATCGGCGTGCCCCAGTAACGCTGGCGGCTCACGCCCCAGT
>CAZIYA010000276.1:0-5203 GCA_964543355.1 uncultured Polaromonas sp.
AAAGGCGTCGCGCAACCAGCAGAAGCGGTAGTCCCAGGTACGCCCGCTGTTCGGTGCCTCGGGAATGCTGGTGGTCATGGCCGCCACGATGGCGCCGGTGTCTTCAAACAGCGAAAGTTTGAGCGTGATGGCCGCGCGGATCACGGCCTGCTGCCACTCGAGCGGTATATGCAGCCGCTGGCTCCATTTGCGCCAGTAGGACAGGGTTTCTTCCTCGAACAGGCGCGCGGTGTCGGCAATGCCGTCGGCCAGCGACTCGTCGGCACCGAGCAGAAAGTTGTACTCGCGTGTCAGCACGAAGGGCTGCCTGGACTGCAGGTGCGACAGAGGGGCGTCGGTGTTAAGGCGCAGGATCAGCGCGTCGCCGACGTAACGCAGGTGGTTGCTGCCCTGGGTGATGACCGGCTTGCTGCGGCCCCAGTCGTAACGGATGTCCAGCGATACCCGGATGCGCGGCGCGCCCTGGATGGGCCGGACGCGGCGCACCAGGGTGATGGGCCGGAAGAAGCGCGAGCGCCGGTAAAAGCGCGGCGCAAAATCGGTGATCTCTATGCCCTGGCCGCTGTGGTCGAACAGCTGCGTACGCAGCACGGCGGTGTTGGGCTCGTACCATTGCTTGCTGTGCGAAAAATTTTCAATCTCGATGGCAAAGGCGCTGCCCTGGTCACTGGGGTCCAGCAGCGCGTTGAACACCGGGTCGCCGTCAAACCGCGGCAGGCAGCACCAGACAATGCGGCCGCGGGCATCGACCAGCGCACTGAACCCGCAGTTGCCGATCACGCCCAGCGCCAGCGACGGTGGCGCGGGCGGCATGAAAGCCGCGGCGGGCGCGGAGGTGGCGCTGCTTGCGCTTGAACTCATGCGGGAAGCCTTTGCCCGAAGCCGGCGCCTGCGCTTGTTGCCGGCGGTGTGGCTGATTGCAGCCAGGCGATCAGCTGGGCAACGCCCGCACAGCGGTGCCGCGCAATGGTGCGTTCAGGACCGACCTTCACGGCTTGCCCGCCCATTTGCTGGACCTGCGCGAAACCGGATTCATCGGTGATGTCATCGCCGGCAAAAATGGGCTGACGTCCCGCAAAAGGTGCTTCGCCCATGAACGCGGCAATCGCCGTGCCCTTGCTCACGCCGATGGGCTTGAGGTCAATCACGCATTTGCCCTGCATCAGGTCCAGGCCGCTGCTGCGCTCGACAGCGGCGCGCATGACCTGCATGCACAGCCCTTCCAGGGCGGGCGCATGGCGGTAGTGCAGGCTGAGTGCCAGGTTCTTGCGCTCCAGCCGCAGCCCCGGGTGCAGTGCCACCAGTCCTTCCGCAGCCTGCAGCACATGGCGCATATCCGGCGGCGGTGCGCTGATCAGCAGGCCTTCGGCATTGCGCCGCTGCGCGCCGTGCTCCACCGCAGACGGCAGTTGCAGCGGTGCCAGGAAGGTGTCCAGGTCCAGCAGGCGCCGGCCTGACACCAGGGCGAGCGCGCCGCCCAGTTGCCGGTACAGACCGGCCAGGACGCCGGTGAGCGCGGCCGGGACGACGACGGCTTCCGGCTGCGAGGCCACTTCGACCAGGGTGCCGTCAAAATCCAGAAAAAGTGCCGTGCCTGGCGTGATGGGAGGCAGCGTCTCGAGGGGCTGGTTTTGGGAGCTTGTTTGCATCGGTTCTTACCTTAGCAGAATCCCGCCGGCGCCCTTGTAGGCCAGACTCGCATTTGCCGCCTTCAGCCTCTGGTGCCTCAGCCGGATGCGGCGGACTCCTGCAGCCAGGCGCGCACCGCCTGCACCCGCGCTGCGTGAATCATTTCGCCGATTTTTGGGCCAGTCAGTCCGGCTGCCTGCGCCGCCTGCGCGACGGGCTCGGTGGCAACCGATCGGGCGGCCTGCAGCGCCTGCACCAGCCTGGGCCGTTGCGGATAGGCGGAATTTTCCAGGCCCAGGCGGCCGCGCGCATCGCATTCGCAGGCCAGCAGGATCTCGCCAAACCGCGCCGGCTTGCGAAAGGCATCGCAGCGCTCGAGCAGCCGCACCAGCGCGGCTGCGCCGAACCCGGCGCTGCGGTGAATGTTGCCGTGTTCGCGTGCCACCACCTCGGCCATCTCGCGGCAATCGGTGGGCACGCGAAGGCGCTCGCAGACGCCCTTGAGCAGCCTGGCGCTGCGTTCCTCATGGCCGATGTGTTTGGGCAGCACGTCGGCAGGTGTTGTTCCCTTGCCGAGGTCGTGGCCCAGGCATGCAAAACGCACGGCCAGGCTGGTTTCCAGCTGCGCCGACATGTCCAGCACCATCATCAAATGCACACCGGTGTCCACTTCGGGGTGGTATTCCGCTCGCTGCGGCACGCCCCAGAGTTTGTCCACCTCGGGCAGCAGATGGCGCAGCGCACCGCACGCGCGCAGCACCTCGAACATGCGGGACGGCGTGCGCTCCATCAGGCCGCGGGCCAGCTCCTGCCACACCCGCTCGGCCACCAGCGCATCGACTTCGCCGTGTTCCACCATCTCGCGCATCAGCGCCAGGGTTTCGGGTGCCACCGTGAAATCGGCAAACCGGGCGGCAAAGCGCGCCAGCCGCAGGATGCGCACCGGGTCTTCGCGAAACGCATCGGTGACGTGGCGCAGCACCTTGTCCCGAAGATCCCCCTGTCCGCCATAAGGATCGATGAGTGCTTCAAAATCAGCTTCAAATCCGGCCCCGGCCCTTTCCGGTCGGGCGGGAGCAGCTATTGAATTGATAGTGAGATCGCGCCGCGCCAGATCTTCTTCCAGGGTGACGTCGGGCGCGGCATGCACCGCAAAACCGCGGTAGCCGCGCGCGGTGTTGCGTTCGGTGCGCGCCAGCGCGTATTCCTCGCGCGTCTGCGGGTGCAGGAAAACGGGGAAGTCCCTGCCCACCGGCAGGTAGCCCAGTGCGGTCAGTTCTTCCGGTGTGGCGCCAACGACGACCCAGTCGTGGTCCTGCACCGGCAGGGCCAGCAAGGCATCGCGCACCGCACCGCCGACCATGAAAATTTCCATGGAGGCAGTTTAGCGGCTCGGTCAGCACCGGCCTGTGGCTGGTTCAGGAAAAGACCGGGCGGAAAAAACTGCGTTCGTAACTGACAATGCAACGCGTTTCTTCGGCATACCTGAAGGCGGCCTGGCAGTCGGGGTCTTCAAAGGACCGCTGGCGGTAAGTTTCATAGGAAGCCAGACTGTCGAACGTGAACAGTGCCAGCGCAATGTTGCTGGCACCTTCGCCAGGCATGAAGTAGCCGTGGTGTTTCCCGCCAAATTTCTCCACCAGCGGAATCCACAGCTTGCCGTAGTGCTCGAATTCCTTGAGCTTGGTGGTGTCGAGCACGTACCGCAGGTAGATCGTGACAAGGGTGATTCTGGCCATGGTCAGCGCGACAGCCGGTAAGGTTCTTCGAAATCCCTGAAGTCGTTTTCCTGCAGGGCATCGTCCACCCAGGCCTTGATACCCGGCAGCGCGCTCAGGCGCTGGATATAGGCGGTGATCTCCGCCGGCACGGGCAAGGCGTACCTGCCCAGGCGCATCGCGACCGGTGCGAAGTAGGCGTCAGCAATGGTGAAGTTGCCGAAAAGCAGCGGGCCCTTGTGGGCTGCGAGCAGCTCACTCCACATGGCAACAATGCGCGCAACATCGGCGCGTACCGCGGGCTTGTCACGCCAGATCAGGCGGCCGGTGGCGCTCAGCTCGGCTTCAATGTTCATCGGGCAAGCGCCGCGCAGGGCGGTGAAGCCGCTGTGCATTTCGGCACAGATGCTGCGCGCACGGGCCCGGGCCTTTACGTCTGCAGGCCAGAGCTGTTTTTCGGGAAACTTCTCCGCCACGTATTCAGCAATGGCCAGCGTGTCCCACACCGCCAGGTCACCGTCCAGCAGCACCGGCACCTTGCCCACCGGCGTGATGCTGTTGATCTCCTGCTTGAAAGAGGATGTGGCATCGAAGGAGTCGAAGCGGAGCTTGACCTCCTCAAAAGGAATGCCGGCCTGCTTGAGCAGCACCCAGGGGCGCATGGACCAGGACGAATAGTTCTTGTTGCCGATGAAAAGTTTGAGCATGGGTTCCCCGGAGAAAAAAGACCGGCCATCCTAACGCGCGGCGGGCCGTGCATTGATGCAAAAAAAACTGAAATTGATGCGCGGCTGCGGTGGCCGCTGCAGAACTGCCTCTAGAAACGGCCCGCGGTCTTGCGCTTGAGTGTCAGGTTGCTGCGCGGGCCCCAGCCACCTCTGAGCGGCCCGAGGTAGCTGGGGGCCACGGCTTCCAGCGCCGCCGGTGCGATGCCCAGCGCTTCGAGCCCCGGCAGGTTGCCGCTGGCGATATTGGGGTGCGTCATCGAAGCCAGATTGTCCCGGCTCATCAGCGGTTCGCCGGGCGCCAGCTCCATCAGGCGCGCCTGCAGCCGGCCCAGCGCCGCGGGCAGCTCGATCACCGGGCGCCCACGGCCCTGGTTGACGCCGCTCAGGCGTCCGGCCATTTCCACCAGTTGCCGCAGCGTGAAAACGCCGGGACCGCAGGCCTCGAAGGTCTGGTCAACCGTGGCATGGGTATGGGCGTCCTGCAGGCAATGCACGATGGCGCTCGCCACGTCCTCGACCCACACCGGCTGGAACAGGGCGTGGCTGGCGGCCAGCGGGATGACGGGGAAGGCTTTTTGCAGGTGCGCGAAGACATTGAGGAATTTGTCGTCGGCGCCAAACATCACGCTCGGGCGCAGCAGGGTCAGGGCCAGTCCGGCCTGATGCAGGGCCACCTCGCCATGGCCCTTGCTGCGCAGGTACATGGACGGCGCCACGTCCGGGTTGCGCGCATCGGCGCCCAGAGCGCTGACGTGGATCACCCGCTGCACGCCCTGGCTCGCACAGGCACGTGCCAGTTTTTGTGGCAGCTGTACATGCGTCCTGTCAAATGCCTCCTGCGTGCCGTGCAGGATGGCCACCAGGTTGACCACCGCGTCGTGCCCCGCCACCAGCCTGGCCAGCGCAGCCTCGTCATGCACGTCGGCTTCAAACACGTCGAGTGCCGGGAGCATCTGGATGTCCCGCGCGCCGATTTCGTGCCGCGTCGGCACCGTCACACGCCACTGCAGCCGCGTGAGTTTTTCGCAGACATGGCGGCCCACAAAGCCGGTGCCGCCCAGAACAAGTATTTTTTTGATGGTCATATCCATGATTAGGGCCTGTTCACATTATTTATACAAGTGCGAA
>CAZIYA010000277.1:0-5193 GCA_964543355.1 uncultured Polaromonas sp.
CCGAGCGCATCACACCCATCATCGCGCTGAACAAAAGCGACCTGGCCGAGCCCTTCGGCCGCGCCTGGACCAAACTGGCGCCTTACCGGGCCATGGGTTACCAGGTGCTGCCGCTGGCGATCAAGCCGAAAGCCGCCGGCGCTGCCGCCAATGAGGCCCAGACGGCCCAGTTGCAGGAGCTGCTGCGCGGCAAAAAGACCCTGGTGCTCGGCCCCTCCGGCGCCGGCAAGAGCAGCCTGACCAACCTGCTGGTGCCGAACGCGCAGGTGCTGACGGCCGAGATATCGCAGGCGCTGAACTCCGGCAAACACACGACCACCAGCACCACGCTTTATTGGATAGACGCGGAGCGCACCAGCGCGCTGATCGACTCGCCGGGCTTCCAGGAGTTCGGCCTGCACCATATCGAGCCAATGCAGTTGGCCAACTACATGCCGGACCTGAAAGTTCATGCGCAGAACTGCAAGTTCTATAACTGCACACACCTGCATGAGCCCGGCTGCGGCGTGATTTCTGAAGTCAAATCGGCCTCCGGCCCAGGCGGAATAAGCGCAAGCCGCTATCGCTTATATAGCGAACTGTTCGCCGAACTGTCGCAAGCCCCGCGTTACTGACCCGGCTCAGCGCCGGACCAGTACACGGCAGGAATCCACCAGTACCGCACATTGCTCCGGCGTGCCGATGCTGATGCGCAAGTACTGCTCGATGCGCGGCAAGCTGAAATGGCGCACCAGGATGCGCTTGTCGCGCAGGGCTGCGCCCAGGGCTGCAGCGTCATGGGCGGGATGGCGGACCAGCAGGAAATTCGCCTGGGAAGGCAACACCTCGAACCCCAGGTCCTGCAAGTCGCGACGCACACCCTCGCGGCTCTGCATCACGGCCGCGCGAGTGCTCTCGAAGTAGGCGCGGTCTTCGTAGGCCGCCGCAGCGCCTGCGAGCGCGAGGCGGTCCAGCGGATAGGAGTTGAAGCTGTCCTTCACGACTTCCAGCGCCTCGATCAGGTGCCGCTGGCCGGCCGCAAACCCCACGCGCAGCCCGGCCAGTGAACGCGACTTGGACAGGGTCTGCACCACCAGCAGGTTGGGGTAACGCCGGATCAATCCGATGGCACTTTCGCCGCCAAAGTCCACATACGCCTCATCTACCAGCACCACGCTGCGGCTTTGCTGCTGCAGCAATTTCTCAATGTCTGCCAGTGGCAAGCCGGTGCCGGTAGGCGCATTCGGGTTGGCGATCACGACACCGCCGCCAGGCGCACGGTACTGCACCACGTCGATGCACATGTCGGGGTTCAGCGGAACAAGTTCGGCGGCAATGCCGTAAAGCGCGCAATACACCTTGTAAAAGCTGTAGCTGATGTCAGGCATCAGGATGGGCCGGTCCTGGCGGAAGAAGGCAAAAAAGGCATGGGCCAGCACTTCGTCGGAACCATTGCCTGCAAATACCTGGCCGGCATCCAGGCCGTGCCAGTTTGCCACCGCCTGCCTGAACAGCATGGCCTGCGGGTCGGGATACAACTGCAAGCCGCCTTGCGCTGCGGCCGTGATGGCAGCGACGACCCGGGGCGAAGGCGGGTAGGGATTTTCGTTGGTGTTGAGCTTGACCAGGTCCTCGATGGCCGGCTGCTCGCCCGGCGTGTAAGGCACCAGCCCCTTCAGGGCCGGGCTCCAGAACGATGGGACGTCAGACATGGGCACGCCGCGGCCAGGGAGGAAGGCCCGCCCCATCAACCCAGCAGACGCGCCAGCGTCAACAGGGCCAGCAACACCATCCAGAGCACCACGGAGCGCCAGACCAGGCCCACGATGCTGCGCAGGTGCGCCACTTCGGGTTCGCGCCCCGGTGTACTTTCCGTGGCCGCAGGAATGTCCGCATCGTCGCCATTGGCCTGAAAGCCCTGGGAGGCATCGGGCGCAAACGCAGCCTTCAGCGTCTCCCCGCCCAGGCGCACATTGACCGCCCCCGAGGTCGCGGCCAGGATCACACCATCGTTGCGGTTTTCCGACTCGACTGGAGAACGCTGCATATAGTTGCGCCAGCCGTCAATCGCATCCTCAAAGCTGCCCACGACAGCGAAACCCAGCGACGTCAGGCGCGCCGGCACATAGTCGATCACCGCCCAGGCCCGGGCTGCCGCCTGCTGCAATGCCGGGCTTGCACCTTCGCCCACCACTTTTCTCTTGTAGGTCCAGTAGCGGGACACAAACTCGGCCATGCGGTACAACACGGCTCCGGCAGGTCCCAGGCCCAGCGCAGCCAGCACCGAGAACCAGGCCAGCACGCCGAACACATGGCGATGCGCAGCCAGAACCGAAAACTCGATCACATGCCGCACGACTTCGCTGCGCGGCAGCTCGCTGGCATCGACCTGGCGCCACTGCGCCAGCAGTTCGCACGCCGTCGCTTCGTCGCCGTCGTCCAGCGCATCGCGTATGTCGGTGAAATAGTGGCTGAACTGGCGAAAGCCGAGTGTGACGTAGAGCACCGCCACACTCCACAGAAAGGCCAGCACGCCATTCACACTCCAGAGCAGCCAGTGCACTGCCAGTGTGATGAGCGCGGGCACCACAACGGCGACGCTCCAGGCCACCCAACCGTGCTGCGGTTTGCCCGCATCCAGGCTGCGAATGGCCCAGCGAGCCCAGCGGCGCAAGGTGGCATGAATCGGGTTGCCACGCGCCAGCGGCCGGGCCTGTTCAATGATCAGGGCGAACAAAACGGCAAAAAAACTCATGGTGAATGATACTGCCCCCACAGTCGCTCACACCGCGCCAGCTCCCTGCCCCCGAGGGAGCCGCTACGCCTGTGGCCCGGCAAAGCCGGCTCCGCGGCCCCTGCTGGGTTGAAGAATTCAGTGAGCGCAACTAGCGGGGGCCGCGGGACGGGCTTTGCCAGACCGCAGGCGCCGCCCCCTTGAGGGGGAACAGCTACACGCAGTGAGCCTGGACGGGGGTGAGCGTAAAACCCTAGGCGCTCAGAAAGCGGTAGAGGTTGCGCAGCATGCCGGCCGTGGCACCCCAGATGTAGCGCTCCTTGGCGTCGGCGCCCTCTGCGCCCGTGTAGGGCATGGACAGCCACTGGCGCAGTACACCGTCAAATTCAAACTCATGGCGCCGGTGATTGGCCGGGTCCATCAGGTAGCGCAGGGGTACCTCGAAGATGTCAGCTACTTCGGAAGGGCTGGGCTGCAGCGCAAAACCGGGCTGTACCAGGGCCACCACCGGCGTGATGATGAAGGCCGTGCCGGTGACATAAGTGGGCAGGATGCCCAGTACCTCCACGTGTTCGCGGGTCAGTCCGATTTCCTCGTGGGCCTCGCGCAGGGCCGTGTCCACCGCATCGTGGTCGGTATCGTCGGTCTTGCCACCCGGCAGGGCAATCTGGCCGGAGTGGGTGGACATGTTGCCCGCCCGTTCAGTCAGCAGCAGCGTCAGTTCGTCGCGCATGACGAGTGGAAGCAACACGGCCGCCAGTGCCGGCTCCCGGTCGGAGAATTTTTTCTCGACGCTGTGCTCAGGCGTCCAGACCGGCGGGTGCCGGAAACGCTGGCGCAGGGCCTGAGGTGTCAACGCCTGCGCCGGCACGCCGGACAGGTGCGCGTCCACGCCGATCACCGGAATGCTGCGGGGATCGAAAGCCGGCAAAGGCCTGGTGAACCGGTTCGGAGAAGACATGGGATGAAAGGTTAACAGGGCATAAAAAAAGCCGCTCCGGAGAGCGGCTTTTTGCGGGCCGGTTGCTTTTAAGCAGCTTTGGCGCCCAGTTTTTCCTTGATACGTGCCGACTTGCCGCTGCGGCTGCGCAGGTAGTACAGCTTGGCACGGCGCACGTCACCGCGGCGCTTGACTTCGATCTTGGCGATCAGCGGGCTGTAGACCTGGAAGGTCCGCTCGACGCCTTCGCCGTTGGAGATCTTGCGCACGATGAAGCTGGAGTTCAGGCCGCGGTTGCGCTTGGCAATCACAACGCCTTCAAAAGCCTGCATACGCTTGCGTGTACCTTCAACCACGTTGACGCTGACAATCACGGTGTCGCCAGGGGCATACACGGGAATGGTCTTGTTCAGGCGGGCAATTTCTTCCTGCTCTAGGGTCTGGATCAGATTCATGATTTTTTCCATCTAACTTTTTCGTTCATACACGCGCTGCACTAAAGACCGCAAATCCATGGACACATTGAAGGTCAAGATGGTTGCAGTGGCCGCCAGAGGACCGAAAAGCCTTTGATTATATGACACTTCCATAAATCCATCTTTCGGGCGAATTGCGTCGTTGCGCGGTGCTCGCAATCCTCACGTACCCAAGTACGTTCCGGTTGCTGTGCTCCGTGCGCCTAGCACTTCATCCCGAAAATCTGAATTTCTGGAAGTCTCAGGGGGTCAAGGAGCCGCAGCCTTGTTTTTGCTTAAATCCGCGAGAAACGCCTCGTCGGCGGCCGTCAGGTTGCCGGCGGCGCGGGCCTTGTCCAGCAGTTCGGGCCTGTGTTGCCGGGTCAGGGCCAGGCGCTGCTCGCGGCGCCAGCGTTCAATGTGGCCGTGGTTGCCGGACAACAGCATGTCGGGGACGGCCTGGCCGCGCCAGCTTTCGGGCCGCGTGTAATGCGGGCAATCAAGCAGGCCATCGAGCGCCGGATTGAAGCTGTCGAACTGGTGGCTGCCCTCGTCGTTGAGCACGCCGGGCTGCAAACGGGCCACGGCGTCCAGCAGGGCCATCGCGGCAATCTCACCGCCGGACAAGACAAAGTCGCCCAGGCTGATCTGCTGGTCCACAAAAGTGTCGATAAACCGCTGGTCCAGGCCTTCGTAGCGGCCGCAGATCAGGACCGCGCCAGCGCCGGCCGACCACGCAGTCACGCCGCCATGGTCGAGCGCACGCCCAATCGGCGAAAACAGGACCACAGGCGCCTGCTGCCCGGCCGGCTCGGCACGCTCCCCGCGGATTTTTTCCAGGCAACGAGCCAGCGGCTCGGCCAGCATCACCATGCCCGGGCCACCGCCAAAGGAACGGTCATCGACCCGGCGGTAGTTGCCCTCGGCAAAATCGCGCGGGTTCCACAACTTCACCTCGACCAGGCCAGATTCATACGCACGGCGCGTCACGCCGCTGGTCAGAAACGGCGCAAACAGCTCGGGGAAAAGGGTGATGACGTCAAAACGCATGGCTTGCATTTTCCGCTATGAAGCGACAAGCGATG
>CAZIYA010000278.1:0-5186 GCA_964543355.1 uncultured Polaromonas sp.
TGTGGACCAGCACCTGCGCATCGGCATGCGCGCGATCGAATTGCTGCGCGCACAGGGCAGCACGCAACTGCACAGCCGCAAGCTGCGCAGCTTTTCGGAAGTGGCGTTTCAGTAAAGCCGGCTTCCGGCGAAATTGCTATTTTTTCAATAGCTGCTTGTGCCCGGCCTCAAAGGGCTACGGGCACTTTTCTCTTAAATTTTCAGCAGAGCGGAGGACTCAGGCTCAGGCTTGTTCGGGCGGGCGGGCCGGTTTTTCCGTACCGGGTATGCCGCCAAGCTCTGCACGCATCAGGGGCAAATGCTGCGGGTATTCACGCTGCATGAAATCGACCAGCCCCTCGCGCACATCGCAACGCAGGTCCCAGTTGCGGCCAGAGCTGGCCGAGGTCACCAGCAGGCGCAACTGCATGGCGCCCTCGCCGGCTTCGGTCACCTGCAGTTTGCACAGTCGGCCGTCCCAGTCGGACGAGGCTTCACACAAGCGCTGCGCTTCGGCGCGTAGCGGCGCGAGCGGCATGCGGTAGTCCACCCACAGGAAAACGGTGCCGATGATGCTGGAACTGGCGCGGGTCCAGTTCTCGAACGGGTTCTCAATAAACCACTGCAACGGAATAATCAGCCGGCGTTCATCCCAGATTTTCAGCACCACATAGGTGCCGGTGATTTCCTCCACCCGGCCCCATTCGCCCTCGACGATCACCACATCGTCAATGCGGATGGGCTGCGCCAGCGCGATCTGCAGCCCGGCAATCAGGTTACTGAACACCGGGCGTGCCGCAATACCAGCCACCAGCCCGACCACGCCGGCCGAAGCCAGCAGGCTGGCACCGAACTGGCGCGCGCCCGGAAAGGTCATGAGCATCAAGGCCAGGCCGGTCAGCAGCACGACGAACATGACGGTGCGGGCCAGCATGCGGGTCTGCGTGTGTATCCGGCGCGCCTGGAGGTTGTCTTCAACGTCGACCGGGTGCAGGCCGATCACCCCCTGCGCCACCCCGCGCACGGCGCGCAAGCCCATCCAGGTCAGCGCCAGCAGCAAGAGCAGCCCGTTGCCATGGCGCACACCACCTATCAGCGCAAGGTCGTCGGGGGCGCCTTGCCAGACCGCCTGCAGGGCGATCAGCGGGAGCAGCAGTTGGGCGGGCCGCCTGCATTGCGCCACCACCGTCGCTGCCACCGGCATGGAGCGCGTCAACCGCACCAGCACAACTCCGCCCATCCGGTACACCAGCAAGGCGAGCAGGACGGCGACGGCCGCAACCATCAAAAGGCGCAGCGACGAATCGTCGGCCCAGGCCAGCAGTCGCATCAGCTCGGCAGAGTTCATGGCCACTCCCTCATGCTGCGTGGGGTTTAACCATGGAAGCGGCCAGCTTGGCGTTGATGCGTGCAGTTTCCACATCGACGTCAAAAGCCAGGGCCACACCCATGCGGCGCTTGACAAAACTCTCGGGCTTGCCGAACAGGCGTATGTCAGTGTTCGGCACACGCAGCGCGTCGGCCACGCCGTCGAACACAATGCCCTGCGCGTCGACGCCGCCGTAGATCACGGCGCTGGCGCCCGGGCTTTTCAGGGCTGTGTTGACCGGCAAGCCGAGGATGGCGCGGGCGTGCAGCTCGAATTCGTTTTGCCACTGTGTGCACATCGTCACCATGCCGGTGTCGTGCGGCCGCGGGCTGACCTCGCTGAACCAGACCCGGTCGCCCTTGACAAACAGCTCAACACCAAACAGCCCCAAGCCTCCTGGCTGGCCGTCGTGGCCGATACCGAGGTTGTCGGTCACAGCCTTGCAGATCTCGCGGCTCTTCTGCAGGGCTTTCGAGGCCATCGCTTGCGGCTGCCAGCTTTCCACATAGTCGCCACTGACCTGCACATGGCCGATGGGTTCGCAAAAATGGGTTTCGATCTGACCATCGGCGCCCCTGGCCCGCACCGTGAGTTGGGTGATCTCATAGTCAAAGTCGATGAAGCCTTCGACGATGACGCGGCCGTGGCTCACGCGGCCGCCGGCCATGGCGTAATCCCACGCCGTCTTCACATCCACGGGGCCGCTGATCTTGCTTTGGCCCTTGCCGGAAGAACTCATCACCGGTTTGACAACACAGGGGTAACCAATTTTGCTGTCGATGGCGGCCTGCAACTCGGCCAGGGAATCGCAGAACACATAAGGGCTGGTCGCCAGGCCCAGGGTTTCAGCGGCCAGCCGGCGAATGCCTTCGCGGTCCATGGTCAGGCGCGCGGCGCGTGCCGTGGGCACCACGCGCACCACGCCGGCGGCTTCCAGCTCCTCGAGCATGGGCGTGGCAATCGCCTCGATCTCGGGGACCACCAGATGCGGCCGTTCTTTTTCGATCAGCGCCTTGAGCTGGGCCGGGTCGCTCATGGTGATGGTGCGCGCATGGTGCGCCACCTGCTGGCCGGGCGCGTTGTCATAACGGTCGGTGGCAATGGTCTCCACGCCCAGGCGCTGCAAAGCTATCAGCACCTCCTTGCCGAGCTCGCCGGAGCCGAGCAGCATGACTTTGGTTGCGTGGGGGGACAAGGGGGTGCCGAAGGTGGTCATGGGATGTGCGGGGAGTGAAGGGTCAATGGTCAGGGGCCGATGGCGCATCGCAGAGAATGGCGCGCCGTAACGAACACTTTACTGCACCGGCAGTACCTGCCCTTAACCTTACCGGCCCAGGGTTTACGCCCTCCAGATAATAATAATTCTCATTGTCTACAACCCCGCACCCCGCGTAATGCTCTACGGAAAGCCTGTGTGACCAACCTTCCCGCCGCTCCCTCTTCTTCTGCTACTGCTTCCCGCAACGACTCAGGCACGGGCGAAGCCCCCAAACGCCAGCGCCGTTCACCGCGCCGCGTGGAAGTGCTCCGCATCGAAGTGCTGAGCCCGGCCATGCGCCGCATCACGCTGGCCGGCCCCGAACTCGAAGGGTTCATGCCGGCCGGGCCCGCCAGCTACATCAAGCTGATCTTCCCGGAGCCCGGGCAGACCGAGCCGACCCGGCCCCTGCCGGATGGCCCGCGCGCCGTCTCCATGCGCACCTACACACCGCTGGCGGTCAGGCCCGAGGCCCTGGAGGTGGATGTCGACTTTATGCTGCATGGCGAAGGCCCGGCCTCGAGCTGGGCGGCGCAGGCCACCGTCGGCCAGGTGCTGTTCCTGATGGGCCCCGGCCCCGGCTACACACTGGACACCGCAGCCGCGCAGCACCTGCTGATTGCCGACGACAGCGCCTTGCCGGCCGTTGAAACCATCCTGGCTGCCCTGCCCGCCACGGCCCGCGCGCAAGTGCTGCTGGAAGTGATCAGCCCTGCCGAGCAGCGTCCGCTGCACAGCGCTGCGCAGCTTGACGTGAGCTGGCTGGCGCGCGGCACCGATCACCGGGCCGCTGGCGAGCCCCTGGCCAAAGCCGTGCGAGCCCTGTCACCGATTGCCGCTGAAGCGCGCATTTACCTCGCTTGCGAAGCAGCGGCGATGCGCCGCATCCGTCAGCTGCTTGTCGACGACCTTGGCGTGAGCCGCGGTCAGATCGTGGGCCGGGGTTACTGGAAGCTCGACGTGGTGAACCATCCCGACCACGATTACGGTGACGACGCCTGAGCCTGCACTCACCCGCGGTTGCGCGCCGGTGGAATGGGCAACAATAAGCCCATGAGCCATCCCCATCCTCTGGTTGCCATCCGGGGTCTTACCAAACACTACGGCGACGCCGTGGTTGTTGATGACCTGTCGTTCGAGATCGCGCCCGGTGAATGCCTGGGGGTGATCGGCCCCAACGGCGCCGGAAAAACCACCAGCATCCGCATGTGCCTGGGCCTGACGGCACCCGACGCCGGCGACATCACCTACTTTCTCAATGGCGACGGGCGCGGCCTGCGCATGCCCGCAGACGCGCTGGCCATCAAGGTCAGGCTGGGCGTGGTCAGCCAGTTCGACACGCTGGATCCGGATTTCAACTGCGCCGAAAACCTGCAGGTCTATGGGCGATATTTCGGCATGAAGGCGGCCCAGGTGCGCGCACGCGTGCCAGGGCTGCTGGAGTTTGCCTCGCTGTCGCACAAGGCCGGCAGCAAGCCCGGTGAGTTGTCGGGCGGCATGCGGCGACGCCTGAGCCTGGCGCGGGCGCTGGTCAATGACCCGCGCCTGCTGCTGCTCGACGAGCCGACCACCGGGCTGGACCCGCAGGCGCGCCACCTGATGTGGGAGCGCCTGCAGCTTTTGCTGCAGCAGGGCAAGTCGATTTTGTTGACCACCCATTTCATGGATGAGGCCGAACGCCTGTGCTCACGCCTGCTGGTGCTGGACCACGGCAAGAAAATCGCCGAAGGCAGGCCGAGAGAACTGATCGCCCGACACCTGGAGCCCGATGTGGTGGAGGTGTATGGCGTGGGGGCGCTGGATCTCGCCAGGTCTGAAGAACATGCTGCACTTCGGTCGCTCGCCGCGCGGGTGGAGGTCAGCGGCGAGACCGTGTTTTTCTACACGCAGGATGCCCGTCCGCTGCTGGCCCTGCTGACGGTGCATAGCCAGCTGCGCACCCTGCACCGGCCCGCCAACCTGGAAGACCTGTTCCTCAAACTGACCGGTCGCCAGATCAGGGAGGAGGGATGAATCCCCCTCGAAGCGGCCTGCGACCGCCTCCCCCTCAAGGGGGCGCCACCTGCGGCCCGGCAAAGCCGGTTCCGCGATGACACTGGGATAGACAGCCATGAAAACCACTTCTCTTTCCCTATGGCGGATTCCTGATCTGTCGTTCCGCTGGTGGCCTGTTTTCATGCGCAACCTGCTGGTCTGGCGCAAGCTGGCCATTCCCAGCCTGGTCGGCAACATTGCCGAGCCGCTGATGTGGCTGGTGGCTTTCGGTTATGGCATGGGTGCGCTGGTCGGTGAAATCACGGTCACAGGAACCCCGGTTCCGTACATCCTGTTTCTGGCCAGCGGCTCAATCTGCATGAGCGCGATGAATGCGGCAAGCTTTGAAGCACTGTATTCCGCGTTTTCGCGCATGCATGTGCAGAAAACCTGGGACGGCATCATGAACGCCCCGGTCAGCCTGGACAGCGTTCTGCTGGCCGAGATGCTCTGGGCCGCCTTCAAGGCCCTGTTCACGGTGACCGCCATCCTGGGCGTGATGCTGGCCCTGGGCATCAGCCACAGCCCCAAGCTTCTGCTGGCCTG
>CAZIYA010000279.1:0-5137 GCA_964543355.1 uncultured Polaromonas sp.
CGGCCCCAGCCTGCTGTTTCCCGACGGCTTGCCGGGCAATGCCGACATCTACCTGCACCTGGGTACCACGCTGCTTGAGACCGTGCTGGCCTTCGGCATAGGCACGGTGCTGGGCCTGGCCTGCGGCCTGTGGCTGGCGCTGGCGCCCATGGCCAGCGCGATCATGGACCCTTACATCAAGGCTGCCAACTCGATGCCGCGCGTGATCCTGGCGCCCATCTTTGCCATGTGGTTCGGCCTGGGCATCTGGAGCAAGGTGGCGCTGGCGGTCACGCTGGTGTTTTTCATCGTGTTTTTCAACGTCTACCAGGGTGTCAAGGAAGTCAGCCCGGTGGTGCTGGCGAACGCCAGGATGCTGGGCGCGAACCAAAGGCAGCTGCTGAGCACGGTGTATTTGCCGAGCGCGACCAGCTGGGTTTTTTCCAGCCTGCATACGTCGGTGGGGCTGGCTTTTGTCGGGGCCGTGGTGGGTGAATACCTGGGCTCGGCGCGCGGCGTGGGTTACCTGATCCTGCAGGCCGAAGGCACTTTCGATGTGAACACGGTGTTTGCCGGCATCGTGGTGCTGACTGCCTTTGCGCTGGTGCTCGACGGCATTGTTGGGCGTGTCGAGAAACGGCTCATGAAATGGCAGCCCCGTACGGGCGAAACCGAGAAACTGTGATGGAACATCCTCAACCCCTGATTCTTTATTCCGGGCCGCTGAGCATGTTTGGTGCCAAGGTGCAGATTGCCGCACTCGAGAAAGGCCTGGACTTTGAGCTGGTGATGGTGCCCTTTGAGATGAAGCGCCTGTACCAGCCCAGACATCCTGAAGTGGCACGCATCAATCCCAAGCAGCAGGTGCCGGTGCTGGTGCATGGCGAGCTGGAAATCTTCGATTCGACGCAGATCTTCGAATACCTGGAAGAGCTGCAGCCCGAGCCGCCGCTGTGGCCGCCAGGCAAGGTGGCGAAAGCGCGGGCGCGGCTGCTCGAGCATCAATCGGACGAGGTGTATTTTCCGCCCATCATCCGGTTGATGAGCTTGCAGGACCAGCCGCAGGACCCGGTGGCGGTGACTGCGCGCGAGGCCTCGATGAACTATTACCGGAAGATGGACATCCTGCTGGCTGACCGCGACTACCTCGCCGGCCCGTTCTCGTTTGCGGACATTGCCTTTTACATGGCGCAGCTTTTCGGCGAGCGCATGGGCGCCGCCATGGACGGGAGCACAACGCGCCTGCTCGCCTGGCGCGAGCGGATTTCCCAAAGGCCGGCGGTGCGGCAGGTGGCTGGGGCCATGGCGGCTTACCTGCAGTCGCAGAACCGGCCGCTGCCGGCCTTCCTGGCTGCCCTGTTGCGCCCTCTCTGAGAGCCTGTTTGATCGTTCCGTCCTACATACACACTGAAAACTGCTCGCTACATTGGTGCCAGCCATCCCCGCAGCACCCAAGTGCCGGCTTTACCCTCTTTCATCATCGCAAGGAAAACCCATGAACCTCCACCTCAGCATAGGCCCCGTTGTTTCCCTGATTGCCGGCATCCTGATCCTGATCATGCCGCGCCTGCTCAACTTCATCGTGGCGATCTACCTGATCGTCATTGGCTTGTTGGGACTGTTTGGAACGGGCTCGCTGAAGTTGTAAGAAGCCGCCCGGCGCACCTGCTGCGGGACAGCTTCGTCAGCTGTTTCCCTGCGCCAGCGCCAGCAGGGTTTGCTGCTGCACGGGGCTGCGCCTGGCAATCAGGTCCAGCACGGCCTGGCGATCGAGCAGGTTGATGCTGTTGTATTTCGCAAATTTGCGCGCGTTGTCCGTGCAGAAGGCAGATGTTGCACAGGTGCCGCGCTTGAGCTGGCGCGAGGCCATCAATTCCAGCAAGGGGTGCAGCTCCCGCACGCCCACCGGCTGGCCGGGCCACTGCTTGCACAGCGCCACCGCGACCGGACTGTCCTTGCCCTGCTGCGCATGGCGCGAATATAGCCAGATGGTCGCACCGCCGGCAGTGCCGTGGGACTGGCTGCGGGTTTCAAAGCCGCCCTGGGCAAACAGTGCTTCACACACAGCGTCGAATTGCTGCGCTGACATCCGGTCAAACAATTCAGGTGTCCAGCTTATGGCCGGGCCTGCGGGCACGGCGATGGCGGGCGCGGCCGGAGGCGGCGCCGGGGGAAGGGGATGCAAAGCAGCCGGGGGCACCTGGACCGGCGTGACGACGGCCGGTCCGGTGAGGGCGCTGCGCGATCCCGCCATCAGCGGCGCGTCCGATACGGGCAGGCTGCCATAACCGGCCGAGCCATGCGCGGGTTTGCGCCAGGTGGGTTCAGGTGCCCGGTTGTCGGCGGACATCTCGGCTTTCAGTCTGCCCAGAAAATAACTGCCCACCAGCAGGATGCCGAACAGCAGTGCCACCGCACCCACGGGCCGTAACGCCGTGTCCATGATCGGCAGCAGCAGGAGAAGGAAGCCCAGTCCCGTGGCCACCAGCCCAAGCACATACAGATACCGTGTACCGCGCGGGGTCGGGTTGTCAGGCGTGCGGGTGACCATGGTGCGGGCTGCCGGTTTCGCTATTTATTCGATAGCAGTCAGCGAAGGAGAGATAAGGCCCGGGGCACGATCTGGCTTGGCTTGTTTCGGCTGGCTAGCGTCGTTTGCTCTTGATCACGGTTTTTCCGGGATTGCGCCGCACGGCCTTGATGTTGCTGCGTACTGACGGCTTGCGGGCACCGCCGGCCCTCACCGGCAGGAATACCACCACCTGCTGGCCCAGCTTGAAGGCCGCCGTTGCCTTGACATTGTTCCAGTCGGCCACGCTGGCTGCGCTCAGGCCGTAACGCCGCGCGATGCTGGCGACGGTTTCACCCTTGCGCGCCTTGATCGTGCTGCGGCGCGTGACAATTTCAGGGGCAAAGGCCATCTGGGCGTTGTCGGCGACGTGGCTGGCAACGTCGTTGTCTGTTTTGGCGCCGCGGGGCACGAGCAGGGTGGAACCTGCCTTGATCAGCATGCGCGGCGGGATGTTGTTGACCCCGCGCAGGTCGGCTTCGCTCATGCCGACGCGCCGGGCCGCGTCGCCGACGCTCAGGGTGGCGGGTGCGGTCCAGGCCGTCCAGCTTGCATACTGGCCCTGGGTGTAGGCCTCAAAGTTGCGCTGGAAGATCTTGGCGTTGTCCCAGGGCAGCAGGATGTGCGGTGTGCCTGCTGCAATGATCACCGGTCGGTGCGCCGAAGGATTGAGCGCCTTGAAGTCGGCAATCTCGACGTCGGCCAGTCGGGCGGCCAGCGCCACGTCGATATCGCGCGTGATCCGGACTTGCTGGAAATAGGGATGGTTTTCAATCAGCGGCAACTCGGTCTGGTAGGCCTGGGGATTGGCCACGATGTTCTTGACGGCCTGGAGCTTGGGCACGTACAGCCGCGTTTCATCGGGCATGCGTAGGTCTAGGTAAGTGGTGCCCAGTCCCAGCTTCTGGTTTTTGGCGATGGCGCGGCCCACACTGCCTTCTCCCCAGTTGTAAGCCGCCAGCGCGAGGTGCCAGTCGCCGAACATGCCGTGGAGTTTTTGCAGGTAGTCGAGCGCTGCCCGCGTTGAAGCCAGGACATCGCGGCGGTCGTCACGGAAGGCGTTCTGTTTCAGGTCGAAGTACTTGCCAGTGGCCGGCATGAACTGCCACATGCCGGCGGCCTTGGCGCTGGACACTGCCTGCGGGTTGAAGGCGCTTTCAATGTAAGGCAGCAGCGCCAGTTCGGTGGGCATGTTGCGCCGCTCGAGTTCCTCAACAATGTGGAAGAGGTATTTGCTGGAACGTTCGGTCATGCGCTGGATATAGTCCGGCCGGCTGGCGTACCACTGCTCGCGGTCGGTGACCAGCTCGCTTTCCAGGTTGGGCATGGCGAAGCCGCTGCGAATGCGGGCCCATAAATCGGCCGGCGGCTGCAAGGTAACGACCGTGCGGGACGTCGCCTGCGCCGGGTCAATGGGCGAGAGGGGGCCGCTGGGGTAAACCGGCGTGAGCGCGGGGACGGGCGCCGAGCTGCTGCTCAGGACCGGGTCGCCGGGCATGCCGGGCGGGCTGGTGCTGGCGCAGCCTGCGAGCAGCGCCATCGCAGCGCCAAGGAAAAGAACTTTAAGCGGGGAAGTCAGCCGTGCAGCGGCCGACGGGAGCGGGGAGGGGGAAGAAGAGGGAAACGGTGGCTGTGGTTCGGTCATTTGAATTGGTTCTTCCACTGCCTGATGGCGGCAAATACAGAGTTGTCGTCATGCGCCGCTGGATCAAAGCGGCGGGCGGCGGCCATGACAGTGGCCTGTCGGGTACGCAAAAAAGGGTTAATCAGCAACTCCTGGGCCATCGTGGTCGGCAAGGTAGGTTGGTCTTTTTCCCTCAAGGCTGCACAGCGTGCATGGTAACCAATCAGCTCGCTGTTGTCAGGTTCTACCGCCAGGGCAAAACGCAGGTTGCTCATGGTGTATTCATGGGTGCAGCAGACGCGGGTGTCGCCGGGGAGGGCGGCGAGCCGGTCCAGCGAAGCCAGCATCTGCGCGGGCGTGCCTTCCAGCAGACGGCCGCAGCCACCGGAAAACAGCGTATCGCCGCAAAACAGCAGGGGCCGCCCGTCCACGTGGGGACAGTAAAACGCGATATGGCCCGCGGTGTGGCCCGGCACGTCCAGTACCTGGAAATCAAGGCCCAGCGTGCGCACCGTGTCCCCGTCCCTGAGCCGCGTGAGGGGCTCGGGGATGCGTTCGCGGGCCGGACCGTAAACTTTCGCACCGGTCGCATCGCGCAGGGTGTCGACACCACCGATGTGGTCGGGGTGATGGTGCGTGACTAGAATCGACTCTAATTGCAGCCCGTTTTCCTGCAGCACGCGAATCACAGGCTGGGCATCGCCCGGATCCACAACCGCGGCGCGCCGGCCATCGTGCAACAGCCAGAGGTAGTTGTCGTTAAACGCGGGGATGGGAATTAAGAACATGCGGTCTCGATGGGCTCACAAATTATAGGTTTCACAAACTGGTTCAAGACCCCGCCCGGCGAGTATTTGCTGGCGTGGGAGCGTGAGCGCTTCGACCAGGTCGTGGCCGACATGTTCGGCTACCACGCGCTGCAGCTGGGTTTACCCGAACTCGATGCACTGCGCAGCAACCGCATG
>CAZIYA010000280.1:0-5125 GCA_964543355.1 uncultured Polaromonas sp.
ACAGCCGCTTGACCGGGTGCGCGCTCTTGGCGTACTGCTGGATCAGGCGGAAGATCAGCTCGCCCTCGCGGCCCGCGTCGCAGGCGTTGACGATGGCGCCCACGTCCTTGCGTTTGGTCAGCTTGACGATGGCGTTCAGCCGCGTCTTGGTCTTGTCCATCGGCTTCAGGTCGAAGTAGGGCGGAATCACCGGCAGGTTGGCAAAGCTCCATTTGCCGCGCTTGACGTCAAACTCTTCCGGCGCCTGGATCTCCACCAGATGGCCCACCGCCGAAGTGATGACCCAGTCATCGCTTTCGAAATATTCGTCGTGCTTTTCAAACTTGCCCGCGGTGGGCGTGATGGCACGAACGATGTCCTGCGCCACCGAGGGTTTTTCTGCAATCACCAGCGTTTTCATAAGTACTTCTTCAAACCTTCTACATCTTCGGGGAACATTTCCCCGGCTTCGGCAAACAGGACTTTTCCGCGCTTGCCATTAACTCTCAAAACCACCACCACCGGCAAACCGGCCGGCTTGGGCAATCCCCTGGCCACTTCGGGGGTCAGCATCCCGGCGGGAAAACTGTAGCCCTTGGCCTTTATATAGTTGGCCGCCGCAGCGGCCTCCTTGTCAATCGACAGTGCCAGCACCTCCAGGCCATGCGCCTTTTGTGCCCGCCACAGCGCCTCTATATGGGGCGACTGCACCGCACAAAAAGGGCACCAGCTGGCCCACCAGTACACCACAAGCACCTTGCCCTGCACCTGCGCGGGCGTCCAGAGGCTTCCGTCCAGCAGTGTCACCGGGACCAGAGACAGGGTGCTGCCCACCTTGGGCAAAGGGCTTTCCGGGCCCCTGGCCAGCGCAGGCAAACCCAGGGCCGCAGCAGCCAGTGCGGCGGCAGACGCGATGGCCTTGCGGCGCTTCAACATGGCTTGCTCCTTGCGTGCATCACTACAATAACGGCTTCGCGCGTGCGTACGCGCGCACCCGCATGTGCGCGCACATGCATGAATTAACCATACCAAAAAAACTTGACGTGTCAAAAAATCAGGACTCTGCCCCCCTTTCCGGCCTGCCCGCCGGCCCAGCGCCCGACACCGGCCGCCGCATCCAGACGCGCCGCTCCGGCGTGCACGGCAAGGGCGTGTTTGCCGTGCAGGACCTGGCCGAAGGCGAGACCCTGATCGAATACATCGGCGAGGTCGTGACCTGGAAGGAAGCGCTGCGCCGCCACCCGCACGACCCGAAAGACCCGAACCACACCTTTTACTTCCACATCGACGAAGAGCATGTGATCGACGCCAAATACGGCGGCAACTCCTCGCGCTGGATCAACCACAGCTGCAGCCCCAACTGCGAGGCCGACGAACAGGACGGCCGCGTCTTCATCAAGGCGCTGCGCAACATCCTGGCCGGTGAAGAGCTGTTCTACGACTACGGCCTGATCATCGACGCCAAGTACACAAAAAAGCTCAAGGCCGAATACCCGTGCTGGTGCGGCGCGCCCAATTGCCGCGGCACGCTGCTGGCGCCCAAGGACGACAAGCCGGGCAAGAAAGAAAAAAAGAAGAACAAGCCTGAAAAAGCGTCTACGGCCGACAAGCCCGTGAAAGGCAGGCAGCTCAAAAAAGAGCTCAACAAGGAACTCAAGAAAATCCTCAAGAAGGCCGGCAAAACCGGCAAGGCGGACAAGCCAGGCAAAGGCAAAAAGGACTGAGCGGTCCTTCCGTGCATTCCACTCCCGCCACCCCCATCCGCTGGCCCGCCGAGGCCATCTGGGAAGCCGTGGCGCCCGTGCTGCCCGGCTTCACGGTCGAGGTGCTGCCGCAGATCGATTCGACCAACACCGAACTGATGCGGCGCTTCCGCAACGCCGGCCCCACCGCCGCCGAACCGGTGCTGCTGGTGGCCGAACAACAGACCGCCGGGCGCGGGCGCATGGGGCGCAGCTGGCAAAGCAGCGTGGGCGACAGCCTGACTTTTTCACTCGGCCTGCCCCTGCAGCCGGCCGACTGGTCCGGGCTGTCGCTGGCCGTCGGCATCAGCATTGCCGAAAGCCTGGAACCCGGCAACCCTGCCGCACCGGCCATCCGCCTGAAATGGCCCAACGATCTGTGGCTGGCCGATACACAGGGCGGCGAATCCAAGCTGGGCGGCATCCTGGTGGAAACCGCCAACTGGGGCGAGCTGCGCTACGTGGTGATTGGTGTGGGCATCAACGTGCGCGCCATGGCCCTGCCCCTGCCCGCCGCCGCGGCTGACCAGCCCACCGCACTGGCGCCCGGCGCGTTGCAGACGCTGCTGCCCGGCATCGACGTGGCCGACACCCTGCTGCGTGTGGCTGCCCCGCTGGTGCAGGCGGTGCAGGCCTTTGGCCTGTTCGGCTTCACACCCTTCCAGGCACGCTTCGGGGCACGCGACGCGCTCGCGGGGCGCGTGGTGAAGCTCTCCGACGGCACCCAGGGCGTGGCCCACGGGGTCGGCGAAAACGGCGCGCTGCTGGTGCATACTGCGGCTGGCATGAAAGAAATCACCAGCTCCGAAGTCAGCGTCCGGCCCGTGGCGCCCCCCAACCCAGGCAGCTCGCGCGCATGCTGAGGCTGCTGGTGTTGCTGCTGGCGCTGGCCAATATCGGCTACTTCGCCTGGACCCAGGGTGCGCTGGCTCCGCTCGGTCTGGTGCCCAGCGTGCAAACCGAGCCCCAGCGCATGGAAACGCAGATCCGGCCCGACGACATTCGCCTGCTGACGCCCGAGGAAGCCAGGGAAATCGAAAACAAGGCTCCCCCCCGCCGGCCGGCCTCAGGGGCCAGCGACGCCGTGTCGTCAGCCGACACAAACGCGGTTGAATGCCTGCAGGCCGGCCTCTTCAATGAGCAGCAGACGGCCGTGCTGCGCACCAGCCTGCAAGACGCGCTGCCCGCCGGCAGCTGGCAGTTCGAAAGCAGCGTCGAGCCGGCGCGCTGGATTGTCTACATGGGCAAATACACCACCGAAGAGGCCATGGCCAAAAAGCGCGGCGAGCTGCGCCAGCTCGGCGTGTCTTTCCGCACCGTCAACAACGAGGCCCTCGCCCCCGGGCTGGCGCTGGCCAGCTTTCCGCTGCAGGCCGACGCCGAAAAAGAACTCGCACGCATTGCCGCCAAGGGCGTGCGCACCGCGCGCGTGGCGCAGGAGCGTGCCGAGACGCGCGGGCAGATCCTCAAGCTCGCCGCGGTCGATGCCAGCCTGCGTGCGCAGCTCGACACGCTCAAGCCACAGCTCGAAGGCAAGACCCTGCGCACCTGCCCCTAGCACCGGGCCGACACCGGGGCCGGATTTGCTCCTTTTTTGATAGCTGTTTGCGCCCGCTGCATAAGGGCTGATGCCACTTTTTGCCTGAAATTTTCGGCAGTCCGCTGCGCGGCTTGTCCTACACCCTGACCCGGCAAGCACTGGCGCCGCGCAGCCCCCTGAAGGACGAGCCTTGAGCCATCAGCTCCGCGTCCCCTCGCGCCTGCCCGGCGCAATGGCGGCCACTCGTCTGTTCCAGGAGTTCTCCCCCATGTCCTTCAACCGCCTTTTTCACCGTTTTCATCCACCGCCGTGGCAGGCCGTGTTCTTCGCCGCTGTGGCGGCGCTGGCCCTGGCCGCGGCGCCCGTTTCGGCGCAAGGCACAGGCACCGCCATCGGCGGCCTGGCAGAACCTGCGCACCCCGACCAACCCTTGCTCCAGAGCCTGGCGCAAGCCAGCATTGCCGAGATCGAGGCCGGAAAAACAGCGCTTGAAAAATCAGAAAATCCGCAGGTCCAGCAGTTTGCGCAGCAAGTGATCGAAGACCACAGCGCCGCCCTCAAGAACATCGAACAGCTGGCCCTGAGCAAACGCATGACCATGCCCAGGGACGCGAGCATGCAGCACAAAGCCACCGGCACCGAGCTGAAACTGGAAACCGCCGATACCTTCGACGGGCAGTATATGCGCCAGGCCGGCGTCAACGACCACGCGCAAACGCTGGCGCTGCTGCAAAAAGCCCAGCGCGAAGCCCGGGATCCGCAGGTGAAAGCGCTGGCCATCAGGCTGCTGCCCACCATGCGGCAGCACCTGAACACCGCCCGGCAGATGGTCGCCCAGAAGAAATAAAGACGCCGGCCGCCAGGGGCAGCGACAGTCGTTATCAGACCTGTCCTACACAGCAAAACGCCCGTAGACGACCAGCGCCGCGGGCCGGGCTACGTTACCGTGTTGAGTCTATCCAGGGACTCCGGACCGACTTTATGTTGCTCAGCACCTTTCTTGTCGAGGACAAGGCCGAAATACGCGACACCGTGGTCGAGGCCATGGAAGAAATAGCGCCCCTCCGGTTCATCGGCCACGCCGCCGGCGAGACTGCAGCCAGGCAATGGTTGCGTGCCTGCAACGACGACTGGCAGCTGGCCATTGTTGACCTGTTCCTCACCGAAGGTTCGGGGTTTGGTGTGCTGCGTGACTGCCAGTCCCGCAAGCCCAGCCAGAAGGTGGTGGTGCTGACCAGCTACAAGCACCAGAACATCACCGACCGCTGCCTGCAGCTCGGCGCCGACAAGGTGTTCGACAAATCCGCCGACCTGGAAGAGCTGGTGGCCTTCTGCAAGGAATACGCCGCCAGCCTGGACGGCCTGTTGCTGCAGCCGGCCCCGGCCGGCACCTTGCACTGAAGCTTCTGCGTCACGGCGGTCCCTTTTCGGCACAGCCCGCCCGACCATGGCAAGCCCGGTGAAACACGGCCCGGTCGTGTACCCTCACCGGCATGACCGCAGTCGCACCGCCACCTTCCACCTCATCCGGCGCATCCAACGCCTCCACCGCGCCCGCCCTGCCTGACCCCCGCGCCATGCCCGCGCGTGCCATCTGGGTCATGCTGTTTGCGCTGGTTTCGGCGTTTTCGCTGAGCCAGGCGTTCCGTACCGTGGCCGCCATCATGGCCGCACCGCTGCAGGCCGACTTCGGCATCAACGCCCAGGCACTGGGCCTGTTTGCCGGCGCCTTTCACTTTGCCTTCGGCACCATGCAGCTGTTCATGGGCATAGGCATTGACCTGCACGGCGTGCGGCGCACCGTGCTCACCGCCTTTCCCATCGCCATTGCCGGCGCGGCGCTGTCGGCCCTGTCCACCAGTTT
>CAZIYA010000281.1:0-5118 GCA_964543355.1 uncultured Polaromonas sp.
TCAACGACATTGGCCGCGTGATCCGCACGCTGGCCGACCGCGGCGACATGGCCATCCTGCTGGTCGAGCAGTACTACGACTTTGCCGAGGAACTGGCCGACGACTATTTGGTGATGGAGCGCGGCGAGTTCATTGCGCGCGGCCAGGGCAAGGACATGCAGGCCAACGGCGTGCGGCAACTGGTGGCTATCTGAGTTTCTGTCGTCCCGGACTCGATCCGGGATTCATGCTGCATGAACCACGGCCGCAGGTGCGCTTGCATGGATTTGCGGATCATCTCCGCAATGACAAGTCAGGCAGTTACTTCGACCGGAAAATGATTTCCTTCATGCGCTGAAGTTTGGGCGCTACCACCGGCACGGTCAGCATGGTGCTGGCGATGGCCATCAACAACAGGGCGGTGAAGGTCTCGTTGGTGATGATCTGTTTGTCCAGCAGGATGTTGACAAAGATGATCATGATCAGTGCCTTGGTCTGCAGCAGCCAGCCGATGATGGAACTCTCGCCCGGTGCCCATTTCAATATCTTGCCGGCGATGTGAACGCCGATCAGCTTGCCGGCCACTGAGGCTGCCAACAACACGGCTGCAGCCACAAACACTGCTTCGCCGCCCACCGACCAATTGGTGCGCAGCCCTGTGCTCAGGAAAAACACCGGCATCATGACGAGCAGCACGTGGTAGCGCAGCATGTCCATATGTTCCTGGTTGAACCAGTCGCTGTCCATGACCGCGCCCGCCAGAAAAGCGCCAACCATGTAGTGCAGGCCGGCCCAGTCGGCACCAAAGGCGCAGATGATCAGCCAGATCAGGCCGGTGTACCAGCGGTCACGCTCCGGCAGCCACACCATGAGTTTGCGAAACGCGTAGCTGAGCACCGCAAAGGCAGCCAGGAAGCCCGCCTGGCGGCCTACGCGTTCCCAGTCCATCAGGATGAGCGCCAGCACACCCCAGATCGCAATGTCGTCCAGACTGGCGTAACGCAGGATGCGCTGGCCGATCGGCTGGCGCAGGATGGCGAGCTTTTCCATCAGCAAAATCAGGATGGGCAGCGCGGTGACGGCGCAAGCCATACCGACACCCATGACGAACTGCCAGCGCATGCCATGCGGTCCGACCCAGCCTTCGTACATCAGCATGCCGGCGGCCACCACGCAGCCGAAAGCCAGCGGCGTGCCCAGCGCCAGGCCGGCGGTGATGGTGCTTTCCCGCCGGTGTGCCCAGGCTCTTTTCAGATCGAGCTCAATGCCTGCAATCCACACAAACACCATGACTGCCCACCAGGCAATGCCGTTGAGCGACTGCACCACCGGTGCGCTGAAAACAAAGGTGTAGTAGTCGGGGTAAAACCTGCCAAGGATGCCGGGGCCGAGCAGGATACCCGCAATGATCTGCACCACAACAAGCGGCGCGTAATAGTCGGTCCTGCAGATCCGCCAGATCAGGTAGGGCACCGTGAAAATGATCGCCATGGCGATCAGGTAAATCTCGGTAGTGGTCATGGCGGTGTGCATGGGTTCCCCTTTTTGTTGTTGTCAGCGAAGCAAATTCGCCGCTGCATTGCAGGGGCTCGCCGGGACCGCAAATTATGCAGGAAGGGGCGGGCGATGCCGCTTCAACCCGTGAAGACGTCCATCGCGCCGCAACGACACCGCAAACGGCCTGAAACGCAGGCCGGCCTAGGAGCCTGCGCGGCAGCAGGATCGTCGGCTGCAAAGCGGCCGCGCCGGTCCATTTTTCACCGGCTTTTTGTCCTATGACACGGCTATGAGCCTGCAGATCCAGCAAAAACTGTCCTCGCCGGGGCCACTTTTCACTTCGGCGCCTTCTACCGCGCAGACTCCTAGCGCCGTGTGGCCTGGTACAGCGGCATCACCGTGGGCAGCAGGGCCTGGATCTGATGGACGCGGCTCGCGTCGCTGGGGTGGCTGCTCAGGAACTCGGCGCCGCTGCCACCGCTGCCACCCATTTTTTGCCAGAGGCTGACGCCGGCCTGGGGGTTGTAGCCTGCACGGGCCGTCAGCTCGAGGCCGATGCGGTCGGCTTCGGCCTCGTGTGATCGGCTGAAACGCGTGGCTACCAGCGCTTCATAGGCGGCACCGGTGAGTTGGGACGTGCCGCTGCCCAGACCGAGCAGCTGGGTGCCGATGCCGATGGCGGTTTGCGCTGCCGCGGCCTGTGACACCTGCTCGCGCGAATGCTCGCGCAGGGCATGGGCGATTTCATGCCCCATGACCACGGCGATTTCGTCGTCGCTCAGGCTGAGTTTTCGGACCAGCCCGGTGTAGAACATGATTTTTCCGCCCGGCATGCAGAAGGCGTTGAGCTGATCGCTTTCGATCAGGTTCACCTCCCATTGCCAGCGTGGGGCGTCGCCACGAAACACCGCGGTTTGCGGCTGGATACGGGCGGCGATAGCCCGGACGCGCGCCAGCATGGCGGCATCGGTGTTGAGTTTTCCGGCGGCTGTGGCCTCGGCCTTGAGCTTGTTGTAACTTTGCACGGCCATCTGGTCGAGTTCGGCAGAAGACACCAGCAGCAGCTGGGAGCGCGAAGCGCCGACGGCACCGCTTTCGGTGGTACTGGCGCAGCCGGTGATCAGGAAGGCCAGGGCGAGGGCAACGGGGGTCAGGTAGTGTTTCATGCGTATCTCACAGCTCGGGTTTTTGTGGCACATGCCGGGGTCTTCATTGTCTGGCGCCCGGACGCGGCCGGGGTAGGACGCCGCAAGGCAGTGCTGTAGGTTCGAATCGTCAATCCGGCGCGGGAGTCAAGGGGTTTTCTCCGACAGGCGATCAAGCCGGATTCTGCAGACGCCGGCGCGGCGGCAGACTAGGATTTCCATCTAACTTCGGATTGGATCCATCATGAGCATTCTCGGCAAGATATTGGGCAAGATTTTCCCGACGGCACATGCCGGCACGGCAGCGCCGGGCGTAACCCCGGGCGGCGCACTGTCCAGCGAAGATGCAGCAGCAGCTTCAGCTGCTTCCGATGCCGCGTCGCGTGCCGCCGCTGCGGCAGCCGTCGGCAGTGCAACCCTGCCGGGGGTCGATGTGGAAGCCCTGCTGGACGAAATGGCCCGTAACAGCCCGGAAAAACTCAACTGGAAAACCTCCATCGTTGACCTGATGAAGCTGCTCAAGCTTGACAGCAGCCTGGGCGAACGCAAGGAGCTGGCCAAAGAGCTGGGCTACAGCGGCGATACCAGCGACAGCGCGTCAATGAACATCTGGCTGCACAAGCAGGTCATGAAAAAACTGGCTGCCAATGGCGGCAAGGTGCCTGCAGATCTGCAGGATTGAGGTCAGGCCGGCTCAGGCGGACCAGATGCGCGGGCTGGGCGCGGCCTGGTCCCAGAAATGCATGCGCCACGCCTTCCAGACCTGCTTCATCAACCCCATGGCTGGTTCGACCAGGGGGGCCAGCACGCGCACCACCACCACCTGCGCATCAGCACTGGTGGCGCCGGCGCTGTTGCTCAACGGATGCGCCTGCATGACTTCCCTGGCCAGGTCCAGCGCCAGCTGCCGGCGGTGGCGGTCCAGCTTGCTGCCGGCTGCGAAGAAAAGTGTGGCGATGCAGCGCTGGCCCACCAGGCCCAGCGGGCTGTTCATCAGCAGCAGGTCGTCCGCCCGGATGCGCGCGCGTTCCAGCCAGACGCCTGGCAGCTCGATATGCTGGCAAAAACTGCCTTCTTCAAAAGGCTTTCCGGCGCTGGGCAAACCGAGGGCCGTGATGTCCCAGCCCATCAGTTCGGCACCGGGTGCGAGGTCCAGCGTCAAGTGGTTTTCGGCGATGCAGCCGCTGTAACACAGCGCTTCCATGGGCAGCCATTCGGCGCGTGCTCCGGCTTCAAGGCGCAGGCGTGTACGCTGCAGCGCGGTTTCGCCCGCTGACCTGTAGAAGCGCGTGGCGCCCGGTGTGGTGATCAGCCCGTGGCTGCCGGCCGCTGCGGCAACTGCGATGTCCAGCGTGTCGCCACCGACCAGTCCGCCGGGCGGATGCACCAGCACGTTGTGGCATACCGTGTCTCCTTCCGGGTACAAGCTTTGCAGGATGCGTAGCGGCCCGTCATGTCGGAAGTGCGCAATTGTCTTGCCGGCTTGCAGGGTGTAGTCGAGGGAGAGCGTTGCGTTCCAGGCCATCGGTCGAGTTTAACCCGTGGTCCGGGGTTGTTTTGCTCCTGGATTGCTACCGATTCGATAGCTGTTTGTGACCGGTGGGTATGGGCTGCAGGCTAATTCGTTTGTTGTTTTCGTGAATGTGCTTGCCTGCATTCCGGCTGTCATCCCGGACTGATCCAGGTTCCATGTTCGCTGACGACTCACTTTTTTTCGGATGCAGTGCTTGCCCGAATTACAACAAGCGATCAAGCTGGCCAAGGGACTCTGCAGCCCGATCGAACGATCCAGCCACTGCAGGCGCTCAAAACCCAGACGAAAAAAAGGCAGCCTGAAAGCTGCCTCTAATCTGAAGTGCCAGACGGCACAAACGACAGGGATTATTCCGCGCGTTCAGCCGCAGCCGGCGCAGCGGGCTGCTCAAACGGCAGGGTCATCTCGCGCAGGTCGCGTTTGGTCTCGACCAGTACCAGCGGGCCGCTGTCCAGCTGCGGAGCCGGTGGACGTGCGCGTGGAACATGAATCGGCTTCGGCTCGGCGGCCATGGCAGCCTGCACTTCGGCGATCTTGCTTGCGTCGGAGTTGACCCACTGGAGGCCGGAAGAGCTGGCTACCTGGGCCAGGTCCTGCAGCGGCAATTCGTAGGACTGGATCTTCGGCAGTGCGCGCGCTGGTACCGCGACAGGCGTGGCAGCCGCAGGCACAACGATGGCGGGTGCAGCGGCAACAGGTGCCGGTGCGGGAGCTGCCTCCACCGGTGCTGACGCCGCTTTTGCTATCAATTCAGGAGCTTCTTGCGCATGTCCTTCAAGGGCTACAGCCTGATTTGATTCAAAGCTTTCAGCGGCTGCCGGGGCGGCGCCTTCAGTCTGGCCATCGACCGGCTGGTCGCCGCGCTGTTCACCACGTTCGCGGCGGTCGCGGCCATAACGGTCACGGCTGCGGCGCTCGCGCGGCTGGCGGTCCTGGCCCTGGCCCTGGCCTTCTTCCTGACCT
>CAZIYA010000282.1:0-5093 GCA_964543355.1 uncultured Polaromonas sp.
TCTCTTCGATCAGGCCGGAACGAATGACGTCAAGCACCAGGTTGTCCCTGGGCGGGCCCAGCACCTTGCCGCCCTGGACGACCCAGACGTTGCAGGCGGCGGCTTCGCTGAGGAAACCGTCGCGGAACATCACGGTTTCCACGGCGCCCACATCGGCGCTGAGCTGGCGCGCAAACACCGCGCCCAGCAGGCTGGTGCTCTTGATGTGGGCCTTGCTCCAGCGGAAGTCGTCGGCGGTGACGCAGGCCACGCCCTGCGCGCGCTGCTCCGGCGTTGGCGGCTTCATGGTGTTTGTCATGACAAACACGGTGGGTGTCAGGTCGTCCGGCATCACATGGTCACGCGGCGCTACGCCGCGTGTGATCTGGATGTACACCAGCTGGTCGGTTTTTTCGGGCGCGGTGTGCAACTGCAGCGCGTAGTCGGCCACCAGCTTGAGCACGACGTCGAGCCACTGGGCGGCAGACAGGGGGTTGGCGATGCGCAGCTCGGCCAGGCTGCGGTCAAGGCGTGCCATGTGCTGGGTAAAGCGAAAGGGCTTCCCGCCATACACCGGCACCACTTCGTAGACGCCGTCGCCGAAGATGAAGCCGCGGTCCATCACGCTGATCCTGGCGTCCCGCAGTGCCGTGAATTCGCCGTTCAGGTAGCACAGTGTGGCGGGCAGGGATGTGCTCGAAGCGGGGCTGGAAATGCTCATCATGTCGTCTGAAGTGGGTGGAGAAGGTGGATTGTCGTGCGGGCTTTATCTGCCGTGGCGCTGGACACGCCGCTTGAACCAGACGCGCCAGCGCCAGATGAGTTTGACCAGGATGTAACCGATGGCTGAACCCATGACTGAAAAAATCGCCATGCCGAGGACGGCAGGCCAGCCAAAGTGTGCCAGCCACCCCATGACATCAAATCCGGCGCTGGCCGAAGCAGCTTCCAGGGCGGCACTGCCTGCTTCGACGTCGTGCGGTGCGACGCCCAGGATCAGGCTGCCCAGCTTGTAAGCCAGCCAGAGCCAGAAGCCAATGGTGAAAGGATTGGTGACCAGCGTCGCCCCTGCCGCGACCGGGATGTTGCCGCGCCACCAGATGCAGTGGACTGCCGCCACCAGGATCTGGGCAACCGGCAATGCAAATGCCCAGAACAGGCCGATCGCGACACCGCGGGCCACGGCTTCGTGCTGCACATGCCAGAGCCCGGGCTCACGCAGGTGATGAGCCACCGGCTTGAGCCACGGATGGGCCGCCAGCGTTTCGCGGCTGATCCCTTTCGTGAAGCGGTCCGTCCAGTGGGCTCGGCGTTTTTTGTGGACGGGCCGCCCAGGTGAAGGTTTGGGTTTTTGGGGACTCATGCCATGGCCGGTCCGGCTGGCCCCGCTGAGGTTTCACCAGGGTTCATCATGGAAAAATCATTGTTGTGCTTCATGGGCGCGGCAAGCCGTTTGTCAGCCGAAGAAAATCACGGCTGCAATGGCCGCGGCACCCAACCCGAGGTTCAAGCCTGCCAGCGCGGCAATTTGCCCGACCCGCCGCCCGCCCTCGGGCCAGTCCGTTACTGCTATCGCCAGTTTCAGGCGGCGGTAAGGGCCGAAATAGAGGTGGCCAAACAGCGCAAACATCAGCAGGCCGATGCCGAACATCAGGTGCCAGCCCAAGGGCGCATTTTTCATGCCGACGGCCAGCAGCATGGCCAGTCCGGTGAGCAGCAGCAGCCCGATGGCGAGCCAGACGAGTACAAAAAATTTCTGCAAGACCAGGGCAACCAGCGGCAGGCGTTGTGGCGGAGCCAGCTGCGCGGTGACTGCAGGACGCAATGCAAAAAGCATGAAGCTGATGCCGCCCAGCCACACAATGGCAGAGGCTATGTGAAGGAATTTCATCAGGGCTGGCATGCGAAGGTCTTTCAAAAAAACGGAGCCCTGCGGGAGCGGGATTTCCACCTGATGCGTGGAGGCCACGGGCTGCAGGAGAACCAATTGTCGCCTGCAAAGCCCCTGGTGAATGCGGCCCGCCGGGGCTCTCGCCGCACAATCGTGCGGGGGCTTTCCGGAACGGGTGGGTTTCTACGTATAATCAAGGGCTTTGCTAATAACCGGCTTGTAAGCTGCCTGCGATTTGTAGTGGACAAAATGACAGATTCGGCAGTTCACCCAGCGGCGAAAGCCTCAACCAGGGAAGAGGTTGAGGCAGACCGCGAGGATTTCAAGCCGCTGACGCGCGAAGAAGCGCAAAAACTGCGTGAAGCCAGTCCTTCGCTGTCGCCCTGGTGGGTGGTGGCCGGGCAACTGGTGGTGGGGGTTGTGGTGGCATGTGCCGCCTGGGCCCTGACCGGAAGACAGAGTGTGGCGTGGTCGGCGTTCTATGGTGCGCTGGCTGTCGTGGTTCCTGCAGCGCTTTTTGTGCGCGGGTTGACCAGCAAGGTGTCTTCCATGAATGCAGGTGCTGCGGTGTTTGCATTCTTTTTGTGGGAAATGGTCAAGATTGCCTTGACGGTCGCGATGTTGTTCGCGGCGCCGCGGCTGATCGAGAATTTGAGCTGGCCTGCCATGCTGGTGGGCCTGATAGTGGCGATGAAGGTGTATCTGGGCGCTCTCTGGTTCAAGCCGAAGCGCCCGGTTACGCACCAAACTTAACGAGACGAGTAGTTAGATGGCTTCTGCAAACGGACCTACCGCCGGCGAATACATTGGTCACCACCTGACCCATTGGCAAAACAAGCCGATGAGCGGCGTCATTGACTTCTCCGTATACAACCTCGATTCCATCTTCTGGGCAGTTGTCCTGGGCGTTGTCGGCAGCTTTTTCCTGTGGAAGGCGGCGCGTGCCGCGACCTCCGGCGTGCCGGGCCGCTTTCAGGCTGCCGTCGAAATCCTTGTTGAAATGGTCGACAGCCAGGCCAAGGGCATCATCAGCAACGCGCAAAGCCGCAAGCTGGTGGCGCCTATGGCATTGACCGTGTTTGTCTGGATTTTCCTGATGAATGCCATGGACCTGTTGCCCGTCGATTTCCTGCCCAAGATCTGGGAGTTGGTCTTTGCGGCCACCGGCCATGACCCGCACCACGCCTATATGCGCGTTGTGCCGACCGCCGATCTCTCCGTCACCTTGGGTCTGTCGGTCTCCGTGCTGCTGATCTGCATTGTTTACAACATCAAGATCAAGGGTTTTGGCGGCTGGCTCCATGAAATGGTCAGTGCGCCATTTGGCGGACATCCGATTTTGTGGCCTTTCAATTTCGTGTTCCAGATCATCGAATTCATTGCCAAGACCGTGTCGCATGGCATGCGGCTGTTCGGCAACATGTATGCCGGCGAACTGGTCTTCATGCTGATCGCCCTGATGGGTGGTGCTGCCGCCATGTCGCTGTCGGGCATCCTGCTGCCTATCGGGCACGTCCTGGCCGGCACCGTGTGGGCCATCTTCCACATCCTGATCATCACGCTCCAGGCCTTCATCTTCATGATGCTGACCCTGGTCTACGTGGGGCAGGCCCACGATCATCACTGATTCACCAGTCTGGTTTTCTCTTTCTTTTTGTTTGTTAGTTAACTTAAATCCATAGGAGCTTTAAATGGAAAACGTACTCGGTCTCGTCGCTTTGGCCGCTGGCCTGATCATTGGCCTGGGCGCTGTCGGCGCATGTATCGGTATCGGCATCATGGGTAGCAAATACCTCGAAGCAGCTGCACGCCAGCCTGAGCTGATGAACGAACTGCAAACCAAGATGTTCCTGCTCGCAGGTCTGATTGACGCCGCTTTCCTGATCGGTGTCGGTATCGCGATGATGTTCGCGTTTGCCAACCCTTTCGTGCTGAAGTAATCGTCACAACCCCGACAGAAAGGCGTTGCCGTGAGTATTAATGCAACCCTGTTCGTCCAGGCGATTGTTTTCGCGATCCTGGTGTGGTTCACAATGAAATTTGTGTGGCCGCCCATTACGAAAGCGCTGGACGAGCGTGCCCAAAAAATCGCTGAGGGCCTCGCCGCCGCCGACAAGGCCAAGTCCGAACTCTCCGTCGCCAACAAGCGCGTGGAAGAAGAGCTGGCCAAGTCGCGCAACGAATCGGCACTGCGCCTGGCCGAGGCCGAGCGCCGTGCCCAGGCCATGATTGAAGAGGCAAAAGCCAAGGCTGCGGAAGAAGGCAACAAGATCATTGCCGCTGCCAGGGTCGAAGCCGAGCAGCAAACCGTCAAGGCCCGCGAAACACTGCGTGAGCAGGTCGCCGCACTGGCCGTCAAGGGTGCCGAGCAGATTCTGCGCAAGGAAGTCAATGCCGGTGTGCATGCTGACTTGCTGGGCCGCCTGAAGACAGAGCTTTGAGAGGGGCGTCACCATGGCCGAACTAGCCACCATTGCCCGTCCTTACGCTGAAGCGCTCTTCAAGGCGTCCATGTCCGACCTGAATGGCGCCTCCGCCTGGCTCGATGAGCTGGCGGCGGTTGCCTCCAATGGACAGTTGCAGCAGTTTGCCGGCAACCCCAGTGTGACCGCGACCCAGACGTTCGACGTGATGGCCGGTGTTGTCAAGGCGTCCTTGCCGGAAGCTGCGAAAAACTTCCTCCGGGCGGTGATCGACAACGGCCGCATCAGCGTCCTGCCGGAAATTGCCAGCCAGTTCCGGACATTGAAAAATGCAAAAAGCGGTTCGTCCGATGCGACCGTGTACAGCGCCTTTGCGCTTGACGGTGCGGCGCTGGCCGATCTGGCTGCAACGCTGGAAAAACGTTTTGGCCGCAAGCTCAATCTCAAGGTTGAGGTCGAGCCTGCCCTGATCGGCGGCGTGCGTGTCGTGGTGGGTGACGAGGTACTGGACACCTCGGTCAAGGCCCGTTTAGAGCAAATGAAAGTGGCGCTGATTTCGTGATCTGGCGCCCTCGCGTTACATCAAGTCTTTAGCCAACAAACATAGAAAGAAGGAAAGAGTCATGCAACTCAATCCCGCAGAAATTTCTGAACTGATCAAGAGCCGTATCGAGGGCCTGACCGCCAGCAGCGACATCCGTAACCAGGGAACCGTTGTGTCGGTGTCCGACGGTATTGTCCGTATCCACGGCCTGTCCGATGTGATGCAGGGCGAGATGCTGGAATTCCCCGCCACCGCT
>CAZIYA010000283.1:0-5057 GCA_964543355.1 uncultured Polaromonas sp.
CGGGGTCGAGCTCGAACTCGCCTTCGGCTCAGACAATCGCTCGCCCTGATCCGTTTTCGGCTGCGCTCCTCGGCCCAGCCCGACGGGTGGGGAACGGGTGCGGATGCGGGGAGACCTGACGCGCTGCGCGCGTCAGGTCGGAGAACGTGGCAGTCATGTATGCACGCGAGCGCAGAACACGCGGCCAAATGAAGTCCCCCTCCATCGCCCAGCGGGGCGAGGGCAGGGGTTAGGGGTGGGAGTGGGGAGTTGCGCCTACTGCCCAAGGCGGACAGCAGACGCAGCGTGATGCAATTGATGATCCCGCATCAAGCCCGGGACGACAGCTGGGGTGCCGTCGCTTGTTCCAGCAAAGTGAGCCATGCCATCGCCGCCGGCGCATTGGAACCGCACATCTCAACCGAAGGCATCAGCTGTCCGCAGACAGCCGGACGTTCCGGCTGACCAAAGATACGGCAGGCGTTGGCCTCGTCCAGCTGCACACAGCGCACACCGGCCGGCTTTCCCAAGGGCATGCCGGGGATGGGCGAACTGATAGAGGGCGCGATGCAGCAGGCGCCGCAGCCTGGACGGCAGTTCATCATGGGTTTTGCTATCAAATAAGGAGCTGTTGACGCCCTTGGAATAAGAGCCAGGTGCCGATTCAGGCATTGAGCCGGTTGCTTGCAAACAGCACCTGGTCGATCACCGCCTGCACGTTTTTACGGTGTGTCTCGCTGATCAGCTCGCCCTGTGCATCAAACGCATCCCCCGCGTGGCCCAGCGCGAAGGCTTTGGGCGCAACCCAGCATTGCGCGTTGAGCAGCAGCGGTACCAGGTGGCTTTGCGAGCGCAGGCCGCCCAGGCCGCCCGGCGAGGCGCTGAGTACGCCGACAACCTTGCCGCTGAAGGACTTGAACCCCTCTTGCCAGGCCGGGTCGCCCTTGACCGGGCTGGAGACCCAGTCAACGGTGTTCTTGAGCAGGGCGGTGTAGCTGCCGTTGTATTCGGGCGAGCAGATGATCCAGGCCGGGTGGTCGTACATGAGCTGCTTGAGCTTCATGACGTCGGCCGGCGTGCCTTTGGCTTCCAGGTCGGCGTTGTACATCGGGATGTCGAAATCCGCCAGCTCGATGTGGGTGACCTCGGCGCCGCTGGCACGCGCGAGATCGGCAGCCGCCTGGGCCAGTTTGCGGTTGAAGGATGCGAGCCGGGTGCTGCCGGCAAAGACAAGAAGTTTCATGCCTCTATTGTGCTTGCGAGTCAGGTCCGTCCGGCTTTGTGTGCAGCCGATGCATGAAGAACCACATTTATGCAGCCATATTGGCGGTTGGCCCTTATGGGTCGGGCGTCAACAGCTATAAAAAACATAGCATATGCTTTGGGGCGACAGCCGCAGCCCGGCATGGATGCTTTGGCGCGCTGCTGCACAAAAAAGAGGCTCCCTGATAAAATCACGCTTTTCGCCCTGTGAAAGCCTCCAAGCCGTTTGCTTGTGGGCCGCGGCTGGCCAGTCGAAGGCCCGCCGGTATTTTCCAGGACGCGCAGGCATCCAGCCTGAGGACTGCTTTATTGAAGGAGGCGTGATGCACTCGCCTTATGTATATCCGCAAGAATTTGATGTGATCGTGGTCGGTGGCGGCCATGCCGGAACCGAAGCCGCGCTGGCTTCGGCACGCATGGGCTGCAAGACGCTGCTGCTTTCCCACAACATCGAGACGCTGGGCCAGATGAGCTGCAACCCCTCGATAGGCGGTATCGGCAAGGGCCACCTGGTCAAGGAAGTGGACGCCATGGGCGGTGCCATGGCGCTGGCCACCGACGAAGGCGGCATCCAGTTCCGCATTCTCAACAGCTCCAAGGGCCCGGCCGTGCGCGCCACCCGGGCGCAGGCGGATCGCATTCTGTACAAGGCGGCGATTCGCCGGCGGCTGGAGAACCAGCCCAATCTGTGGCTCTTTCAGCAAGCGGTCGATGACCTGATGGTTGAGGGCGACCGGGTGATCGGCGCCGTCACACAGGTCGGCATCAAGTTCCGCTCGCGCACCGTGGTGCTGACGGCCGGGACTTTCCTGGACGGCAAGATTCATGTGGGCCTGAACAATTACGCAGCAGGCAGGGCGGGCGACCCGCCGGCGGTGTCGCTCTCAAGCAGGCTCAAGGAACTCAAGCTGCCGCAGGGTCGGCTGAAAACCGGCACGCCGCCGCGCATTGACGGCCGGACCATTGACTTCAGCAAATGCACCGAACAGCCGGGCGACGGCATGCCCGGCGGGACCCCCGGCGCGGTGCCGGTGTTCAGTTTCATGGGTGGGCAGATCGCACACCCGAAGCAGATGTCCTGCTGGATCACCCACACCAACGAGCGCACGCACGAGATCATCCGCTCCGGTTTTGACCGCAGCCCGATGTTCACCGGCAAGATTGACGGGGTCGGCCCGCGTTATTGCCCGAGCGTCGAAGACAAGATCAACCGCTTTGCCGGCAAGGAAAGCCACCAGATTTTCCTGGAGCCGGAAGGCCTGACCACACACGAGATCTACCCCAACGGCATCTCGACCAGCCTGCCTTTTGACATCCAGTACGACCTGGTGCGCTCCATGGCCGGCATGGAAAACGCCCACATTCTGCGGCCCGGCTACGCGATCGAGTACGACTACTTTGACCCGCGGGCACTGAAAACCAGCTTTGAAACCCGGGCCATTGGCGGCCTTTTCTTCGCCGGACAGATCAACGGAACCACGGGTTACGAAGAGGCGGCGGCCCAGGGCATGTTCGCCGGCATCAATGCCGCGCTGCAATGCCAGGGCAAAGAGGCCTGGCTGCCCAGGCGCGACGAGGCTTATCTGGGCGTGCTGGTGGACGACCTGATCACCAAGGGCGTGACCGAGCCTTACCGCATGTTTACCAGCCGGGCCGAGTTCCGGCTGATGCTGCGGGAGGACAACGCCGACATGCGCCTGACCGAAAAGGGCAGGGAACTGGGCCTGGTTGATGATGCGCGCTGGGACGCCTTCAACCGCAAGCGCGACGCTGTTTCACGTGAAACAGAACGGCTGCGTTCGATCTGGGTGAACCCGCGCAACCTGCCAGTGGCCGAGGCAGAACGCGTTCTGGGCAAGGCGATTGACCATGAGTACAACCTGCTCGATTTGCTGCGCCGACCGGACGTGGACTACGCCTCGCTGATGTCGCTGGACGGCGGCAAGTATGCCAACCCCGAACTGGGACCGGAAGTTTCACGTGAAACATCGGCGGTCGCCGATATGGCTCGGGACGTGGTTGAGCAAATCGAGATTGCCGTCAAATACGCGGGCTACATCGACCTGCAGAAGACCGAGGTCGAGCGTGCCTCGCACTACGAGAACCTCAAGCTGCCGGCGGAGCTGGATTACCTGCAGGTCTCGGCGCTGAGTTTCGAGGCACGGCAAACCCTGGCCAAACACCGGCCCGAGACCCTGGGCATGGCTTCCCGCATTTCAGGGATCACGCCGGCGACCGTGTCGCTGTTGCTGGTGCACCTGAAGAAGAATCTCTGGAAAAACACAGTTCCCCTCAAATCTGCCGAGCAGGCCGAAGCCTGATGCGCAGCGGGGAGCAGGATTTACGCGCCGGCCTGAAGGCGCTGCAGCTGGAGATGGGTGATTCGCAGGTGATCAGCTTGCTGGACTTTCTGGATCTGATCGGCAAATGGACCAAGGTCTATAACCTGACGGCAGTGCGCGATCCGGCGGAAATGATGACGCACCACTTGCTCGACAGCCTGTCCGCCATCGGGCCGCTGCTTCGACATCTGCAAAAAACCGGCTTGGAGCAGGGTGCCAGTCTGCTGGATGTCGGGTCCGGCGCGGGGCTGCCCGGGGTGGTGATTGCCATTTGTTGTCCGGCTGTGGCTGTGACCTGTGTGGACACGGTGGCCAAAAAAGCCGCGTTCATCAAGCAGGCGGCGCTGGCGCTGAAGCTACCCAACCTGACCGGCCTGCATGCGCGGGTCGAAACCATCGTCCAGCCTTTCAACGTGATCTGTTCGCGGGCTTTTGCCTCGCTGCACGATTTCACCCAATGGTCGGTGGGTGCACTTGCGCCCCAAGGCGTGTGGATGGCCATGAAGGGCAAACACCCAGCCGATGAAATCGCCGCCCTGCCTGCCGGCGTGGAGGTGTTTCACGTGGAACAACTGGCCGTGCCGGGGCTGGCCGCCGAGCGCTGTATGGTCTGGATGCGGCCCCAGAAACCCGGTTGATCGCCCCATCGCCCCGTCCGCGGGCAAAACTGGCGCGGAATCACACGGGTGGTGAATTTCAGACTTGCAGGCTGACGTAAACTCAAGCCCTCTGTTTCGGGAGGTTTTCATGCTCGGTTCATTTGTCGGCGTCGCCGACTACGGCGCTTTTGTGATCGCCATCATCGTTTTCCTGCTGATTCCAGGGCCGGGTAACTTGGCATTGATCACCTCCACCAGCAAGGGCGGAATAGCCGGCGGTATGGGTGCCACCCTGGGCGTTATCGCCGGTGACCAGGTTTTGCTGTGGGCGGCCGTGGCCGGCGTGTCGGCTGTGATGGCGGCGTATCCCACCGCATTTCATGTGGTCCAGTGGGTCGGCGCGGTGTACCTCGCCTGGCTGGGTTTCAAGATGCTGATGGCCAAGGCCGGCGACGCGCCCATCCTGCAGATCAAGCCGCGGCACTACTTCCGCCAGGCTTTGCTGATCACTTTGCTGAACCCGAAAGCCATCGTTTTTTACATGGCCTTCTTCCCGCTGTTTGTGGACCCGGCGCAGCATCAGGGTCTCAAGACCTTTGCCGTCATGGCGGCCACCATCGCCGGCCTGACCTTTCTGTATGGCCTGACCTCGGTGATGATCACTTATTTCCTGGCCGAGCGCATCCGCGCCAATCCCAAAATCACTTCGATTCTGAACAAGCTTGCAGGTGTATTCCTGATCGGCTTTGGCATCAAGCTCGCTATCTCCAAGTAATCCCGTCCCTGTCCCCCTGAAGAGAAGAACAACAACATGGCCAAGATATTTTGCGTTGCCAACCAAAAGGGCGGGGTGGGCAAAACCACCACCACGGTC
>CAZIYA010000284.1:0-5011 GCA_964543355.1 uncultured Polaromonas sp.
CCAGATCCGCGGCCCTGGCTGGTATGGAGAACACCTCCACGCTTGTCGCTCCGAAACGCATGAGACCTGCCCATGCTTAAAGGCATTGACCCCCTGCTCACGCCCGACTTGCTCAAGCTGCTGGCCGAGATGGGCCATGACGACGCGCTGTTGCTGGCCGACGCCAACTTCACGGCCATGAGTGTGGGCGCGGGCAAACCCGTGCTGCGCCTGCCTGGCCACGGCATGGCGCGGGCCGCGCGGGCAGTGGCTTCGCTGCTGCCTCTGGCTGAAGACGTGGATCATCCGGTGGCCTACATGCAGGTCAGCGGTACCGAGGCACCTTACCGTTCGGACCTGCAGCGCGAGGTACTGGGGCTGCTGGCCCCGGGCTGGCTGCCGCACCAGCAGCCCGAGGGGGTTGAGCGCTACGCGTTTTATGAGCGGGTACGCCAGGCCTACGCCATTGTGGTGACGGGTGAGTTGCAGCCTTTTGGCAACTTCATCCTGCGCAAAGGAGTCATCGGCGAAAATCTGCGTCCATGACCGAGTTCCCTGCTCCCTCCGCCACTCCTGCCGAATCCGAAGCGGCCACTCCCGTGTGGCTGCGCCAGCGCGGCTCCAACCACGTGGGCATGCGCCAGTTCAACGAACGCGTCGTACTGCAGGCCATCCGCCTGCACGGCAGCGTGCCCAAGGCCGAACTGGCCCGCCTGACGGGCCTGACCGCACAGACCATCGGGCTGATCACTACCCGGCTCGAAGAAGACAGCCTGCTGATCCGGCACGACCGCGTGCGCGGGCGCATTGGCCAGCCCTCGGTGCCATTGGCGCTGAACCCCGACGGTGCTTTTTCCGTGGGCATCAAGATCGGCCGGCGCAGCACCGACTGGTTGCTGGTCGATTTCACCGGGCAGGTCCGCCAGCGCCTGTCGCTGGCCTATACCTTTCCCGATGCCGACACGCTGCTCCCCGTGATCGGCCAGAACCTGCTCACCTTGCGTGAGCAACTCGGTGCACTGGCTCCGCGGCTGGTAGGCGTGGGAGTGGCCGCGCCTTTCCAGCTCGGCGGCTGGCACCGGATGCTGGGGCTGTCGGCGCAGCAGTCGGACCGGTGGAACCGCATCGACCTCAGCGCGGAAGTGCAGGCCATGACCGACCTGCCCGTGAGTTTTGCCAAAGACACCTCGGCAGCCTGCGTGGCCGAACTGGGGTCGGGCCGAGGGCGCGACCTCAAGAGTTTTCTCTACCTGTTTGTCGACACCTTTATTGGCGGCGGCCTGGTCATCAACTCACAACTTCACGCCGGCATCCACAACAACGCAGGCGCTGTGGCATCGCTGCCATTGCAGGTGGCGCAGGCGCCTGACGCGCCGCCACAGCTGATCAGCCAGGCTTCGCTGTGGGAGCTGGAGCAATGCTTCAAGGCGCGCGGGCTGGACCCGGCCGCTGCCTACGACGAACGCGCCATGCAGCCGCCGTTCGAGTCCGACACCGAGGCCTGGGTGGCCAGCGCCGCCAATGCACTGGCCCACAGCGTGGTCAGCGCAACAGCCCTGCTGGATATCGACGCCGTGGTGATGGATGGCTCCTTTTGCCGGCCCCTGCTACAGCGCCTGATTGAAGCCACGGGCGCGGCACTGGGTCGCTACAGCTGGGAGGGCCTCTGGCCCGCCCAGGTGATGGCCGGCAGCATTGGCTCCGACGCTCGCGCACTGGGTGGCGCCATGCTGCCCCTGCATGCCAACTTTGCCCCCGACCGCGACCTGTTTCTCAAGGGTGGTCGCTGATCCGGGCTTCGGGACGGTACATCGCCTCGATCTCGCGCGCATAACGTTTCACCAGGTTGTTGCGCTTGAGCTTGAGCGTCGGGGTCATCAGGGCGTTTTCAACCGTCCAGGGCTCCATCGTCAGCAGCACGGCACGCGGCCGGGCGTAGCGCGGAAAGTTACTGACCTGAACCGCCATGCGCTCCAGCGCAACCCGGCGCACCGCCGGCAGCTTCAAACTGGCGGCGTCATCGGGGTTGGCCCCCAGCGCCTGTGCCAGCCGGCGCCATTCAGCCGGGTGAACAACGGCCACGCAGGCGATGAAAGGCTGGTTCTCACCAACCACCAGGACCTGGGCGAACAGCGGATCGACGGCAATGGCCAGCTCCAGGTCGCCCGGCGGCACTTTCTCGCCGGTGGACGTCACGATGATTTCCTTGATGCGGCCGATGATGCGGATACGCCCGCCGTCCATGTCCGCCTGGTCACCGGTAGACAGCCAGCCATCGGACGCCAGCACACGCGCCGTGTCTTCGGGCCGCTTCCAGTAGCCTTTCATCACCGAAGGCCCGCGCACCTGCAATTCGCGGTTGTCGCCCAGGCGCACTTCCACGCCCGGCAACGCGCGGCCCACAGTGGCCGGGTCGTTGTCCTCCACGCCGTTGGCCGCCACCACCGGCGATGTTTCCGTCATGCCGTAGCCCTGCAGCAGGGGCAGGCCCAGCCCCAGGAAGCAGCGGGCGACTGCGTGTGACAGCGGCGCACCGCCACTGACGGCCACACGCACGCGCCCGCCAAACTGCGCCCGCAGGGTGCGCGCCACCAGGCGATCCAGCAACGGCCACGCCAGCGGGTCCAGCCAGGACCAGGCACTGCCTTCGCCGGTTGCCAGTGGCACATCCTGCGAACGGCAAAAGCGCCGCCAGCCCACGGCCTGAGTGGCTTCAAACAGGCGGGTCTTCAGCGTCGAGCCGGCGAGGGTTTCCTGCAGCCTGGCAAACACGCGCTCATAGATGCGGGGCACCGACACCAGCACCGTGGGCCGCACCGTTTTCAGGTCCTCGGCCAGCAGCGCTACCGAACGCGCATAGGCCACGCAACTTCCGGTAGCCAGGGGCAGATAGTAGCCGGCGGTGCGTTCAAAGGTGTGCGACAGCGGCAAAAAAGAGAGGAACACGTCATCCAGAACGGGTGCCACACGCTGCAGGATGGCCTGCACATTGGCCACCACGTTGCGGTGCGTGAGCATCACGCCCTTGGGCTTGCCTGTGGTGCCGGAGGTGTAGACGATGGCCGCCAGGTCCTCGGCGGTAGGCGGCGACCAGGCTGCGTCATTCCCCTGCCCTGCTGCTAGCCAGTCGGCCAGCGAACTCACCGGTACGGCGTCGGTAGTAGCAGCGGCCGACACGGCCTCACCGACGACCACCACACGCCGCAGCGCCGGCATGGGAATACCAAGCGCCTCAATGGTGTGCCACTGCGCCAGCGACGAGACCATGAGCATCGCCGCTTCGCAGTCGGCCAGGATGTAGGTAATGCTGCCGGGATTGTCCAGCGCATGCAGCGGCACCGGCACATGACTCAGCGCCAGCGCCGCCTGGTCCAGGCTGACCGCATCCAGTCCGTTGGGCAGGAGAATGGCGATGCTTGCCTGGCGCGGCAACTGCATGGCCGCCAGCGCATGACGCCACTCGATAAAACGTTTGCTGGCCTGCATCCAGGAAGTGCTGACCCACCGGCCGGCGCCGGCGTCAAATTCACGATAAGCCTCGGCTTGCGGGCTGTTGGCCACGCGGAAAGCCAGCAGCTCTGGCAGGGTTTGCGCGGCAGAAAGGTTCATGTCGAAAGCGGTCATGGGCAGTTTTTTTTCAGGAGCAGGTCTGGCCAAGTTTGCACCGGCTCGGCGTAACCGTCTTGCCCCGGATCAATGCACCCGTGAAAACCCGTCAGCGTGCCGGTTGGTGTTTGGAGCGGCTCGCCTTCCAGGCGCCATACAGCACAAACAATCCGGGAATGAGAATCATGGCCCAGATGATCTTGCTCAGGTTCGCCTGAACCCACGGCAGGTTGCCAAAAAAGTAGCCCGCACTGCTCACGCCCACCACCCAGATCACGGCACCGACCACGTTGAAAGCCGTGAACTTGGTGCGGCTCATCTCGGCCACACCCGCCACAAAAGGCGCGAAGGTGCGCAGAAAAGGCATGAAACGCGCGAGGATGATGGTGATGCCGCCATAACGCTCGTAAAACTCATGCGCCTGGTTGAAAGCGCGCTTGTTGAAAAACCTCGACTGCTCCCACTGGAAGACCTTGGGGCCGAAGTAGCGGCCTATCGAATAGTTGCACTGGTCGCCCAGGATGGCTGCCGTCAGCAGCACCCCCATGGCGATCAGCAAACTGAGCAGACCGGCGCCGCAAAGCGCCCCGACCACAAACAGCAGCGAGTCGCCGGGCAGGAAAGGCATGACCACCACGCCGGTTTCGACAAAAATAATAATGAAGAGCAGCGCATACACCCAGGCGCCATAGGTCTGTGTAAAAGCCTCCAGGTGTTTGTCCACGTGAAGAATGAAGTCCATCAGAAAGGCGATAAGTTCCATGTCTTGATTTTGACATGCGCATCTGAGTTGACCGCGCAGGCTGTAGCTAAACTCAGCGCTTGAGCAAAGCCCTCAGCGCATTCTGCAACCGCCGCGCATGCGCCGCATCAAACGCCGTGGCCAGTACCTTGGCGGTGTCTTCGCCCCAGGTCTGCACCGGTGCCGGATCGTTCCGTTTGGTCAGCAACACCAGTTGCAGCATGCGGCGCGCACTCAGGTGCTCGGCCGGTGTCGGCAACTCGGCGGCGATTTCCAGGCGCAGCAGGGTCTCCAGCGCGTCCTTGCCGGACGAGCTGCCCAACGCCTGCACCCAGCTGCTGCGCACTGCCGGCGTGACCTGCTTGCCGAGGTCCTGCACGCTGGGCACCAGTGCCGGGTCGCGCTTTTCCCAGGCCGTCATCAGGTGGGTCAGCACTTCACCGTGCGCCTGCGCCGCGAGCTTTTTCAGGGCCAGCTGCGCGTGTTCAAACGCTTCGCGCTGGGCGCGGAAAGCGGCATCACCCAGGCGCGGACCGCGCTCTTCATAAGCGGGGCGGCCGCGGTCTTCACGTTCGGCGCGGTAGGGTTCGAACTTGTTGTCGGCCGGACGGCCGCCACGCCCGTCGGGCTTGCCGCCGGGCTTGCGGTCACCAAACTTGCCGCCGCGGCCTGCGGGTGCGGCTT
>CAZIYA010000285.1:0-5011 GCA_964543355.1 uncultured Polaromonas sp.
GATGGACCAGGTTCAGCCCGGCGACGTGCTGGTGACCGACATGACCGACCCGAACTGGGAGCCGGTCATGAAACGCGCCAGCGCCATCGTGACGAACCGCGGCGGGCGCACCTGCCACGCGGCCATCATTGCGCGTGAGCTGGGCATTCCGGCGGTGGTCGGCTGCGGCGACGCGACCGAGTCGCTCAAGGACGGCATGCTGGTCACCGTGAGTTGCGCCGAGGGCGATACCGGCAACATCTATGACGGGCTGCTCGAGACCGAGGTCACCGAGGTGCAGCGCGGCACCATGCCGCCCATCGACATCAAGATCACGATGAACGTCGGCAACCCGCAGCTGGCTTTCGACTTCTGCCAGATTCCCAACCACGGCGTGGGCCTGGCGCGGCTGGAGTTCGTCATCAACAACAACATCGGCGTGCACCCCAAGGCCATCCTCGACTACCCGAATGTCGATGCCGACCTGAAAAAGGCCGTGGAAAGCGTGGCACGCGGCCATGCTTCGCCGCGTGCCTTTTATGTGGACAAGGTGGCCGAGGGTGTGGCGACCATCGCCGCGGCCTTCTGGCCCAAGCCGGTGATCGTGCGCCTGTCGGACTTCAAGTCCAACGAGTACCGCAAGCTGATCGGCGGATCACGCTACGAGCCGGAAGAAGAAAACCCGATGCTGGGCTTTCGCGGCGCATCACGCTACCTCAGCCCCGATTTCGGCGAAGCCTTTGCGATGGAGTGCGAGGCGCTGCGCCGCGTGCGCGACGACATGGGCCTGGTCAATGTCGAGGTGATGGTGCCGTTTGTCCGCACCCTCGGCCAGGCGAAAAAGGTCACCGACCTGCTGGCCCAGCACGGCCTGAAGCGCGGCGAAAAAGACCTGCGCGTGATCATGATGTGCGAGGTGCCGAGCAATGCCATCCTGGCTGACGAGTTTCTTGAGTTCTTCGACGGATTCTCCATCGGATCGAATGACCTGACCCAGCTCACGCTGGGCCTGGACCGCGATTCCGGGCTGGCCATCCTGGCGGAAGACTTCGACGAGCGCGATCCGGCCGTCAAAGCCATGTTGAGCCGCGCCATCCAGGCCTGCAACCGCCAGGGCAAGTACGTTGGCATCTGCGGTCAGGGGCCCAGCGATCACCCCGACTTTGCGCTGTGGCTCAAGGAGCAGGGCATCGGCTCGATCTCGCTCAATCCGGACACCGTCATCGACACCTGGAAGCAACTGGCGTCGTAGCCGCTTTTAATCCCTTGGTTCTATGCCACATCTTGAAGTGGCTGGAACCAAGGGAAAGTCCTAGGAGGGTTTCAACGGGTCCGGCCCCTCCGCGTCACGATTTGTAAGAAGTCGGTAAGTACCGGGGCAACAATCAAGCCATTGTTGCCAAGGGCCTTATGCTTTTTTTTGTATCCACTCTTAAATTGATAGCCGAAATCGCTTTGCTGGCGCTGTTCGGGCAATGGATACTCGGTTTGCTGGCAGGCGCCAAAAAAGACAGCAACCTGTTCTATCAAATCCTGCAGATCGTGGGCAAACCCTTTGTGGTGGCCGCCCGCTTCATCACTCCCAAACAGATCATTGACCGCCACGTACCGCTCGTGGCGTTTTTGTTGCTGCTCTTCATCTGGATAGCGTCGACCCTGATGAGAATCCGCATTTGCCTTGAAATTGGCGTGGAGATGTGCAAATGAACACCGTTGCCGCTTACTGGTATCTCAAGCTGCAGGCGCTGGTCCTGCTGGTGTTCGGCAAGCAGGCCGCCGCCCTGGAAAAGTTCACCCAGATGCTGCTCGTGCGTCCCGGTGACCGCTACGCACTGGCGAGCCGGGCCCATGTGCTCGCACAGCTGGGCGACAAACACGGCGCCATTGAGGCCCTGCGCGAGTTGGTGGCACGCTTTCCCGACACCGCCGCGGCCTGGTTCAACCTGGCTTACATGCTGGAAGACACAGGTGGACATCCCGACGCCGAGCCCTCTTTTCGCCGCGCGCTGGATATCGAGCCCAAGATGGACCGGGCCTGGTACGGCCTGGCACTGCTCCTCATTCGTGACCGCCGCTTCGACGAAGCGGTGCAGGCACTCAAGAAAAACACAGAACTGCAGCCCATGAGCCCGTTCGGCTGGTATCAGCTGGCGCGGGTTCATGTTGACAGGCAAGACCCTGAAGAGGCGGTGAAGGTCATTCGCCACCTCAAAAGGTTTGAGCCTAAAGTGGCCGCCCAGCTGGAGCGCGAAACGGGGCTGAGCATCGCTCAGTCGTCCTGACCGCAAACCATCGGGGTGGGTATTTGAAGGCCAGGGTCCTGCCCAGGCTTATAAGACGCGATCCGGCTTGCAGGCCACGCTTGGGAAAAGTGGTGATCGTGATGTGCCCGAAAGGGCGTTGTTGATGGAGGCAAGTGTTATGCAGTTAACCGACAACCATCGCCGTTACTGGCGAAAGAACCTCAACATCACGGCAATCCTGCTGGTGATCTGGTTCGTCGTGACGTTCGTCGTGAGCTACTACGCCCGCGAATTGAACTTCAATTTCTTTGGCTGGCCCTTCAGCTTCTGGATGGGAGCACAGGGGGCTTTGGTGATTTACGTAGCCATCATCGGGTATTACGCCTGGTACATGGGCAAGCTCGATATTGAGCATGGCGTTCAAGAGAGCGAGGAATAATCATGGCTGGAATATTTGGTAATGACGCCGGCACGAACACCGCTGCTTCCAATGCTGCCTTCAAGAAGGGTCTGGGCAAGGTTTACAAGTGGTACACCGGTGGCTTTCTGGCCTTCGTGGTGGTACTCGCCATCCTGGAGCAGATGGGCTTGTCCCGTCAATGGATCGGCCTGATCTTCCTGCTGGCCACCATCGGCCTGTATGCCGGTATCGGCATCATGAGCCGTACCACGGACGCTGCCGAATACTACGTGGCAGGTCGCCGCGTACCGGCTGTGTACAACGGCATGGCCACGGGTGCTGACTGGATGTCTGCCGCCTCCTTCATCGGTATGGCCGGTACGCTCTACCTGACGGGTTACAGCGGCCTGGCCTTCATCATGGGATGGACGGGCGGTTACTGCCTGGTGGCCCTGTTTCTTGCGCCCTACCTGCGCAAGTTCGGCCAGTTCACGATTCCCGACTTTCTGGGCGAACGCTATGGCGGCAACCTGCCGCGTTTCCTCGGTATCGTCGCTGCGATTCTGTGCTCCTTCACCTATGTGGTGGCACAGATCTACGGCGTCGGCATCATCACGGCCCGTCTGACGGGTGTGGCTTTCGAACTCGGGATTTTCCTGGGCCTCGGCGGTATTCTGGTTTGCTCGTTCCTGGGCGGCATGCGTGCTGTGACCTGGACACAGGTGGCCCAGTACATCATCCTGATCGTGGCTTACATGATCCCGGTGGTGTGGCTGTCGGTCAAACAGACCAGCGTGCCGATTCCGCAGGCCATCTACGGCTTCCAGCTGCAGAAAGTGACTGCCAAGGAAAAAGAACTGACGGCTAACGCCAAAGAAGTTGAAGTTCGCGACATCTTCAAGCAGCGTTCGGCAGCCCTGGCTGAAAAGCTGAAGAATCCGGCCGTTGCGCTGGCTGCTGACAAGGCAGCGGCGGAGAAAGCCGTAGCGGATCTGAAAGCGGCCAATGGTGCACAGTCTGAAATAGCAGCCGCTGAAAAAGCGCTCGCTGCCCTGCCGAAAGATGAAGCTGCAGCCAAGAAAGCTTGGGCCGCTGCCAAGGCCGGGGCTGACGTCAAGTCACTTCCCCTGAATGGCATGCCACCGCACGCCCAGCAGTTTGCCGGTGACCCGAATGGCGATGCAAAAGCCAAAGGTGCATACGACGCTTCGCGCCGCAACTTCCTGGCGCTGATTTTCTGCCTGATGGTGGGTACCGCTGCGCTGCCGCACATCCTGATGCGTTACTACACCGTCCCAAGCGTGAAGGAAGCGCGGCAGTCGGTCACCTGGTCGCTGTTCTTCATTTTCCTGCTGTACTTCACGGCGCCGGCCCTGGCCGTGCTGGTGAAATACGAGGTCTTCACCTTGTTGGTGGGTACGCCGTTCAACCAGTTGCCGGATTGGATTTCTGCCTGGAACAGGGTCGATCCTTCGCTGCTGTCGGTGGTGGACGTCAACAAGGACGGCTTGCTGCAGCTTAATGAAATGTCCATCGGTGGCGACATCATCGTGCTGGCGGCTCCCGCGATTGGCGGCCTGCCTTACGTGGTGTCCGGCCTGGTGGCTGCCGGCGGTCTGGCAGCGGCGCTGTCAACGGCTGACGGCCTGCTGCTGACGATCGCCAATGCGCTCAGCCATGACCTGTACTACAAAATGATCGATCCGAACGCCTCCACCGCACGCCGCGTGACCATCTCCAAGGTCCTGCTGCTGGTGGTCGCCCTGTGTGCCGCTTATGTGGCTGCGCAGAAACCGGCCGACATTCTGTTCCTGGTCTCCGCGGCGTTCTCGTTCGCTGCGGCTGCGTTCTTCCCGGCCCTGACATTGGGGATTTTCTGGAAACGCGCCACCGGTATCGCCGCCTCTCTGGGCATGATTGCCGGCCTGGGTACGACGTTCTTCTACATGATCACCACCCAGCCCTGGATGCGCGGCCTGTTCGGCATCACATCCCCGGTTCAGCTCTGGTGGGAAATCCAGCCGATCTCGGCCGGTGTGTTCGGCGTGCCCATCGGGTTTGCCGTGATCATCTTGGTCAGCCTGGTTACCCCTGCGCCCAGCCGCAAGGTCCAGGAACTGGTCGAGCACGTGCGCTACCCAACCCTGCGCTCTGCCTGAGCCAGGTGTCTGTTGATGTGATCTGACTCCGGTCAGGTCCGAGCCCGGCAACGCAAGTTGCCGGGCTTTTTTATTGGGCGTGTGGTTTCGCCAGGCCGTCCAGGGGAAGGCTCCTGGGGGGGGGGCGGGGCGTCCTCCGACGGTTCGGGACGATTGGAAAAGACAGCCATCGCAGGAGGGTTCTCCCCTTCAAGCAGGGGCCGCGGGTCCGGCTTTTGCCGGCCCGCAGG
>CAZIYA010000286.1:0-695 GCA_964543355.1 uncultured Polaromonas sp.
GCACATCCAGGTCGGCGACACCATCATCGTCGGCCGCAAACCCACCGGCACCCTGGTGATCGACTACCTGCTTCCCGGCAAGCGGCTGTATCTGCTGTCCACCGGAACCGGTTTGGCGCCTTTCATGAGCATCATCCGCGACCCGGTAACCTACGAACAGTTCGAACAGATCGTTCTGGTGCACGGCGTGCGCCAGACCGACGAGCTGGCTTACCATGACCTGGTGGTGGACCACCTGCCGCAGCATGAGTTCCTCGGCGAACTCGTCTCCAAACAGCTGCTGTATTACCCGACCGTGACCCGCGAGAGCTACCGCAACATGGGCCGCGTCACCGACCTGATGGAAACCGGCAAGATGTTCGAGGACCTGAAGCTGCCGCCGCTGGACCCGGCGCAGGACCGGGTCATGATCTGCGGCAGCCCGGGCATGCTGAAAGACCTGAAGCACATGCTGGAGAAACGCGGCTTTGCAGAAGGCAACACCTCCAAGCCCGGCGACTTCGTTATCGAGCGCGCTTTTGCCGAACAGTGAATATGGCCCCCACGCTTCTCGCTTCGCGTAGTACGCTGCCCCCCGAGGGGGCGCTGCGCCTGCGGCCCGGCAAAGCCGGCTCCGCGGCCCCGGCTGGTGAAGAGAAGACCCCCACGCTTCTCGCTTCGCGTAGTACGCTGCCCCCCGAGGGGGCGCTGCGCCT
>CAZIYA010000286.1:795-4951 GCA_964543355.1 uncultured Polaromonas sp.
GCGGCCCGGCAAAGCCGGCTCCGCGGCCCCGGCTTGGGAAGAAGGAGTCCCCACGCGTGCTGCGTCGTTGCCGCGGGCGGGCAGCAGCCCCATCAGCAGCGCGCCGCCGACCAGGAAGGCCGCGATCCAGACACTGCTCATGTAATTCAGCGTCATGGCCGTGGCCAGGGGCAGGTGGGCGATGGCGTAAAACCAGGCGCCCAGCGAGATCACACCCACCAGGCTGCGCCACATGTGCATGCCGGGGAAACGGGTGGCCAGCGGGATGCCGCGTGTGCGGGCCAGCGCCCACATGAAGAACATGCCGAGCAGGCCGCGATAGAAAACCAGCTCGGCACTGTTGAAGTATTCCGACGCGAACTTGACGCAGACCGCCATGGTTGCGAAGAAGAAGGCGGCAGCTAACATCCAGAGGGCTTGCATGTGTCGGCCTGGGTGGGATTGAGGGTGAAAAGTGGCTTTTACCCTTGGGAGGCGGGTGCGAGCAGCTATGAAAAAGATAGTGAACTGCCTGCGCAGTGCCGGCCTCAGAGCATTTGCGTGGTCTTGCTGGCACCCATTTCGCGGCGGTACCACTCGTGAAAGTGCTGCATGCCGTCTTCCATCGGGCTCTGGTAAGGGCCGAATTCGTTGTCGCCGCGCTGCATCAGGGCCTTGCGGCCGGCGTCCATGCTCAGCGCGATCTCGTCGTCTTCGACGCAGGTTTCCATGTACGCGGCTTGCTGGGCATCCATGAACTCGCGTTCAAAGGCGCAGATTTCTTCGGGATAGAAAAACTCCACCACGTTCAACGTCTTGTCCGGCCCTTGTGGGTGCAGGGTACTGACTACCAGCGCATGCGGGTACCACTCGACCATCACATTGGGATAGCAGGTCAGCCAGATCGCGCCGTATTTGGGTGGCACGCCCTGGCGGTACTGCAGCACCACGTCGTGCCACTTCTTGTAAACGTCCGTGCCGGGTTTGCCCAGTTTGTCGGACACACCCACGGTCTGCACCGAGTAATGCGGCGTCAGCTCCCAGCGCAGGTCGTCGGTGGTCACGAAGGCGCCCAGCCCGGGGTGATAGGGGCCGACGTGGTAGTCCTCCAGATAGACCTCGATGAAGGTTTTCCAGTTGTAGTTGCACTCATGCAGGGTGATCCTGTCGAGCTGGTAGCCCGAGAAATCGAGGTCTGACATGGCGCCCAGCGGCGCCATCTCGGCGGCGATATCGCGGCCATTGTCTTCAAACACCAGGCCGTTCCAGCTGCTGGTCTTGTAGCGGTTCAGGTTCAGGCAGGGATCGACTTCAAAGTGCGGCGCGCCAATGAGCTCGCCGTTGGTGTTGTAGGTCCAGCGGTGCAGCGGGCAGACGATGTTGCTGCCGGTGTTGCCGCGCCCCTGCAGCATGGTGGACTGGCGGTGCCGGCAGACGTTGGAGATCAGCTCCACGCCGCCAGCGTTACGCACCAGGGCGCGGCCGCCGAGCTCCTGCGGCAGTGCGTAATAGTCGCCCAGATTCGGCACCGACAACTCGTGACCCACATAACGCGGACCGCGCGCAAACAGTTTCTGCTGCTCCCGCTGGTACAGGCCGGCATCGAAGTAGCTGGAAACGGGGAGCTGGCTGGTGGCCTGCAGGAGACGAAGGCTTAGATCAGACATGCAGATTCCGAAACGGGGGATTTCGGGAGAGTACTCGGAGGAAGCGGAGGGGCAACCTTGCCATGGCAGGCGAGGAGCGGCAGGATGAAAATTACTTTCAATTGTAACGTGTGCCCCTCCGTCCGCCTGCCTTCGTACTCTTTCCGTCCATGCCCCGGGGGAGCGCGGCTGCTCCATAAAAACGGGGCCAGGCCTTGAGAATGGCGGGCCCGTCTCAAAGCAGGGCCGCAACGGCCTAAAATCGGGCTCCAACCAAATACCATGGCCAAAACCTCCTCTACCTCCGCATCCACCGCACCCGCCAGCTACGAAGCTGCGCTGGAAGAACTTGAAACCCTGGTGGCCCGTCTCGAATCCGGCCAGTTGCCGCTGGACCAGTTGCTGAGCGGCTACCAGCGCGGTGCCGAATTGCTCAAGTTCTGCCACGACAAGCTGGAAGCTGTGGAAAACCAGATCAAGGTGCTGGAGGGCAACGAGCTCAAGCCCTGGAACCAAGAGTAAGACATTGACTGAGCACAAACCTTTTGCGCTGGACGCCTGGAGCGCCCGGCAGCTTGCCGCTGTAGAGCAGGCCCTGATGCGCTGGGTCGCGCCCCTCGAACCGGTTCCGGCACCCGCCGGGCTGGGTGATGCGATGCGTTACGCGGTACTCGACGGCGGCAAGCGGCTGCGCCCCTTGCTGGTCATGGCGGCCTGCGAGGCGGTGGACGGCCATCCCCGCGCGGCCCTGCGCGTGGCCTGTGCGGTCGAGCTGATTCACGCGTACTCGCTGGTGCATGACGACATGCCCTGCATGGACAACGACGTGCTGCGGCGCGGCAAACCCACGGTGCATGTGAAATTCGGCCCGGCGCAGGCGCTGCTGGCCGGTGATGCGTTGCAGGCGCTGGCTTTCGAACTTCTGACACCGGAAGACGACGCCATCGATGCTGCAACCCAGGCGGCCCTGTGCCGCATGCTGGCGCAGGCCGCGGGTTACCAGGGCATGGCCGGCGGCCAGGCCATCGATCTGGCCAGCATCGGAAAAACCCTGTCGTCCAATGAACTGCATGACATGCACCGGCTGAAAACCGGCGCACTGCTGCAGGCCAGCGTGATGATGGGTGCAGCCTGCGGCAAGCCGTCGGTCGCGGCAAAAAATGCGTTGCGCGACTACGGTGCGGCCGTGGGACTGGCGTTCCAGGTGGTCGACGACATCCTGGATGTCACGGCCGACTCGGCCACCTTGGGTAAAACCGCAGGCAAGGACGCGGCCCAGGACAAGCCGACTTTTGTCTCGCTGATGGGCTTGCCCGCTTCCCGCAACTATGCGCAGGAGCTGCTGTCCCAGGCGCATCACAGCCTGAAGGCCAGTGAACTCGGGCACACGGCTGCGCTCAGCGCGCTGGCCGACATGCTGGTCAACCGCACGACGTGAAGGAAGGGCAGCCAGCGCCCCCCAAAGAAACAAGCCACCAGAAACAAGACACCACGATGTACCCCTTGCTTGAAACCATCAACAGCCCTGCCGACCTGCGCCAGTTGCCGCGCGCGCAACTCAAGACGCTGGCCGACGAGCTGCGCGCTTATGTGCTGCACAGCGTGTCGCAAACCGGCGGGCACCTGAGCTCCAACCTCGGCACGGTCGAACTCACGGTGGCCCTGCACTATGTGTTCAATACGCCGGACGACCGGCTGGTGTGGGACGTGGGCCACCAGACCTATCCGCACAAGATACTGACCGGCCGGCGCGAACGCATGGCCAGTCTGCGCCAGATCGGTGGACTCAGCGGCTTTCCGCGACGTGATGAAAGCGAGTACGACACCTTCGGTACGGCACATTCGTCCACCTCGATTTCCGCCGCGCTCGGCATGGCGATGGCGGCCAAACAGAAGGGTGAAGACCGCCACGCGGTCGCCATCATCGGCGATGGCGCCATGAGCGCGGGCATGGCTTTCGAGGCGCTGAACAATGCCGGTGTCTGCGACTGCAAGCTGCTGGTGATACTCAACGACAACGACATGAGCATCAGCCCGCCGGTAGGTGCACTGAACCGTTACCTCGCGCAGCTCATGAGCGGGCAGTTCTATGCCTCCGCCAAAAACGTCGGCAAGCATGTGCTCAAGGTGGCACCACCGCTGTTCGAGCTGGCCAAGCGGCTGGAGACGCATGCCAAGGGCATGGTGGTGCCTGCCACACTGTTTGAGAACTTCGGCTTCAACTACATCGGGCCTATCGACGGCCATGACCTCGAGTCGCTGATTCCCACGCTGGAAAACATCAGGCACCTGTCCGGTCCGCAGTTCCTGCATGTGGTGACCAAAAAAGGCCAGGGCTACAAGCTGGCCGAGGCCGACCCCGTGGCCTACCACGGACCGGGCAAGTTCGACCCGGCGATGGGGCTGCAGAAGTCCACTGCGCCGGCCAAACAGACTTTCACCCAGGTTTTTGGCCACTGGCTCTGCGACATGGCTGAAAAGGACAGCCGGCTCGTCGCCATCACGGCGGCCATGCGCGAAGGCTCGGGCAT
>CAZIYA010000287.1:0-4948 GCA_964543355.1 uncultured Polaromonas sp.
GACTGGGACGCGGTGATCTCCACCAACCTCGACAGCATGTTCAACGTCACCAAGCAGGTGATCGAAGGCATGATCGAAGGCGGCTTCGGGCGCATCATCAACATCTCGTCGGTCAACGGCCAGAAGGGCCAGTTCGGCCAGGTCAACTACTCCACCGCCAAGGCCGGCCTGCACGGCTTCACCATGGCGCTGGCGCAGGAAGTGGCCAGCAAGGGCGTCACCGTCAACACCGTGAGCCCGGGCTACATCGGCACCGACATGGTCAAGGCCATCCGCCCCGACGTGCTCGAGAAAATCGTCGCAGGCGTGCCAGCCAAACGCCTGGGCACCCCGGAAGAAATTGCCTCCATCATTTCGTGGATTGCATCGGACGAAGGTGGTTATGCGACGGGCGCCGACTTCTCGCTCAATGGTGGCTTGCACATGGGGTGATGCGTGAGCATTAACTTCTTAAAGAACCCGCTTCGGCGGGTTTTTTTGTAGATTCGAATCAAGGGCTTCTCATCGAATTTGGCAGCAATGAGCATTGTTAAATCGGCGAATGAATACGCGTTGCGAAACCCAGGTCAAGTGGCGTGGCTACTGCCCTGGTTCCTTCTTATGTTGCCGCTGGTCTGTTTACCTTCTGATGCAGCGAATTGGCCTTGGGCTAAGGAGCTGGTAAGCGTAGCGACTGGGTGGATTCCGATGATAAAAAGCATGTCGGCCAGAGCTACAGACCCGCAGTGGACTAGATTTGCACTGAGCTGTTTGTGGGCAAGTGGGCCAATTTGGATTGTTGTGGGAGCAATATGTGGAAGCCGAACGCTGAACGCAAGGATCTACAAGCAGGAGCCTGTAGGTTTTGGTCATCAAGTGGGAACGTATTTGCTGTTCGGGGGAGCGATATTGATTCTCGCGACGATGGAGCCTCGCTATTGGAGAAGGGTTGATATGCTGACTTACTTTTTGTCGGAAAGATTTGGCCTTCTCTGTGTAGGATGGTTCTTTATTACCTTCATATGTGTTTTTATCGGATTAGTAAGTGCTGTGCCATTGAGCCGGTTGTTTGGCTATAAATATGACTGATGAGGTCGCCCTCGTGGCGGCTTTGTAGCGCTTGAGCGCATGAGTCGTAGCAACCTGCGACTCAACTGAGAGCTCACCGGAAGGACAGGTCGCCAGCACTAGTTCCTCTTTAAAGGGGCTACAACAATATCGGGATGAAATGCTTTCAAAAAGACAGTGGCTGTGGTTTGCCGACAATCACACGAAAATAAGAATGGCAACAATTTCGCTCCTAAGCGTATTGTTTGTCAGCTACGTTCTCATTTTCCTGAATCGCTTCCTGTGGCAAAGGAATGTTCCCATTACCTCGCGTCCGGCGGTGTCGCAGATGGAAAAATTCAGATGCAACACTGATGAGGTGTATCAAATGTTCATTCCCTCTGAGGCAAAACAAAATGTCTCGGGAGAAAATTTGAAAAGTGAAAGTTCAGAAATCCAAAATGTTGGAGACGCCAGATCTCTATTTTTGGAGTTCTATGGAACAAGTAGATTAGGTTCAGAAATTCTGGAGAAGCGGCCCGATTGCTTAGGCGCTTTTATTGCCGACAAACAATTTTGGCCTGAACCTTATGCGATTCTGGTCGTTGATAGGACTTCAGGGAAGACTTTATTTCGCATAGCTCGCCTTCAGGGCTATCTCAGTCGTTGACAGTTCTATCCTGTGTAGAGCTATTCGTTCTACCAAGCACTTTGGACGTTTGGATGCCGGATCGGCAAACGTGAGATTTCAGAAGGCGAACGAGAGCGTCACGAACGACTATTCGCGCGTTACCCCTCTTTGAGCGGTGCTTCGATGACCTTTTTATAATGAAAGCGACTGCCCCAGGTCATCACTGATTTCTCCCATTCTGCGGCTGGCGCTTGTTGCCTCAAGTTCCCGCGCAGGGTATCCCTCAACCCATTGCCTTGAAGGAACCCCTCCCGCATGCCGCACAGCGTTTCCCTCATCAGCACCATCGCCGCAGGCTTGGGCTTGGCACTCATCTTTGGCTTTTTGGCTGCACGCCTGAAACTGCCATCGCTGGTCGGCTATCTTTTTGCCGGCGTGTTGATCGGCCCCTTCACTCCCGGCTTTGTGGCCGACGCAGCCATTGCCAGCCAACTCGCAGAAATCGGCGTGATGTTGCTGATGTTTGGCGTGGGCCTGCATTTTTCCCTCGACGACCTGCTGGCGGTGCGCAAGATTGCCGTGCCTGGCGCTGTCGTGCAGATGACTGTTGCCACTGCGCTGGGCATGGGGCTGGCGCACTGGTGGGGCTGGAACCTGGGCGGCGCACTGGTGTTTGGTTTGTCGTTGTCGGTGGCCAGCACCGTGGTGCTGCTGCGCGCGCTGGAAACTCGCGGCGTGCTGGACTCGGCCAACGGCCGCATCGCCGTCGGCTGGCTGGTAGTGGAAGACCTCGCCATGGTGCTGGTGCTGGTCTTGCTGCCGCCGCTGGGCAACTGGTTGTCGGGCAAGGCTGGGGCCGATGTCAACACGCTCTGGAAGACGCTGGGCGTTACGCTGCTGCAGGTCGGTGGCTTTGTTGCACTCATGCTGGTGGTGGGCCGCCGCTTCTTCCCCTGGGTGTTGTGGCAGGTGCAGCGCACCGGCTCGCGCGAACTCTTCACCCTCTGCGTGGTGGCGGCGGCCGTCGGCATCGCCTTCGGCGCGACGGCGCTGTTTGGTGTGTCGTTTGCGCTGGGCGCCTTCTTCGCCGGCATGGTGATGCGCGAGTCCGAGTTCAGCCACCGCGCCGCCGAAGAAACGTTGCCGCTGCGCGATGCGTTCGCGGTGCTGTTTTTCGTTTCTGTCGGCATGCTGTTCGATCCCTGGGTCTTGATCGAGAGGCCGCTGCAGGTGCTGGCCGTGGTGGCCATCATCGTGGTCGGGAAATCACTGGCCGCTGCGGCGCTGGTACTTGCATTTCGCTACCCGCTCAACACCGCCCTCACGGTATCGGCCAGCCTGGCGCAGATCGGCGAGTTCTCTTTCATCCTTGTGGCGATGGGCGCTTCGCTCGGCTTGCTTCCTCCCGAGGGCCAGAGCCTGGTGCTGGCCGGCGCGCTGATCTCGATTGCGCTGAACCAGCTGGTGTTCAAGTCGGTCGAGCCGCTGCAGCGCTGGATACTGGTCAGGTCGCCGCTTGCCCGCAAGCTTGAGGCCCGTGATGACCCGACAGCCGAACTGCCCGCCAGCACCGAGGAACGATACCTGTCGCGCCAGGTGGTGCTGGTGGGTTATGGCCGGGTAGGGCGGCGCATCGCCGATGCGCTGGCGGCGCAGCACCTGCCGTTTGTGGTGGTCGAGCAGAACCGCGAAGTCGTCGAAAGGCTGCGCACCCAGGGCCTGATGGCTGTATCGGGCGATGCGGCAGAACCGGTGGTGCTGGTGCAGGCCCACATCGCCAATGCGCGCATGCTGGTGGTTGCCACGCCCGACACCCTGAACGTGCGGCAAATGATCAACACGGCGCGCACGCTCAACCCGGCTATCGAAATCGTGGTGCGCACTCACAATGAGGCCGAAGCTAAATTGCTGGAAAGCGAAAACGCAGGAAAGATATTCCTTGGCGAAGAAGAACTCGCGCAATCGATGACGCGGCATGTCCTGGAGCGGTCGGCAGTGGCGTCGCATGTTGTCCCATAAGGTGGCCGTGCGGATATCGTCGTCGGAGATGAATCGGCAATTAGGTTAGCCTCAGGTATGGCCGAAGCTGCCCCATTGCTCCCTGAAACCTGGACCATTCATTGCGATGGCAGCGCGGTGCCCAACCCTGGCCGGATGGGGCTGGGGGCCGTATTGGTCGAGCCCAACGGCACGCGACACCTGCTTTCCGCTGCGACGGATACGCGTGGCTGTAATAACGAGGCGGAGGCAAGGGCGTTGATGGCTGCGCTTCGCGAGTTGCAGGTCCGGGGCGCGAATAAGCTGCAGATTTATTCCGACAGCAGCCTTCTTGTTGAGCAACTGGGCTCTGAGCTTGTGCCACCCGTGGCCCGGCTGGCATCCATTTATGCAGAGGCTGGAGCCCTGCTCAAGACCTTCGCCCACGCATCCCTGCAGTGGATACCGCGCCATCGCAATGGCGAAGCTGATGCACTGGCCCGCGCTGCATTGAGCCTGCCGCCAAAGAGGCCGGTGAAGTTGACCAGGCGGCGGCGCTAGCCTTGATCGCCGGCGTTCCAGAAGCCCTGGTGCGGCTGGGCGGCTTCGTCTTCGAGCAACGGGCCCAGCACTTCGACGGTCCGCTGTCCGCTTGCGAAGACCTGCCGGCAGGGCAGGGACAGGGTCGGGTTTTCCGGGTGCGCACCTGTCAACTCAAGCAGTTTGTGCTCGGACAGGCCATAAACGACGCGGCCGATGTTGCACCAGTAGATCGCGCCAGCGCACATGCAGCAAGGCTCGGCGCTGGTGTACAGGGTGCACCGGGCCAGGCGCTCCGGCAGCAGCGTGCGGGCAGCCAGCGCGACAGCTGCGAGTTCGGCATGCTGGGTCGGGTCGCCTTGCGGCGGCATCGAATTGTTGCCTGCGGTGGCAATGACCTTGCCGTTTTCATCGGCCACCAGTGCGGCGAAGGGATGGCGCCCCCTGGCGCGCGACTCGGCCGACAGCGCGATCACCTGGCGCAGCAGGGCCAGGTCGAGTTCGGTAGCCTGCTGCATGACCGGCTCTCGCCCCTGTGCGTCAGCGCGTCAGAGCACCTCGCTGGCGAAATCTGCCAGCCGTGAACGTTCGCCGCGTGCCAGCGTGATATGCCCGCCGTGCGGCCAGCCCTTGAAGCGGTCCACGGCGTAGGTCATTCCGGACGAGCCCTCGGTAAGGTAGGGCGTGTCGATCTGTGCGAGGTTGCCCATGCAGATGATCTTGGTGCCGGGGCCGGCGCGCGTGATCAGCGTTTTCATCTGCTTGGGCGTCAGG
>CAZIYA010000288.1:0-4945 GCA_964543355.1 uncultured Polaromonas sp.
GAACGGTGGAGTGTCATGATTGACGAAAACATCAAAATAGAGCGCCTGGGCCTGCAAGAATTCGACCGAAACTTTACACGGTAGCGGGTGGCGTGCTTGAATACGCGCTGAATTTCATCTGGTGGACCCCGGGGCGGCGTCAGCAATACCCGGGGCCATGCGAAAAAAAAGAACCTTCATGCCGGGGGGCTAGCATGCGGGCGAATCTGGCGGGGTAGCAGCGGGGAGCAATGACATGCCCAAGATCACGAATTCGGAAATCTGGAAAATACCCGGCCCGACGGGCGCCATCCTGGAGCGCGCCGGCATACACCCTTCGCACGGCCTGGCGATCCAGTCGGTCGCCAATGATCTCGAGCGGATCGTCATCTCCCGCTGCGCAACGCCGGCCGGCATTCAGCTGCTCGATGAAGGCTACGCCTCCAAGGGATTCGGCATCAAGTCGAAAAGCTGCGACTGGGGGCCCTTCACCGGCTTCGCGATGGCGCATATCGAGTACTCGAAATTTGCTGACGGCTCCTCGCTCGCGGCCTACAACAAGCAGAAGAACTTCTTCGATCACGCCCGCAGCGACACCGGTTTCCTGGCTACTGACGTTGGCGGCGTCGCTGCCCTGGCCGGGCAGGCCCACTCTTCCATGGCCGAGGCCGACATCCTCAAGCTTTCCAAGCCGCGTCTGGAATACCTCAAGCGCCAGAACGTCATCCAGTTCGAGGCCGTGTACGACGGTGCCCGGATTTACTGCGATTCGCCCTTCGGCCGCCTGATGTTCATCCTGGCTAATCTAAAGACAGGCAGCTCCGCCACCTGGGGCATCCTGCATCGCGACAACTTCAAACGGGCTGCGGGCGTCAATACAACCCTGGCCGACGGCGGACAATGGACATTCGCGCGCGGCATGGCCAATACGGCACCCGGCGGAACACCGCACGACCCGCACCGCCGCTGCTGCACCGGCGACTACGACCTGTGGGGCGTTTTCGCGAAGCGCAATTCCACAGTGGCCAGCACCCGCTCGCTCGCGCAACACGGCATGGACAGGCAGATGCAGGTCTTCTCGGCCGCCATGCCCGGCGTGCAGCAGGGCATCAAGTCCCGCATCGGCCAGCTTCAGCGGGCAACGATGGGTCAGGCCGTCGCGCGCACCCACCATGTGTACGGCAAGTACACGGAAGACCGCGAGAAAGGAAACATCTCCGCGCTCACCCTGCACACCGCCCGCGAGATGAACCGCCGCATCCGCGCCAACGGCTACAAGGGCGGCGACATGTTCCACCACAACGACGACCTAGGCAACCCTTTCCGCAGCGACGTCGAAGAAGACCTGATCGCCTGGGTACCCGGCGAGATGTACCCGCACTTCATCGAATCCACCAAAACGGGGAAGGGCTCCAACGGCCACATCGGCTGGAACGCGTGGGTTCGGCAATACGAGGCGGACTACGTGGTTTATGACAATGCGGCGATTCATCGAGCGCGGTGAATCTGAGGCTGTCACCTGCACTTGTGGTGCCCCATTCGCTACTGTATTGATAGCTGCTTGCGCCCGTCCTGATTGAGCTAGAGCCTGATTTTTCTTATAAATTCGGGTTGAACCGGGTTTGACTGCCATCCTGAACTTGGTACGGGACAAAGCATCGGGCTGGCTCTGGCTTATCTGGCAAAGAGAGGGCGAGCGCTGCACGGCGCGTGATGCGGTCGAAATAACGTAGCTACAAATAATCCTTGCAATTCAAATAAACGTAACTACAATAAATCATGAATGTGACGTTCGACCCAGCCAAAGATGCCGCGAACCTCGCAAAGCATGGCTTGTCATTGCTGGATGTTGTGGGCTTCGAATGGGATGCCGCCCTGGTGTGGCCTGACAAACGCCGTGACTATGGCGAACCGCGCATGGTTGGACTGGTGCCAGTCAATGACAGATTGTTTTGCGTGGTGTTTGTCGACCGGCCGTCAGAGCAACCGACAGAACGCCGCATTATCAGTTTGAGAAAAGCCAATAACCGAGAGGTGAAACGATATGCAAGCAACGATTAAGACACGTAGCGGGCGCGTGCTGATTCTGCCGACTCCTGCCGAGGACGCCGCCATCACTGCCGCTGCTCAGGCAGACCCTGACGCTGTCCCCTTCACGGATGCCGAATGGCTGCAAGCCAAACCACTGGTACGTCGTGGCCGCCCGCTGGGCAGTGGCAGCAAGACCCAGGTCACCCTGCGCCTTGACGTGGAGGTGGTGGAGAAATTCAAGGCTTCGGGTGATGGCTGGCAAACCCGCATGAACGACGTTCTTAAAAGGTGGGTGCGGACGCACGCGTGAAATTCCGCAAGCCGCAGTGGTCCTACGCGTTGCGGATGCTACCCCAGGTGGCTGGGCAAACCGGGTTTTCATCTGAGCAGCTTTATGGCTCTTTCAGTGAGGACGGCAACCTCACCTTGAGAACGATGCTGGTGGTCGTGAAGGCGCTGGGCATCGAGATGACCGTCAAGACTTCGACGCACGTGTAGTTTGGGATCAAGGCCTCGCTCTGCTGCCGCTGAATTAAGCAGTTTTAGCTCTTGCCGGAACGAGTTTCAATATCGAGCAGACCCAAACGGACCTACCTCCCGCGACTTAGATGTCGTTAGAAACCAGTCTTGCCTTGAGCTAACAACTGACGCACTTCATCTGGACTTAAGCGTCGTAGCGGCACAATCTCCGCGCCCGGGGATGCCAGTTCCGCGCCGCCGAACCACATGCTGGCCGTCACCCCTGCTGCCTCTAATGGGGGAATCTTTCGACCCCATCGACGGAGCAACTCTTCGACCGCGCCAACTGCCCGAGTTGCGTTGTCAACCGTGAGTTCGAGTTCGAGGTCTGACATTGGCATGTTGCTGAAGTCCGCCTGTAGAGCGTCAAACTGCTCACTAGTGAGAATTCCTTCTTCCACGATCAGGGCCGGTTTCGCATGCGCGAGCCTGTCTCTAAGCGCCATCAACCATTCGATCGCATCCCAAGGTTCCTTGTCGCTTTCATACGGAACCGCCAGTACATTGCAGAGCAAGCGCACTTTTTTCATGGGCGACTTCCGTTCGTGTTTATTCAACCAATCGGGCACCTTCACTGAGCCGAACGAGTTGCTTATGGCTTCTACCCCAAGTGCACTGAAAGTGATAGCGATCAAGATGTTGAGAGTTGAGGCCTCACGGTACAAGATAGCTCGATCCAAATAAGTCCGCGCTACATGCACGAACAGGTGGTGCGCAGAGAACCGACGATGACGAGAAACCTTGAGGTTGACACTCATGCTGCCTATCCTAATGGCGTTTTTTTGCCGCCGCTTATTCCCCCGACAGCCGGAGGTCGATACGAACAGTAAGTAGCGCCCTCGTGACTTAGATGACGGGGATAAAGAAAAGTAGTCCGAGCGCTCTCCCGGCGGCGCAGGACTAAGATTTTTAGTCTTCTGGCGCCCGAGGGAGTACAGTTTGCCGTTGCTCGTTGGGCGCAGCCAACTTAGTGAAGGACTCCCGTGTACGACCATGCAATACGTATGTACGCCGACGCGAATGCTCGACTCGCTGACGCCGATATTTTGGCGGACTCCCTTGATAGGCAATCTGATTCGGCAGCGCTTTTATCGATCCTGGGCTTTGAGGTGCTGCTTAAGTGCGCGATTGTTCTCTCGGGTACATCTCCCAAAAATAATCACAAATATTCGGCTCAGTGGAGTATGTTGCCTGAGTCCGTGCGCAACGAAATTTTGAGTTCGGCCGTTTCGCGAATGCCAGGACATACCGACTTCAGCGACCTAAATAAGCTGCTGATCGCGTACCAGTTTGTTTTTGAGAAGGGACGATATCACTATGAATTTTTCAAGGATTACAGCTTGGTAGAGCAGTTCGAATTGAGTCGATTTTGGATGGATCTTGGAGCGCCTTTGGATGAAGCTTTAGTTCAATACTTTCCAAACGAATTGACATGCCTTATTCATGGACTGAGGCGATACATTGAGCGCCGACTGGGTGAGCGAAATTCGGATGCCGCTTTCTCTAAAGGAGAACTTGCGCCATAATTTTTGGTCGGCTACGAATTGACTGCATGAAAAAGCCCCTAACCATGATAGTTAGGGGCTTTCCATTTGGTGCCGGAGAGATGAATCGAACACCCGACCTTCTCATTACGAATGAGCTGCTCTACCGACTGAGCTACACCGGCTTATTCTGAAATACAGCCTGCGATTATAGCTGGGCAGAATTCACTGGGCATACCGCCGGGGAGTCTTCCGGCACCTTGGGCCGCAAATTTCGGCCGACAGTCGGCATGCCTAAAGCACGCGCGTCGCGCAGGCTACTGTGGCGCGTATGCACCTGGACTCTTGTCTTCCAGCACAGATTCCTTCGTGCCCAGAATTCAGAAGGTCATGCATGCCGGCAACTGGCCGGACCATGGACCGCAGTGACGTCCACCAGCCTGTTGTTACGTCCGGTCGCATCAGCGGGTTATTCCCGGTATCAACCCGGGCGCTGTTGGCTATGCTGTTACATCAATGAGGTGGGGCGGGCTTGTTTCTTGCTAACTTGTCCTCACGAATCCCATCTTTCCTTAATTCCATTCAGCAATCATTCAGGAGAATTCCAGATGCCCGTCAACTCCGCTGTCCGACCGAGCCTGCGTCGCGGGGTGATGACCGCCGCGATGGCCGCCATCACTGCATTGTCGAGCGGGGCCTATGCCCGCGACCTTGTTGTGGCGCTCAAGACCGAGCCGACCTCGATGGACCCGCAGTACCACGCCCTCACGCCCAACATCCAGCTGTCGCAAACGCTGTTCGATGGCCTGGTGTGTGCCGATGCTGACCTGGCCATCAAGCCCTGCCTGGCGGAGTCGTGGACGGCCAGTGGCAAGAGCTGGACTTTCAAGTTGCGGCCCAATGTGAAATTCTCGGATGGTTCGCCGCTCACC
>CAZIYA010000289.1:0-4917 GCA_964543355.1 uncultured Polaromonas sp.
AGGTTTGGAGCCGCAGGCTCCAGCCCCTCGGGGTCGCTGCGCCTGCGGCCCGGCGAAGCCGGTTCCGCGGCCCCTGCTTGAATTGAGAGTACCTGCGCTCGCCCACTTTGTGCGCGGCGCGAAACCTTTGCCTCACATTTTGCTATTGAATTGGTAGCTGCTTGCGCCCGCCACTCAAGGGGTGCTGCACATTTTTCTCAAAAATCAGCCGTGGTGCGGATGCCGGGGCGACGTCGGCCGGTTCGGACACTTGTCCTTGGTGCAGTTGGCGTACATCGACAGCGAGTGGTCGGCGATCGCAAAGCCCTTGGCCTTGGCGACCGCATGCTGGCGTTTTTCGATTTCCGCGTCGTAAAACTCCTCGACCTTGCCGCAATCAAGGCACACCAGATGGTCATGGTGCTGGCCTTCGTTGATTTCGTAGACGGCTTTGCCGGACTCGAAATTGCTGCGGTTGAGCAGGCCAGCCTGCTCGAACTGGGTCAGCACCCGGTAAACCGTGGCCAGGCCGATGTCGGAGCGGTCTTCCAGCAGCACCCTGAAGACGTCCTCGGCCGTCATGTGCCGCTGCTTGCCGGCCTGGAAAATCTCGAGGATTTTCAGGCGTGGCAGGGTGGCTTTCAATCCGGTGTTTTTGAGTTCGTCAATATTGCTCATCGGGAAGCTTCCTGAAGAAAAAGAGGCCGCAGGCGAGGCCCGTGCAGGCTGGCCATTCAGGGGCAGGGTGCTTGCGCGCGACGGCACCCCCTGCCGCTACAATGACCGATCATATCGCTACACCTCCCTACTATGTCAGCCTTGTCTGCAAAATACCGTTACGGCATCCAAACCGCTCTCACTGTCCTGGCCTGCGCCGGGCTGGTTGCTTGCGGCAGCATCAAGGGCATGACCAGTGGGCTGAGCGAGAGCAAGGTCAACCCGGTCAACTGGATCACGCCTTACAAGGTGGAAGTTGTGCAGGGCAATTTTGTCTCGAAGGAACAGGTGGAGCTGCTCAAGCCCGGCATGGCACGCGCCCAGGTGCGCGAAGTGCTGGGTACCCCTTTGCTGGCCAGTGTTTTTCACGCGGATCGCTGGGACTATGTTTTTACCTTGAAGCGCGAGAACACCGAGCCGCAATCGCTCAGGCTCACGGTTTTCTTCAAGGCAGACGTGCTGGAACGCTTTGAAGGCGACGCCATGCCCAGCGAAGCGGACTTTGTGGCCAAGCTCGACACCCGCCGCAAGTTCGGCAAGGTGCCGGTGCTGGAGCTGACAGAAGAACAGCTCAAGGCCGTCGAAAAGAAACCGGCGGCCAGCGCTGGCGCCAAGCCGGTGCCACCACCGGCCGCCTCGCCGTCCACCGCCAGCTACCCGCCGCTGGAAAGCCCGGCCAGGTGAGCGCGCCGCAGCGGGCTCTTCGCATTGCGGTGGCCGGCGCCGGCGGTCGCATGGGCCAGATGCTGGTCGAGGCGGTCCGATCCAGTGGTGACTGCGAGTTGACCGGCGCGCTGGATGTCGCTGGCAGCCCGGGACTGGGCACCGATGCGGCGGCCTTCCTGGGGCAGTCCAGCGGTGTGAAGATCACCTCGGACCTCGCTGCCGGGCTGGGTGGCGCCCAGGTGCTGATCGACTTCACCCGGCCCGAAGGCACCATGGCCCACCTGGCCCAATGCCGCGAACTCGGCGTCAAGCTGGTGATTGGCACGACCGGTTTTACCGACGTGCAAAAGGCCGGGATTGCCGCGGCCGCCAAAGACATCGCCATCATGATGGCACCCAACATGAGCGTCGGCGTCAACGTCACGCTCAAGCTGCTGGAGATGGCGGCCAGGGCGCTGTCGACTGGCTACGACATTGAAATCATCGAGGCGCATCACCGGCACAAGGTCGATGCGCCGTCCGGTACCGCGCTGAAAATGGGTGAAGTGATTGCCGGCGCCCTGGGCCGCGACCTGAAGGACTGTGCGGTTTATGCCCGGGAAGGCGTCACCGGTGAACGCGATCCCTCGTCGATCGGCTTCGCGACCATTCGCGGCGGCGACATTGTGGGCGACCACACCGTGCTGTTTGCCGGAACCGGCGAGCGCATCGAAATCACCCACAAATCCTCCAGCCGGGTAACTTATGCCCAAGGCAGCTTGCGCGCCGCACGTTTCCTGGCCGGCAAGCCTTCCGGGCTGTTCGACATGTTTGATGTGCTCGATTTGAAATGAGATGAGCGCAGCGACGGGTCGCTCCGAGCAAGCTCGCGCCCTTTTTGGCAAGGGACGGGGCATCCTTCGACGGGCTCAGGACGAACGGAAGAATACAAGCGTGGGGGCAACATGCTCTCGCTGATCACCCAGGGCGACGTCGTGACTGCTCTTGTCGCGGTGCTGCTGCTGGCGATGTCGGTGGCCAGCTGGGTGGTGATCCTCTGGAAAGCCTGGCTCCTGAAGCGGGCAGCGGGCGACGTGGCGCGCAGCACAGCGGTGTTCTGGCAGTCGGCCTCTCTCGAGGCTGCCCGGCCAAAAGTGGCGGCTTTCGATCGCGAGGCGCTGGTATCGCCCCTGATTGCCGCCACCCTGGTCCAGGCGCAGGGCACCCTGGCCTCGGCCGGCGACAAGTCCTGGCAACTGACACGAGTGTTACGCGATGCGCTGCATGCTGTGCTGCACAAGCTGCAGTACGGCCAGGTCCTGCTTGCGACGGTGGGCTCCACCGCGCCTTTTGTGGGCCTGTTGGGTACCGTTTGGGGCATTTACCATGCGCTGGTGGGCATTTCCGCTGCCGGGCAGATCACCATCGACAAGGTGTCCGGCCCGGTGGGCGAGGCCCTGATCATGACGGCCGCCGGCCTGGCCGTGGCGATACCCGCCGTGCTGGCCTACAACATCTTCGGCCGCAACATCAGCCGCATCGAGGCAGACCTGGAAGGTTTTGCCTACGATTTGCGGAATTTACTGGCCCCCACGCTTGTCGCTTCGCGTGCCTTCGGCGATGCGCTGCCCCTGGCATCGGAAGAAGGGGCTGAACTTGCTCGGGGCGGCCCGTCGGAAAATTCTCTGTCCTCCGCGCCGGAAAAAACGCCATGAGTTTCGGCCGCCTGGAACGCACCCAGGGCGCACAGCCCATGAGCGAGATCAATGTCACCCCGCTGGTTGATGTGATGCTGGTGCTGGTGGTGATCTTCATCATCACCGCCCCCTTGCTGGCCAGTTCCATCAAGCTCGATTTGCCGAAAAGCGAAGCTGCCAGGCCGAATGAAGCACCGCTTTATGTCACCCTCTCAGTCAACAAGGCCGGCCAGGCGTTCCTGAACGACCAGCCGGTTTCCAGCGCCGAGCTGGGCCAGCGCCTGAAGCAAAGCGCCACCCTGAATCCCGATACGGAAGTGCAGTTGCGTGCCGACGAGGTCGTGCCTTATGGCCGTATCGTCGAGCTCATGGGCATTGCGCAAAAGGCCGGCCTGAACCGCATCGGGTTTGTCGCAGACACGCCTCCCGCCCGGCCCTGAAGGCGGCCCGGCCGGACCAGCCCGGGCCAGCGCCTAAAATCCCAGCATCCGGCAGCCAGTGGCTGCTCTATTCCTTTTCCATTTTCCCTGCGCCATGCAAGACAAATACCAGCATCTCGACGTTGAGCGCATTGCGCAAGCCCACTGGACGGCCGCAGACGCCTACCGCGTCACCGAGGACAGGTCCAAAAAGAAGTACTACGCCTGCTCCATGCTGCCTTACCCCAGCGGCAAGCTGCACATGGGCCATGTGCGCAACTACACCATCAACGACATGCTCACGCGCTACCTGCGCATGAAGGGCTACAACGTGCTGATGCCCATGGGCTGGGACGCGTTCGGCCTGCCGGCTGAAAACGCCGCGATGAAAAACGGCGTGCCCCCCGCACAGTGGACCTACGACAACATCGCCTACATGAAAAAGCAGATGCAGGCGATGGGGCTGGCGATCGACTGGAGCCGCGAGGTCGCCACCTGCGACCCGGGTTACTACAAGTGGAACCAGTGGCTTTTCCTGAAGATGCTGGAAAAAGGCATTGCCTACCGCAAGACCCAGGTCGTCAACTGGGACCCGGTGGACCAGACGGTGCTGGCCAATGAGCAGGTGATCGACGGCAAGGGCTGGCGCACCGGCGCTGTGGTCGAAAAACGCGAGATCCCCGGTTATTACCTGAAGATCACCGACTACGCCGACGAGCTGCTCGATAGCGTCAGCAACAAGCTGCCGGGCTGGCCCGAGCGCGTCAAGCTGATGCAGGAAAACTGGATCGGCAAAAGCGAAGGCGTGCGTTTCGCGTTCACACATGACATCAAGGACGCTTCCGGTGCCCTGATCGGCGACGGGAAGATGTACGTTTTCACCACGCGTGCCGACACCATCATGGGTGTGACTTTCTGCGCCGTGGCGCCGGAGCATCCGCTCGCTGTCCATGCCGCTTCCACGAATCCCAGGCTGGCAGCTTTCATTGAAGACTGCAAGTCCGGCGGCACGACCGAAGCCGAACTCGCGACGCAGGAAAAAAAGGGCGAACGCACAGGCCTGTCTGTCACGCACCCCCTGACGGGTGACCAGGTCGAGGTGTGGGTCGGCAACTATGTGCTCATGAGTTACGGCGACGGCGCCGTGATGGGCGTGCCGGCGCATGACGAACGTGATTTCGAGTTTGCGAAGAAATACAAGCTGCCCATCAGGCAGGTCACGGATGTTCCCGGCAAGACCTACAGCACGGTTGCCTGGGCCGACTGGTACGGCGACAAGCAGCAGGGTGTGGCGATCCATTCCGGCAAATACGATGGCCTGGCTTTCAAGGCTGCCGTCGATGCGGTGGCCGCCGATCTGGCCGCCAAGGGCCTGGGCGAGAAAAAAACCACCTGGCGCCTGCGCGACTGGGGCGTCAGCCGCCAGCGCTACTGGGGCACGCCGATTCCCATCATCCACT
>CAZIYA010000290.1:0-4895 GCA_964543355.1 uncultured Polaromonas sp.
GCCGAGATCAAGGCGCTGCACCAGCGCCTGAAAACCACAACGGTCTACGTCACCCATGACCAGATCGAGGCCATGACCATGGCCGACCGGATCGTGGTCATGCACGACGGGATCATCGAGCAGATCGGAACGCCGCTGGAACTGTTCGACCGGCCGGGCAACCTGTTTGTGGCGCAGTTCATCGGTTCGCCATCCATGAATGTGCTCAAGGGGACCCTGCGCCAGGCCGATGGGAGGGCCTGGGTGGAGTCGCAGGGCCATGCATGGCAGGTGGACATGCTGGCGCAGGGGCGGGACGGCCAGGCGGTGGTTTATGGCGTCCGGCCGGGCGACCTGACCCTGTCTGCAACGGGCCAAGGCATTCCCGCCAAAGTGATTGTGGTGGAGCCGACCGGCGCGGAGACCGAACTGCTGCTCGAAGTTGGCGACACGCGAGTTGTCGTGGTGATGCACGGTCGCACCAGCGTGCAGCCGGACGACATCGTGCATCTTGAAGTTGCGCACGGCAAAGCCCACGTGTTTGACGAAACCAGCGGCCAGCGCCTGGAGTGAGCCAGCTCATGACGGCGAACCCCTTCAGACTCGACGGCAAGCTGGCGCTGGTCACCGGTTCTTCGGGCGGCATTGGTTTTGCGCTGGCGCGCGGCCTGGGGCAGGCCGGCGCCGGGCTGGTGCTCAATGGGCGGGACAAGAGCAAGCTCGAGGGTGCAGCCGCTGTTTTGCGTGGCGAGGGTTTCCAGGTGCATATCCGTGCTTTTGACGTCACCCAGGCGGCGGACGTCCAGGCGGCGGTGGAAGATATCGAGACGACCCTGGGTGCCATCGACATCCTGGTCAATAACGCGGGCATGCAGCGGCGCATGCCGCTGGAAGATTTTCCTGCTGCCGACTGGCACGAACTCATGCGCACCAATGTCGACAGCGTCTTTTTCATGGGCCAGGCTGTTGCGCGAAAAATGATTCCGCGCCGGCGCGGCAAGATCATCAATATCTGCTCGGTGCAAAGTGAGCTGGGCCGTCCCAACATCGCGCCTTATATGGCCAGCAAGGGTGCGGTGAAGATGCTGACCAAGGGCATGGCCATCGACTGGGGCCCGCACGGCCTGCAGGTCAACGGGCTGGGCCCTGGTTACTTCAAGACGGAGCTGAACGAAAAGCTTGTCGCGGATGAAAGATTCTGCGCCTGGTTGACCGGGCGTACGCCCAGCCGGCGCTGGGGTGAAGTTGCCGAGCTGGCGGGCGCGGCCGTTTTCCTGGCCAGTGACGCGTCGAGCTTTGTCAACGGCCATGTCCTGTATGTTGATGGCGGAGTGACGGCCACCCTGTGAACCCGCCTATTTACCCGGAGAAAATCATGCGTGCCCTGGTCTGTCATGCCCCACTGGATCTGCGTCTTGATGCATTTGCTGACGAGGCCATGGGGCCGCAGCAGATGCGGGTGCGTGTTGCCTTTGGCGGTATTTGCGGTTCGGACCTGCACTACTTCCAGCACGGTGGTTTTGGCACCGTGCGCATCAAGGAGCCCATGGTGCTGGGTCACGAGGTGTCGGGTGTGGTGGAGGCGCTGGGCAGCGATGTCAGCGGTTTTCGCGTGGGCCAGCGTATCGCGATTTCACCGTCGCGGCCTTGCGGCATGTGCCGCTATTGCCAGCAGGGTTTGCACAACCATTGCATGGACATGCGCTTTTACGGCAGCGCCATGCGTTTCCCCCATGTGCAGGGCGCGTTTCGTGAAACCCTGGTGATTGATGCGGCCCAGGCGCATGCGGTGGCCGACGGCTTGCCGCTGTCGCAGGCGGCGCTGGCCGAACCGCTCTCGGTCGGTCTGCATGCCATCGCGCGCGCCGGCTCGGTGTTCGGCAAGCGCGTGCTGGTGACCGGTTGCGGGCCGATAGGCGCACTGCTGATCGCCGGTTTGCGCCGCGCCGGTGCCGCGCAGATCGTGGCGGCCGACATCGCCGATCTGCCCCTGGCCTGCGCGCTGAAAATGGGCGCCGACCAGGCCATCAACCTGGCGCAAAACCCCGAAGGATTGGTGCCGTTCGCTGTCAACAAGGGTTGTTTCGATGTGATGTTCGAGGCGTCCGGCAGCGAAAAAGCCCTGATTGGGGGGCTCGATGTGGTGGCGCCCCGGGGCGTGATTGTCACCATCGGCCTGGGCGGCAACATCGCCATGCCGCTCAATACGCTGGTCGGCAAGGAAATTGACCTGCGCGGCACCTTCCGCTTCCATGCCGAGTTTGCGGTGGCGGTCGCCTTCCTGAACCAGGGTTTGATCGACGGCCGGCCCGTGATTTCCGACATTCTCGATTTCGGCCAGGCCGGTGATGCCTTCCGGTTGGCGGGAGACAAGCGGCAGTCCATGAAAGTCCAGATTGCTTTTGACAGAGAATTGGCGTGATGAAACATTTTTTTACCCTGTGCTGCCGGAGTTCCCTGTGAGCGTTTTTACCCAAGTCATTCTTTTCACCGATACCGACGGCCGCGCGAAATTCCGCGAAGAAGAAGTGCCGCTCGGCGAGGGCTCGCCGCAAGCCATGCTTTCTGCGCTTTTCCCCTCCGGCGGTTTCCAGCTGCGCCACAGCCCGGTGGGTTTTCGCAGCCAGTTTCATTGCTCCCCTTATACGCAGTGGGTCGTCATCCTGGGCGGCGAGATGGAGATAGGCCTGCAGGACGGGACGTCGCGCATCTTCCGGCCGGGCCAGCATTTCTATTCGGCCGACCTGCTGCCCGAAGGCGCCACCTTCGACGCGGCCGTACACGGCCACTGGAGCCGTCAGGTGGGGGCGGACCCGCTGGTCACGCTATTTGTGCGTGGCTAGGGGACGGACGACCATGATCAAGAACGTTCATGGCAACACGGTGGACCATCTCGGCGAAGCCATTGTCTCGGGGCGTTATGTCGCGGGCGCCTCGCTGCCGCCCGAGCCGGCGCTGTGCGCCGAGCTGGGGGTGAGCCGCACGGTGGTGCGTGAGGCGGTGAAATCATTGATCGCCAAGGGGCTGATCACCACCGGTCCCAAGGTCGGCACCCGCGTGTTGTCCGAAGACCACTGGAACTGGTTTGATGCCGACGTCATCGTCTGGCAGTCCAAGGCCGGCCTGACACCCGAATTCCTGCGTGACCTGCAGGATTTGCGCCGCGTGGTCGAGCCCGCGGCCATGCGGCTGGCGGCCGTGCGTGCCACCGCGCAGGACCTCGCCGAAATCGAGCTCGCTTATGCCGGCATGCGGCGCGCCGTGGAAGAAGGCGGCGACTATGTCACCTTCGACCTGCTTTTCCACCAGGGCCTGCTGAAGGCCTCGCGCAACCGCATGCTGGTGCAGATGAGCAAGGTGCTGGGTGCGCTGCTGCGCACCAGCTTCGAGATTTCCACGCGCCGCAAGAATGGCCCGCAAATTTCCCTGCCCATGCACCGGGAGGTGCTGGATGCGGTGATTGCGCACGACCCGGACCGCGCAGAAAAAGCCATCCAGCAACTGATTGACAGCGCGCGTAACGACATCGAGGAAGTGCTGTCCTCGCGCCGCCGCCTGCCCAGCCTCAGCCAGCCTGCACGGCAGCTGAAAATGGTGTGAACCCGGACAGCGATATCCAGGCCCCCCGCCTCGCGGAGGAGGGCAACTCGCTGGTGCCTGCCATTTACGTGGTCATGGGTGTCAGCGGCTGCGGCAAAAGCACGGTGGGTGCGCAGCTGGCTGCGGCCCTCGGGGTGTCTTTCCTTGAAGGTGACAGCCTGCATCCGGCCCGCAATGTGGCACGTATGGCGGCCGGTTTTGCCTTGAGTGATGAAGACCGCGAGGGCTGGCTGCAGGCGTTGGCCGGGCGCATCCGGCAGGCGCGGCTGGCGGGGCAAGGCCTGGTGTTGTCATGTTCGGCGCTCAAACGTTCCTACCGCGACATCCTGCGCCAGGGCGCACCCGACCTGCGTTTTATTTACCTGCATGGCGCCTCCGATTTGCTGGCTGCACGCATGGCCGAGCGTACCGGGCATTACATGCCGCTGTCGCTGCTGGCGAGCCAGCTGGGCACGCTGGAGGTGCCGGGTGAGGAAGAAAATGCGCAGCGCTTTGACGTGGCCAGCCGGCCGGAGGACATCGTGGCCGGTGTGCTGGCGTCAAGGAAGGCGACCCTGGATTGAAGGCGGGAGCTGGACCACCAGCCTGTTTCCGCAAAGACGAGTTTGCTACCAGTTTTATAGCTGGTGGCGCCCGTCCATAAAGGGCTAGGGCACGATTTGATCTGAAAATTCAGCCAGACTGCATGTCGCCCGACAGCAGCACATGCTGCCCGGGTTGGCCGGCACGCACTGCGCGGACCAGAGCGCTGGCAACGTCGGCAGCCCTGATGGTGCGGTAGTTGGCCGGAATCAGCGGTTTGAACAAACGCATGGCCGCGAGGGCGATTTTTTCGCCGCCGCGCGCGGGCTGGGCCAGGCTCTCACGGTCGCCCGCCAGCAGCGACGGACGCGCGAAGGTCACACTGTCATAGCCGAGTTGGGCGACAGCGTGCTCCATCTCGCCTTTGATGCGGTTGTAAAAAACGGGGGATTTTGCGTCGGCGCCCATGGCGCTGACGATGCCCAGGCGGGTAGCGCCCGCAGCACGCGCCGATGTGGCCAGGGCCACAACCGCCTCGAAATCGACAGCCCGGAAAGCCTGCTGGCTGCCGGCCACCTTGATGGTGGTGCCCAAGGCGATGAACACATCGTTCACCGGCGGGGCCTGGAACTCGGATAACACATCCGTCAGATGAATACGCACTTTTTCCGACGGGCCGCCCCTAGGAAAAACAGCCCCCTCGGGGGGCAGCGAGGACACGCCAGTGCCGAGCGTGGGGGCAAATGGACTGCGGCGGCCCACGCAGTGGACCGCCGAATACGTGTTATCGGCCA
>CAZIYA010000291.1:0-4884 GCA_964543355.1 uncultured Polaromonas sp.
ATCGTCCGTTTCCTGAGCGAGGAGATGCACCGGCTGTTTGTGAAAGACCTCACCGTGACTTTCACGGGCCTGTTCTCGGATGGTCCGGTGGTGGTGCTTGAGCAGCGCCTGCAGGCCACGCTGGCCAGCGGGCGCCCTTATGACAACGAGTACTGCTTCATCATCGCGCTGCAGGAAGGCCGCATCCACCGCGTGCACGAGTACATGGACACGCAGCGCGGCTTCCGCTGCATCTTCGGGCAGCCCGCCGCCGCCTGACCATCGCTTGACCTCTGTGAATCAGAACTGCGCGGGCAGCTCATGTTGCCTGGCATTACGCTGGGCTTCCTCAAACTGCGCGGGGAAATATTCACCGGCCATAGGCGCTGGCTGCGGCGAAAAAATGGCGTCTGGCGCGGCGTAGGCAGAGTCCGGCTTGTTCGCCATGGCCGGCGAAATCAACAGCAGTGTTGCCGCGATGCCGAGCAGGATGCCCGAAACAAGCGAGATGCCGATCAGGGAGACCTGTGTGGTTTTCATGTTGCTCACTCCTTGGTTGCAGCGCCGCGGGATGCGGTGCCGGTGAAACCTTGTCGTTGCGTTTCATGAAGACTTACGAGTCAGGTGCGCCAGCAGACGCAGCTTTGCCCAGCCCAAGTGTGTGCAATTGTCTGTAGAGGTAGTTGCGCCTAACGCGCTGCCGGCAAACGCCCCAACACCCCTTCCAGCGCCAGGCCAATCGCAATCAGCCGCCTGTCGCTGCCGGCCGGCCCGTCCAGCTCCAGCCCTGTCGGCAGGCGGCTGCTGGCGCCCAGGCCCATGGGCAGCTGTAGCCCGGGAATGCCGGCGTTGCTGCCGGGGTCAGTGTTCTGGATGAAGAGGCCGAAGTTCTCCAGGCTGCTGGCTTCGGGCGTGGCGGGCAGCGCGGTGCGCGGCACGGTGGGGAACACCAGCGCGTCGAGCCGCTGGCCGGCAAAGGTGTCGGCGTACAGCTTGACCAGCGCGGGCCGGTGCACCGTCATGGCGGCCAGGTAGATGGGCGCGGCATCGACCAGGCCGTTCGGCGCGGGCAGCTTGCGCGGATTCACCAGCGCGTCGTAGGTGCCCTTCACATCCGGGCTGGCAATGCTTGCTGCCATCTGGCGGATGCTGACGCCGGTGTTGTACCTGGCCAGGTAGGCCACCATGTCGTCGTACGCTTCGTACAGCGCCACCGGAAAGCCCACCTTGCCGTTGAGCTCGGCCAGCTGGGGCATGGTGACATCGACCACGGTGACGCCGGCCGCTTTCAGCCGGGCCAGCGATGCTTCCCAGGCAGTACGCGTGTCGCTGTCCAGGTTGGCCAGGAAACCGGGCACCACGCCGAGGCGAACACCCTTCAGGTCGGCGGGCAGCAGCGCGGGCGCACCCGTGACCACGCGGTCCAGCAGTTCCACGTCGGCCATGGCCACCGCCATCGGGCCGGCCGTGTCGCGCGTGTGCGAAATCGGCGCGATGCCGGCCTGCGGGTAACGCCCCATGCTGGGCCGCAGCGAGGCACAGCCATTCAGCGCACACGGCACACGCAGTGAACCCCCGGTGTCGGTGCCCAGCCCGGCGGGCGCCATGCGTGCGCCCAGCGCAGTCGCGCTGCCGGCCGACGAACCGCCGGCCATCTTTGTCGCGTCATAGGCATTGCGAACGCCGGGGTTGGGCCCGGTGTTGAAGGCCGGGTTGTAGCCGGAGATGCCAAAGGCCAGCTCATGCAGGTTGGTCTTGCCAAGCACGATGGCGCCGGCGTCGCGCAGCTTCTGCAGCACGGGGGCGTCGGCGGTGGGCACAAAGTTTTTCAGCGCCGGCGTGCCGGCCGTGGCGGGCAGGCCCCGGGCCTGGATGTTGTCCTTGACGACGATGGGCACACCCTGTAGCGGCAGGCAGGCGCCGCCCTGCGCACGGCGCTGGTCGGCCGCGCGCGCGGCCTGCAGGGCGCCGGTTTCGTCCAGCGTGACAAAGGCGTTCAGCTCAGGCCGGGCCTTGGCCCGTGCCAGGTAGGCCTGCACCAGCGCTTCGCTGCTCAGCGCACCGCTGCAGATGCGGGCCGCGGCCTCGGTGGCGGTGAGCGTGTCGATGTCGGCCGCGGTGCGCAGACCACCCGGGCCGCTGCAGGCCGAAAGTGCGGCGGCAGCCGCCAGGGCGCTGCAGGTGTGTGGAAGGGAAATGCGGGCCATGGTTGCTCCTGGTGGGTGGGGGTGCTTGCCGCAAAATCATCGCGCCTGCCGCCCCGGCTGTCTGTCATCGAATTCGATGACACGGCAGATTGACCGGCGCCGGGGTTGGCGCTAGGCTTGCCGCACCACACGGTTTTCAACCGCTCCTTCGCTCCTTTGTAGAGGCCCGCCATGTTCCTGTCCGGCACCGAGCAACGCGCACTGGCCACCTGCTTTTCACTACTGGCCGAGGACCTCAACGAGCGCGAAATTCGCGAGCGCATGGGCCAGGCCACGCTGGCGCTGTTTCGCGCCGACCACTTTGCCTCCTACATCTGGAGCGCGCCCTCGGGCTGCTTCGCCCACCCGGTGGCCATCCACATGGACCCGGCCAACCTGCAGCGCTACGAGGCTTGGTACCAGTACCGCGACCCGATCACCTTTGCGCTGCAGTCGCGCCGCCACGCCACCCTGGTCAGTGAAGTGATGCCGCGCCGTGACTTCCTGAAAACCGAGTTCTTCAACGACTTCCTGGCGCGCGACGGCCTGCACTGGGGCATCAACCTGCATGCCTTCGACGGCGACGAGGCGCTGGGCGACCTGCGCATCTGGCGCGGGCGGCGCGGCAACGAGTTCACTGCCCACGACAAGCAACTGCTGGACATGCTGGAGCCGGCCTTCGTGGCCGCGCTGCGGCGCGCGCGCCGCTCGCTCCCTGCCCCGGCCACGCTGCCGCCGGCGGTCTTGAGCCGGCGCGAGATGGAGGTGGCGCGCTGCGTGTGCCGCGGCCTGACCGACAAGGAAATTGCCCGCGAGCTCGCGATCGCCCTGCCCAGCGTGCGCACCTACCTGCAGCGCCTGTTCGACAAACTCGGCGTGCACCGCCGCGCCGGCCTGGCGCAGCTGGCTGACCGGCTGCACTGAGCCGGACAGGCCGCCCGCACGCTACCGAATCAATAGCTGTTCGCGCCCGCCCGCAAAGGGCTCGAGGCCGTTTTTTCATGCAATAGCGTGGGCCGGCAAAAAATCATCATCCGCAAAGAGGGGGTCAAAGGCGAAAAGGATTCACTGTTCGCAAAATCAAACGTCCGTGCGCTGGTTTTCGACCCGCATAGGGTGGCACAGGCGCCACAGACCGGGCGATAGCGGCTCCGGCGCAGATATCACATGCCACGTTGGCTGCAGAACACACCGAAAACAGGGAAACGGCGCTATTCTCGACACGACTCTATGCGCGGAAAGGCTGCGCTCCGAGACAAAAAGGGAACCTTTGTTTTCAATGCGTCAAGACCGCCGGATCGCGCTTATTGGCGGTCTCATCCTTCTGGCAACCAGCATTGCGGCGGGCATGGCCGTGTATGCCGTCATGGAGCGGCAGACCGAGGCTGTTCTCAGCCGCAGCCTGCAGGCAGCGCTGCAAAGCAATGCCCGCCTGTTTGAAAGCCAGATCAGCCGGGCCCTGACCGACGCGCGCACAGTGGCCACCCGCCCCTTCCTGGTGCAGACCTTGCAGACGCTGGAGACCACGCCGGACGATGCCACGGCCCTGCTTGCCATGCAGCGGGCCGCCACCTCGTTTCTGCCCACCGGCTTCAAGGGCATGTCGTTTCTTGACGCACGGGGCCGTGAAGTGGGACGCGCCGGCAGTTTTTCCCACGCCGATGAAAAACACGTCTCGCTGAGCAAGATGGACCGCGCCATCCTGCTGTGGAACGAAAAATTCACGGTCCAGACGCACCTGGACATCCTCGACCAGAAAGGGCTTCGCGTGGGTGCCGTCATCACGGAGGCCACCCTGCCCCTGTTGAGCCGTGTGTTTGGCGAAGTCGGCACCATGGGGCAGAGTGCCGAGTTCGCGGTCTGCGCGCCGCTGGACGATGGTGGCAAGGCCATGGACTGTTTCGTGGGGCGCCTGGCCGGCATCGGTTTCGGGCGCACCGACCGTGTGGTCGGAGGAACGGCCCTGCCCATGAGCCACGCGCTGCTTGGAAACACCGGCATGATCGCCGCCAGGGATTACCGCGGCGAGCAAGTGGTGGCGGCTTACGCGCCAGTTGCGCCCGCCGGCTTCGGGATGGTGCTCAAGGTTGACCAGAAGGAGCTGTACTCGCCCATCCTTGCCCAGCTCAAATACATCCTGCCGCTGCTGGGGGGACTGGTGGTTGCCGGCATGCTGCTGCTCCATCTTCTGGTCACACCGCTGGTGCGCAAGCTGGTTCGTTCAGAGAAGGACGCGCGCGATGCCGGTGAGCTTCTGCGCAGCAGCGAATCGCAGTTGCGCGATATCACCGACAACACACCCGCCCTGCTGTCGTACATCGATGCCGACCAGCGCTACCGCTTCCACAACCTGGCCTATGAGGAAGGCCTGGGCTTGTCGGCAGCACAGATCGACGGCAGGCACATGCGTGAAGTGCTAGGCGAAGAGATCTACCAGAGCAACATCCCCGCCATTGAGCAGGTCCTGGCGGGTTATCCGGTGGTTTACGACCGCGTCCGGAAAAACCTCCGCGGCGAGCTGCGGGACTATGTGGTCAATTATTTTCCGCGTTACGGGGAGGACGCTGACGAGGGCAAGGTTGTCGGCTTTTATGTACAGGCCACCGACGTCACCGCACTCAAACACGTGGACCGCATCAAGAGCGAGTTTGTCTCCACCGTGAGCCACGAGCTGCGCACGCCGCTGACGTCGATTCGCGGCTCGCTGGGGCTGATTGCG
>CAZIYA010000292.1:0-4883 GCA_964543355.1 uncultured Polaromonas sp.
GGTGGCGCGCCAGCTCTTCACCCCCTTTTTCACGACCAAGGCCGAAGGCATGGGTCTGGGGCTGAGCCTGTGCCGCACGGTGATCGAACAGCATGGCGGCTTTCTCGGTTTTGAGCCGGTGCAGCCTCAGGGTACGATTTTCACCTTTACATTGCCGGTGGCGGTTACCGTTGCCATGCCGCACGAAGCGGCGACCGGTTGACCCAGTATCAAGAAGGAGTCGGCATGGAACCCATCCAGAACGCTGCGGTGTACATCGTGGATGACGACGCCAGTGTGCGCGAGGCGCTGGCCTGGCTGCTGCGTTCCCGGCGCCTGAACAGTGAGACCTTTGCCAGCGCCGAAGCATTTGACGCGCGGATCTCGGGCGCCTTTGATGTCACTTCGCCTTCTTGCGCCTTGCTGGATGTGCGCATGGGGGGCATGAGCGGCCTGGCCATGTTCGAAAAGCTGATTGGCTACGGCTTGTTGCCGACGCTGCCGGTGATTTTCCTGACTGGCCATGCCGACGTGCCGACCGCGGTGGACGCGGTCAAGCGCGGCGCTTTCGATTTTTGCGAAAAACCATTTTCCGACAACGTGCTGGTGGACCGCATCGAGCAGGCGCTGGCGCAGTCTGCGGCAGCGCTGGCCCAGCGCAGCGAGCACACCAGCCTGCGGACCCGGCTGGACGGCCTGACCGAGCGCGAACGTGACGTGATGCGGCTGGTGGTGGAGGGGCTGCCGAACAAGCTGGTGGCCGACCAGCTGGACATCAGCGTGCGGACGGTGGAAGTCCACCGAGCCCGGGTTTTTGACAAAATGCGGGTAAAGTCGGCGGTGGAGCTGGCGAACCTGCTCCGTAATTTATAGCGGATCGCCCGGCTTCCGGGGGTCGGCTTCACGCCGGACGTCTTCCTTGAGCTCGCCCTTGCTGCGGCCGGAGAACATCGTCCACCAGACAATGAAGACCAGAATGAGCAGCGCCCCGAGGGCTTCGAGTAAAAGTAAGGCCATGACTGTTTTTTTCCGGATAACGCCGACTCTTGCCATTATCGCCATCGCGCTGGCACTTGCGTCCTGCGCAACGCCGCCAGCGGCGGTGCCGGCGCCATCCGGGCCTGCCGCTGCCAGCGTGCCCGTGCGCCCCGAGGCGGCAGCCCAGGCTTCCGTCGTGATGCGTGGCAAGAGCCGCTGGGTGCCCGTGGCCTGGAGCGAACTGCCGGGGTTTGAAAACGATGCCCTGTTTGAGGCCTGGAATGCCTGGCTCAAAAGCTGCGAGCGGCCCAGCCCGGCATTTGCGCCCCTGTGCGGCGAGGTGCGGCGCCTGAGCATTGCCACAGGGGACGAGCAGCGAGCCTGGATGACCAGCCGGCTGCAGCCTTATCGCGTCGAAACGCCGCAGGGCCAGGCAGATGGTTTGCTCACGAGTTATTACGAACCCCTGCTCAAGGCCAGCCGCCAGCCCGGCAATGGTTATGCGGTCCCGCTGTACCAGCCGCCAGCGGGCTTGGGCGGGCGCAAGCCCTGGTACACGCGGCAGGAAATCGAGACCCTGCCCGAGGCGCAGGCTGCGTTGAGGGGGCGGGAAATCGCCTGGCTGGCCGATCCGATTGATGCCATGTCGCTGCACATTCAGGGTTCCGGCCGGCTGGCTGTCACCGAAGCCGACGGTGCGCAGCGTACCGTGCGCGTGGCCTTTGCAGGTTCCAACGAGCAGCCTTTTCGCAGCATCACCCAATGGCTGATCGATCAGGGCCAGGGCCGCATGGTTGCTCCCTGGCCGGAATCAACCAAGACCTGGGTTGCGCAAAACCCGCAGCGCCTGTCACAGCTGCTGTGGAGCAATCCGCGCTACATCTTTTTCCGCGAAGAGGCTTTGAGCGAGATGGACGCTGCCTTCGGGCCGCGTGGTGCCCAAGGCGTGCCGCTGACACCAGGCCGGTCGATCGCCGTGGACCGGGAGAGCATTCCCTACGGCACCCCGGTCTGGCTCGCCTCGCGCGGCGCGGCGCTTGACTTGCAGAAACTGGTGATGGCACAGGACACGGGCAGCGCCATCGTCGGCGCCGTGCGGGCCGACTATTTTGCCGGCACCGGGCCGCAGGCCGGTGAACTGGCGAGCCGCGTGAACCAGCCCTTGCGCCTGTGGGTGTTGTGGCCCAAATGATCATGGCGTCCCGAATCCGGCTGCTTCTGTTGCTGGCCCCGGTCGCGATGTTGTCGGCCTGTGCCACCTCCGGCACGGGTTCTGCGGCGACGCCTTACCGCTGTGAACACGGCGTTGACTTCAGCGTGAGGTTTGTCGATGACAGCGCGCTGATCGAGGGCTCGCGTGATTCGGATGTGCTTTTTCGGGACGCCGGCGGTCAGGGCCCTTCGCAGCCGGTCTACAGCAACACACGCATGCGGGCCGAATTTGGCCTGGGGCCGGGCGGGCGCGAGGCGGTGCTGCATTACCCCCTGCTGCCACTGATGGCACGTTGCGTGCGGGATTGAGAAAGAGCGTTCCGGTGTCTGTGTGGCAGGCGGCTATCGCACGGAAATCCGCAACTGCACCGTCAATGCCGACCGGTTCGCCGACTGCGTCCGGTTGAGCGGGGCAGAACTGTTGCCCGTACCGGCTTCATCCGACTGGGCCACAGTCATCCATTCGTTGAGAGGAACAACCAGCGTGGTTGCCACCCGGGAATCGGTGGGTGGTGCCATGGCGTTGCGCGTGCTTTGCACGGCGGCCAGCTCCAGCTCGGCACTGTCGCCGCCCCGCCAGAGCGGGGTGGCAGAAAAACCGCTGCCCGCGTTCACCAGCACCGTCCCGCTGCCGTAACGCACGACGCCGTTTTGCACAAAGCTGTGCAGCAGCCGCAAGGGAACATTGTTGCCCAGCATGATGTTGGCGCTGCGGCCGTTGAGTACCAGCAGCCGCTGAGTGAGGTGGCCTGAGTCCTTGCGCTGGTCGTTTTGCGCGGTGATATTGACGTTCCCTCCGGACTGCCCGGGCACCAGCAGCACCGTGCCCGAGGCACCCAGGGTGCTCTGCGATTGGTGGCTGTCGCGTAGCTGCCGCACTTCGATCTGCAGATTGCGCAGTGGCATCGCACCTGGGTTTGCTATTAAATCAGGAGCTGTCTGCGCCCGCGCAAAAAGGGCTAGAGCCACAAAAGACACTGAAAACAGGGCAAGAAGGGGTCGGCGAATGGCCATGGAGAACTATCTTACGCGGCCTTGCCTGTCAGGTGGCCCAATGGAAGCACGCTGCTGGACTTGATCTCGCCCAGCGAAAAACTGGTGTGCATGTCCTTCACATTGGGCAGGTTCAGCAGGCTTTTCAGGGCAAAGCGCGAAAAACTGTCCAGATCCCGCGCCACCACCTGCAACTCGAAGGTGCCGGTGCCGCTGATGTAGTGGCAGGCAATGATCTCCGGCAGCTTGCGAATGGCCTCTTCCATCGCGCTGGTCGCGTCACCGGTGTTGCGGTCCGCATCCAGGCGCACAAAAGCCAGCACGCCCAGGCCAATCTTGTGGCGGTCGATTTCCGCGCGGTAACCCTTGATGAAGCCCCCTTCCTCCAGGGCCCGCACGCGCCGCCAGCATGGCGCGGCGCTCAGTCCGACGCGGGCGCTGAGTTCGGCATTGCTCAGCCGCCCGTCGGTTTGCAATTCATTCAGGATGGCGACGTCAAACTTGTCAAGTGTTTCCATAACTGCCAATTTTAAGCAAGAATCTTTCCTGTATCTAGCGAAACAGGGCATAAAAAGCAAAGACTTATCTGGGCATCGAGCCTACACTTTCCTTTTATATAGAGGCATTACCCTACCCGGGTGTAAGCCTTTTCGCTCCGCCCAGAAGGCGGTGTCCGCCCCACGATTGGAGACAAAATGAACGCCCCCCTGCCCGAACACATTCGCAAAGCCCTCGAGACGGTCACGCTCGACGATAAATACAGCCTGGACTACGGCCAGGCTTTCATGAGCGGTGTCCAGGCGCTGGTCAAGCTGCCCATGCTGCAGCGCCAGCGCGATGCCCTGCAGGGCAAAAACACCGCGGGCTTCATCAGCGGCTACCGCGGTTCGCCGCTGGGCGGTTACGACCAGGCCCTGTGGAAAGCATCCAGCTACCTGAAGGCGCAGAACATTGTGTTCCAGCCGGGCGTCAACGAAGAGCTGGCGGCCACGGCGTTGTGGGGCACGCAGCAACTGGGTTTTTCACCACCCGGCACCAACAAGTTCGATGGCGTGTTCGGCATCTGGTACGGCAAGGGGCCCGGCGTGGACCGCTGCTCCGATGTGTTCAAACATGCCAACATGGCGGGGACCACGCCCTGGGGTGGCGTGATTGCGGTGGCCGGCGACGACCATGTGGCCAAAAGCTCGACCGCGGCCCACCAGAGCGACCATATCTTCAAGGCCTGCGGCCTGCCGGTGTTTTTCCCGGCCAATGTGCAGGAGATCCTGGACCTCGGCGTGCATGCGTTCGCGATGAGCCGCTTCTCGGGCGTCTGGGCCGGCATGAAAACCATCCAGGAAATTGTCGAATCCAGCGCCACCGCGATGATCGATCCGGAGCGTGTACAGATCAAATTTCCGACCGACTTCCAGATGCCGCCGGGCGGTGTGCACATCCGCTGGCCCGACGCCGCACTGGATCAGGAAGCCCGCCTCTTCGACTACAAGTGGTATGCCGCGCTGGCCTACATCCGCGCCAACCGGCTCAACTACAACGTGATCGAAGGCCCGAACGACCGTTTTGGCATCATTGCCAGCGGCAAAGCCTACAACGACACCCGCCAGGCCCTGATTGACCTGGGCCTGGACGACGCGACCTGCCGCCAGCTCGGCATCCGCCTGCACAAGGTGGGTGTGGTCTGGCCGCTTGAAGCGCAGTTGACGCGCGAGTTTGCCACC
>CAZIYA010000293.1:0-4880 GCA_964543355.1 uncultured Polaromonas sp.
TATCAATGCGGTCAAGGGTGTGGAAATCGGCGCCGGGTTTGCCAGCGTCACGCAGCGCGGCACCACGCACGGTGATTCGCTGTCGCCCGCGGGTTTCAAGTCGAACAACGCCGGCGGTGTGCTGGGCGGCATCAGCACCGGGCAGGACCTGGACGTGTCGATTGCCATCAAGCCGACCAGCTCCATCATCACGCCGCGCGAATCGATTGACATGGCGGGCCAGCCGACTTCCGTGGTGACCAAGGGCCGGCACGACCCGTGTGTGGGCATACGCGCCACGCCGATTGCCGAGGCCATGCTGGCGCTGGTGGTGATGGAGCATGCCCTGCGCCAGCGCGCGCAGTGCGGTGATGTGGTCTCGCCCATGAAGGCGATCAAGGGCTCGGTGTGAGCAGCTCCTGAGCCATGTCTGAAGGTACTCCGGCGGCCGGGCGCCGCCAGCTGGTGCCGTTTGCGGCCTTGTCGGCCAGCTATTTCGCCCACATCGGTTTTTTCAATCCCTATTTGCCGCTGTGGCTCAAGGAGCTGGGCTTCAGCCTCCTGGCGATCAGCCTGCTGACTTCGGTGCAGGCGGCCACCCGGCTGTTTGCGCCTTACGGCTGGGGCGCACTCAGCGACCACACCGGTGAGCGCGTCAAGCTGCTGCGTTATGGCGCCACGGTGGCGCTGATTTCCTCGCTCGGCTTGTGGCTGGACTTCGGTTCGGGTTATGGCATCTGGTGGCTGGCCGCCGTGCTGGTGGTGATGTTCTCCCACACCAGCCCCATGATGCCGGTGAGCGAAGCCGCCATGGCGCACCTGATCAGCCAGGGCGGTGCCTTCGATGCACGGCGTTACGGCCGGGTGCGGCTCTGGGGCTCGCTCGGCTTTCTGGTCACGGTGTTTGCCGCCGGCAGCTGGTTCGAGTTTTTCGGCATGAACCATTTCCCGGCCTGGACTTTCCTCTCGCTGCTGGCGCTGACGGTCAGTGTCTGGCTGCTGCCGGATGTGAAGGAAGCGGCCGGCGCGCATGAGCTGAAGCTGCCGGTGCTGCCGGTTCTTTTCCAGCGTGCGGTGCTGTGGTTTTTTGCTTCGGCGTTTTTCCATGTGCTGGCGCACATCGGCGTGTATGTTTTCTTCTCGCTGTACCTCGACGCGATGGGCTACAGCAAAACCATGATCGGTGTGTTGTGGGCCTTCTCGGTCATCGTGGAGATCGGCTGGTTCTACACCCAGGGCCGCTGGCTGCCGCGGCTGAGCCTGACCGCGTGGCTGATGGTGTGTTCGGCCGCCATGGTGCTGCGCATGGGCATCACCGCCACCTTGCCCGGTGTGTTGCTGCTGATGCTGTTTGCGCAGGCCTTGCATGCGCTGACCTTTGCCACCCACCACACGGTATGCACCGCGCTGCTGTCGCACCATTTCCCGGGCCGGCTGCGCGGCCGCGGGCAGGCGCTTTACGTGGTGGTGGCTTACGGCATGCCGGGTGTGCTGGGCGGCCTGGCCGGGGGGCTGCTGAGTTCGGCCTTCGGGCTGGTCAGCGTGTACTGGGCCTGCACCGCGGCCAGCGTGGTCGCAACGGCTTGCGCCTTTGTCGCCTGGCGTGTGCAGCGTGGTCTGGATGCCTTCGCACACTGATTTGCCGAAAGTTCAAGGTGTTTTATGCTCCCGGCCCTTATGGGGGGGCGCAGGCAGCTACGGATTTCGTAGCGTCCAGTGAGGCTTCAGGAATCCCGGGCCGCCTTGAAAGGATTGAAGCCGGTGATCAGCGCCGTTGCGGTGAGCACCAGAACGCAGCCCGGCGCCATGCCCCAGGTGACCGGCTCACCGAGAAACATGCCGCCCCAGGCCACGCCGAAGAGCGGAATCATGAAGGCCGCCGAGGTGGCGGCACTGGCGGGAATCTCGCGCATCAGCCGCATGCTGATCCAGTACATCAGGCCCGAGGTGAACATGCCCAGCACCGCCACCGCGACCATGGCGCCGTGGGTGTAGTGGGCCGAGGGCAGGGCGGCGCCTGCGGGCAGCAGCAAGATCAGCGCCGCGGCCACATGCACCACCGCCGAGGCTGGCAGCGGGTGGTGGGCCATGGTGGCGCGCTTCATCAGGATGGAGCCGAAACCGTAGCCGGCGGCCGCGCCGATACAGGCCAGGGCGGCCAGCACGACGCGCGGCGTCACGGCCACCGGGCCAAGCTGCACCAGCAGGGCCACGCCGGCAAAACCCACGGCGCAACCCAGCAGACGGCGCGAGGTCAACCGCTCCTCGCGCGCCAAGGCGGCGCCCAGCACGCCGAACAGCGGCGCGGTGGCATTGAGCACCGCCGAATAACCGGCCGGAATCACCAGCGCCGCCCAGTTGAACAGCACAAAGGGCGCCACCACGGTCAGCACGCTCAGCAGCGCCAGGCGCGGCCAGGCATCGCGCGGCGGCCAGTGCTCACGCAGGGCACGCATGAGCAGGGTCAGCACCACAGCCGCCAGCAGGCAGCGCGCACCGGCCAGCAGCCACGGGCCGAAGACGGGGCTGGCGATGCGCAGCAGGGGGAAGGAACCGCCCCAGAGGGCGGACAGGGCGATGAGCTGGAGGAAGTGTCGGGTATGCATGGAGCCCGGCCATTGTGCGCGATCCGGCACCAGGCTGCTGGGCTGCCGCCGACCCGCTGCGGCCTGAATGATGAATGAAATCGGCCTCCAGCCCATAAGGGGCGGGCGCTAGCAGCTATCAAACAAGTAGCGACTGGGGCGCTGCGCCGTTTGCTGCGAATAGCTTGTTGGCTGCAGTCATGACGGCTCCTCCGGGCTGATGGAGCCATCGAACCCTGCTGCAAGCAGCCGCACAGCCAGCCCTGTCGCCCCTATACTCCCGGAATGAACCAGGCAGTACATTTCGCGCAAACTGCAAAACCGGCGGGCAAGGCCGTGCAGCGGGAAACCACACGCACCAATGACCCGGTGCGGACCATGGCCGGGATTCTCGAGGTGGCGACCACGGAGTTCGCCAACAAGGGGCTGAGCGGTGCACGCATCGACGAGATTGCGGCCGCCACGCGCACCAGCAAGCGCATGATCTATTACTACTTCGGCAGCAAGGAAGGTTTGTACATCGCGGTGCTGGAGGAAGCCTACCGCCGCATGCGCGCCATCGAGGGCGAGCTGCACCTGGAAGACCTGCCGCCCGAGGACGCCCTGCGCCGCCTGGTGGGTTTCACCTTCGACCATCACCACGACAATCAGGACTACATCCGGCTGGTGATGACCGAAAACATGGAGCGCGGGGCCTACCTTGCGCAGAGCAAGAGCATCCAGGAGCTGAACGTGCCGGCCATCCAGGCCATTCGCCAGCTCTACGACCGTGGCGTGGCCGACAAGGTGTTCCGGCCCGGCCTGGACCCGATCGACATCCATGCCTCCATCTCGGCGCTGACGTTTTTCAACGTGTCCAACCAGCACACCTTCGGCCTGATCTTCAAGCGGGACGCCCAGTCGCCGCAGGCCATTGCTGCCCGCCGCGACAGCATCATCGAAATGGTTGTGCGTTTCGTTCGCGCCTGATCCGCTTTCTTCTGTTCAGCTTCCGCCTGCATGCGGGTAACTACCGATTCGTAGAAACTAACTAGTTCGTACATTACGAATTGAGGCGCCGGTCGCAGCGCCCGCAGGAGACAACGTGGTCCGGAAAATCATTGATAGGTATTGCCAGCTTTTGTCCTGGCTGATGGCCGCGAGCCTGGCCGTGATGGTGGTGCTGGTCTTCACCAACGTGGTGTTGCGCTACGCCTTCAACTCCGGCATCGCCGTATCTGAAGAGCTGTCGCGCTGGCTTTTTGTCTGGCTGACCTTTCTGGGCGCGATCGTGGCCCTCAACGAGCGCGCCCACTTGGGCACCGACACGCTGGTGGCCCGCCTGCCTGTGCTTGGCAAGAAAATCTGCCTGGGCCTGGGGCATGTGCTCATGCTGTTCATCTGCTGGCTGCTTTTCAAGGGAACGCTGGACCAGGTGAAGATCAACTGGGACTCCACCAGCGCGGCGATGGAGGTGTCCATGGCCCTGTTTTATGGCTGCGGCCTGGTGTTTGCCATCTCCGGCGCAGTGATCCTGCTCAGGGATTTGTGGCGGCTGCTCACGGGGCAGCTGGCCGACAGTGAGCTGGTCGGCATCCGCGAATCGGAAGACGTGCCGCATGCTTCCTCAACACCTGGCTAGTCCGCAAGAGCCCTCGCATGACCATCGCCATCTTCCTCGGGTCCCTGCTCGCCGCCATGGCGCTGGGTATTCCCATTGCCTTTTCCCTGCTGCTGTGCGGCGCCGCGCTGATGTGGCATCTCGACATGTTCGACGCGCAGATCCTTGCGCAGAACGTCATCAACGGCGCCGACAGTTTTCCGCTGCTGGCCGTGCCCTTCTTCATGCTGGCGGGGGAGGTAATGAACGCGGGCGGCCTGTCGCGCCGCATCGTCAACTTCGCCTTGACCCTGGTGGGCCACGTCAAGGGCGGCCTGGGTTATGTCGCCATCGTGGCGGCGGTGATGATGGCTGCGTTGTCCGGCTCGGCAGTGGCCGATGCGGCAGCGCTGTCGGCATTGCTGCTGCCCATGATGGTGGCGGCGGGCCACGACAAGGCGCGTTCAGCCGGCCTGCTGGCATCGGCCAGCATCATCGCGCCCATCATCCCGCCCAGCATCGGCTTCGTGATCTTCGGGGTGGCCGCGAACGTGTCGATCTCCAGGCTGTTTATGGCCGGCATCGCTCCCGGCATCATGCTCGCCGCAGCGCTGTGGGCCACCTGGTGGTACGTTGCACGCAAGGAAAACGTGGCCGTGCCGCAGCGCAAATCCCGCGCCGAAGTCGTCGCCGCATTCGGTGGCGCCTTGACTCCCGTCGCCGCGCACCACCAGGAA
>CAZIYA010000294.1:0-4850 GCA_964543355.1 uncultured Polaromonas sp.
GCCGCCACGGTGGATCGGGAAGCCGTAACCCATGAGGTAGACCATGTCGATGTCGCTGGCCTTCGACGCTATGCCCTCTTCCAGGATATGCGCCGCCTCGTTGACCAGGGCATAGACCAGGCGCTGCACGATTTCCTCGTCGGAGATCTTGCGGGGTGTGATGCCCAGCGAGGCGCGGTGGTCTTCAATCATCTTCACCACTTCGGCGTTCGGAATGGCGTCGCGCTTGCCGGGCACATAGTCGTACCAGCCTGCGCCGGTTTTCTGGCCGAAGCGGCCTTTCTCGCACAGCAGATCAGCGGTCTTGCTGTATTTCATGTCCGGCTTTTCCTGGTAGCGGCGTTTGCGGATGGCCCAGCCGATGTCGTTGCCTGCCAGATCACCCATGCGGAACGGGCCCATGGCCATGCCGAACTTTTCCATCGCCTTGTCGACCTGCGCGGGCGTGCAGCCTTCGTCGAGCAGGAAACCGCCCTGGCGGCCATATTGCTCGATCATGCGGTTACCGATGAAGCCGTCACAGACGCCGGAGACGACGGCAGTTTTCTTGATTTTCTTGGCCGTGGCCATCACGGTGGCCAGCACGTCCTTGGCAGTTTTTTCGCCGCGGATCACTTCAAGCAGCTTCATCACGTTGGCCGGGCTGAAGAAGTGCATGCCTACGACGTCCTGCGGGCGCTTGGTGAACGCGGCGATCTTGTTGACGTCCAGCGTCGAGGTGTTGGAAGCCAGGATGGCGCCAGGTTTCATCACACGGTCGAGTTCCTTGAAGACTTTTTCCTTGACGCCCATTTCCTCGAACACGGCCTCGATGACCAGGTCGGCATCTTTCAGGTCGTCGTAGCTCAGGGTGGTGCTCAGCAGGCCCATGCGCTGGTCGTATTTGTCCTGCTTGAGCTTGCCCTTCTTGAGCTGGGCTTCGTAATTCTTGCGGATGGTGGCAATACCCTTGTCCAGAGCTTCCTGCTTCATCTCCAGCATCTTGACGGGGATGCCGGCGTTCAGGAAATTCATGGCAATACCGCCGCCCATGGTGCCGGCACCAATCACGGCCACCGATTTGATCTCGCGCTTGGGTGTGTCTTCCGGCACGTCGGGAATCTTGGAGGCGGCACGCTCGGCCGCAAAAATGTGGCGCAGCGCCTTGCTTTCCGGCGTCCACATCAGGTTGATGAAGATCTCGCGCTCGAAAGCCATGCCGTCGTCGAATTTCTTTTTCGTGGCGGACTCAACCGCATCCACACACTTGGCCGGTGCGGGAAAGTTTTTGGCCATGCCCTTGACCATGTTACGTGCGAACTGGAAATAAGCGTCGCCGTTCGGGTGCTTGCAAGGCATGTTGCGTACCAGCGGCAGGGGACGTGTGTCGGACACCGACTGGGCAAAGGCCAAAGCCTCTTCGGCCAGGGACTCGGCGGACGCGGCCATCTTGTCGAACAGCTTCTGGCCGGGGATCTGGGCCAGCAGTTCGCTCTTGACCGGCTCGCCACTGACGATCATGTTCAGCGCTGGCTCCACACCCAAGGCCCGCGGCAGGCGCTGCGTGCCGCCCGCGCCGGGAATCAGGCCAAGCTTGACTTCGGGCAGGGCCACATTGGTGCCGGGCGCCGCAATGCGGTAGTGGCAACCCAATGAGAGTTCGAGGCCACCGCCCATGCAGACGGAGTGAACCGCAGCCACCACAGGTTTTGCCGAGTTTTCAACCGCCAGGATGACGCTCAGCAGGTTGGGTTCGGCAAGTGCCTTGGGCGATCCGAACTCCTTGATGTCTGCGCCGCCGGAAAAGGCCTTGCCGGCACCGGTGATGACAATCGATTTGACAGCCGCATCGGCATTGGCTTTTTGCAGGCCGTCGGTGATGCCCAGGCGGGTGGCGTGACCCAGGCCATTGACGGGCGGGTTGTCCAGGGTGATCACCGCGACGCTGCCGTGAACTTCGTATTTGGCTGTCATTTGCTTTCCTTTGTGGGGTATTACCCGGCCATCTGCCTGGCCGGAACGGAATCTTCAGACGGTCGATGGCTAAAAAATAGTACGACCGTTCTTTTTGTCATTGTAGAGGGCTTATGTTGCAGTGCAACCCTTGCCGCTGCCCACCTTGTCCCAGCCGTGACAAGAAGCGTCAGACTTCCAGCCACTCCTTGCGGATGTAGGTATCGGCGCGCAGGCTGTCCGGCGTGCCCTGGAACACGATACTCCCATGTCCCATGACCAGCGCCCGGTCGGAAATGGCCATGGCAATGGTCAGTTTCTGCTCAATCAACAGCACCGAGATGCCTTTGGCTTTGAGCGTCTGGAGGTATTGCCCGACCAGCTCCACAATTTTGGGGGCCAGGCCTTCGGTCGGCTCGTCAATGATGATCAGGTCCGGGTCCCCCATCAGCGTACGGCACAGCGTCAGCATCTGCTGCTCGCCGCCTGAAAGCACGCCGGCCTCGGTGTGCTGGCGCTCCCTGAGGCGCGGGAACATCTGGTACATGTCTTCGAACGACCAGCGGCTACCCTTGCCCTTGCCTTTCTGGCCCAGCATCAGGTTCTGGTGCACCGTGAGGGTCGGAAAAATATCGCGGTTCTCGGGAACGTAGCCAATGCCCAGATGCGCGACCTCGTAGGCTTTCTGGCCGACGATTTGCCGGCCTTTCCACTGGATATCGCCCGCGCACTCCACGAGGCCCATGATGGCTTTGGCCGTGGTGGAGCGTCCGGAACCGTTGCGGCCCAGCAGAGCCACGATTTCGCCGGGCTGCACATCAAAGTGCACGCCGTGCAGCACATGGCTCTTGCCGTAATAGGCGTGGAGGTTTTCGATTTTTAGCATGAAAGGCTCCGACGGGCCGCCCCGAGGCAGCCTTTGGCCCCCTCGGGGGGAAGCGTAGTACACGAAGTGACAAGCGTGGGGGCCATGTTCAGTGTCCTCCCGCCTGGGAGTCAGCCACGGCAGAGCCGAGGTAAGCCTCCTGCACGCGCGAGTTGGCACGTACCGCCTCGGGCACGTCGAAAGCCAGCACCTCGCCATAGACCACGACCGCGATCTTGTCGGCCAGGCCGAACACCACACCCATGTCGTGTTCCACCGTGAGCAGGGTCTTGCCGACCGTGACTTCCTTGATCAGCTTGATGAAACGGGTGGTTTCGCTGCGGCTCATGCCGGCAGTTGGTTCGTCGAGCAGGATGACGTTGGCGCCGCCGGCAATGGTGATGCCGATCTCCAGTGCGCGTTGCTCGGCATAGGTCAGGTTGATGGCCAGCACGTCGCGCTTTTTGTCGAGCTTGATCATTTTCATCAACTCGTCGGCACGGTCGTTCGCGTCGTCCAGGTCGGCCAGGAACTTCAGGAAGGTGTACTTGTAGCCCAGGCTCCAGAGCACGCCGCAGCGCAGGTTCTCGAACACGCTGAGCTTGGGAAAGATGTTGGTGATCTGGAAGCTGCGCGACAGGCCGGCCCGGTTGATCTCAAACGGCTTCTTGCCGTCAATGCGCTGGCCGTTGAGCAGCACTTCGCCGCTGGTGGGTGCGAAGCGTCCGCTGATCAGGTTGAACAGCGTGGATTTGCCGGCGCCGTTGGGGCCGATGATGCCGACGCGTTCGCCGGCGGTTACCGCCAGGTTGACGCCGCGGATGATTTCGGTCTTGCCGAAACTTTTGCGCAGGTCTTTCAGTTCAAGTGCGTGGGTCATGCGATTCTCCGACGGGCCGCCCCCAGGGGAATCACGCCCCCTCGGGGGGAAGCGCCGTACACGTAGTGACAAGCGTGGGGGCTCATAGTGTTTCCCTGCGCTTGATTTCTTTTTCGATGTATTCCTGGATCTCGCCCCACTCTCGCAGGAACTGCCGGCGCGTCACCTCGAAGAGGCCCAGCCCGGTCAGGGTGACAAATGCGGCGCCGAACCAGCTGTTCAGCCCTTTGGAGTCCAGCGGGATGCCGAGGAAGCGCAGTTCGGAGCCCAGCGTAGTGTTGAGCTGAAGGTGGTAGACCATTTCGATCATGGCCGCGGCGCCCACCAGCAGGATCAGCGCCGTGACGACGAGCGCCAGGTAGCTGACCCACAACTGCCTGAGCTTGCCAAATGCGGCCACACGCAGGTTCATCATGATCAGGCTGGCGATTCCCCCAGGGGCGTACATCACCATGAACAGGAAGATCAGACCCAGGTAAAGCAGCCACGCCTGGGTGAACTCCGACAGCAGCACAAAGGCCAACACCATCAGGATGCCGCCGATGATGGGACCGAAGAAGAACGTGGCACCACCGAGAAAGGTGAACAGCAGGTAGGCACCCGAGCGCGCAGCACCCACCACCTCTGCAGTGACGATTTCGAAGTTCAGGGCCGCCAGCCCGCCCGACAGGCCGGCAAAAAAGCCGGCAATGATGAAGGCGAAATAACGCACTTTCTGGGTGTCGTAACCGACAAACTCGACCCGCTCCGGGTTGTCGCGCACTGCGTTGAGCATGCGCCCCAGCGGTGTGCGTGTGAAGGCAAACATGGCGCCGACGGCTACAAAGGTGTAAACCGCGATCAGGTAGTACACCTGAATCTGTGGGCCGAAGGTGATGCCCATCACGGCCTTGCCTGTCACGCGGTTGCCGGACACGCCGCCTTCGCCGCCAAAAAACTCGGGAATCATCAGCGACAGCGCGAAAACCAGTTCACCCAGGCCCAGGGTGATCATTGCAAATGTGGTGCCTGACTTGCGCGTGGTGACATAACCGAACAACACGGCAAAACCCACACCGGCCAATGCACCCACCAAGGGCACCACGGACACCGGCAGGGGCAGCGAACCACTACCAATGCTGTTCAGCGCATGGATGGCCATGCCCGGGATCGCCTTGCCGCTCTCGATGCGCA
>CAZIYA010000295.1:0-4829 GCA_964543355.1 uncultured Polaromonas sp.
GTGGTGGTCACCCACGATTCGCGCCTGGCTGCGCGCTGCGACCGGCTGGTCGAACTGATCGACGGGCGCATCGCGCGCGACGAAGCTGTGACCCACGCGCAGGCCGGTTGATCCCGAAGAATCACGGGGGAACAGCGGAAATGTGGCTATTCTGGAGCGACCTCAGAGGGCAGGCACCAGGTTGTGGGCTCAGAAATCTCGCCCGACCGGCTATCCCTGTTGCTCATAGTCATCCAGGGCCAAGAGGAGACTTGTCCGATGGACCCTGGCAACCACCTGCCAAGGAAGGCCGGTCAGCACTCCCTCCAGGGCCCACAAGAGATTCAGACTTGGGTTTCCACCGCTGCGTCTCACAAGCACATAAGTCGCAACCGACCCCAAGGTCCGCAGCTGCTCGACGGAGGTAATTCCCGCGAGCGCCAGCATTTGCTGCGACTTGGGTCCCAGGTTCGGAAGATCGGCGATGGACATGGAGTGAGCGTCTAACGTCCTCTCGATTGAGGGATTAAGCCACGCGTTCAAGCGCAGCCACAGGATAAATTTGTACTGAGCCTGGGTGAGACTCGGACTCGACGGCATAGCCTTCAGGGGTGAGTTTTGTGCAGTACCAGCCGACAACTTGACCCTGCCAAGCGGCGCCAGACTTCTTGCGTACGCGATCTCCCAGGCCAAACGTGGCGCGCAATGGCAGCGCAAACTGGCCAGCAACTGGGGTACTGACGTCATTGCTACTTTGATCCATACCTAACCTTTCTTGTGAATGTCTTGAGATGATCTGTTGATCCATATCGTTTGCCGTGAGGGGCGTCCAAGAGCGATAGCTCTTGGACGCCCCTCACGATGGAAGGGTTAGGCCGCACTTTGTAGGCAGGCGTGAATAGCATGGCCCGTCTCGAGTACTGACTTTGAGATTTGGTCGTAGATCGGCGGAAAGAACTCGCTTGCATAAACCTGGGGGTGCGTTGCACCGCGGGCCACAAAGTGCGGGAAGACCAGCATGTACCGTTCTGACCGTTCCCCTGTCAAGTCACTGTTGAGTGCCGGGAAGACAATGCTGTAGTGCTTTGACTGATTCGCTAGTGCGGCTAGGTGCTTGTACATCGCGCCTCTCGTTGCCGCTCGAAGTCCGCTATTGACCATCTTTAGGTCTTCGATCTTTGAGATTGAAGCCGTCAGAAATGCGTGATTGACGAATCGACCCTTCTCAGGCTTGATTGTTCGGTCAAGTGCCAGCGAGTAGTAGACCGCGCTTGCAAGAATGTCTGGTATCGCGTGCAGGCTCTGGATGCATGCGGTGAGGTCCGCGGCCACCTTGCGGAGCATGACGTTGAACCGGTTCCACTCAGGCTCATCGACGCCAAAGGCGATGGGGAAGAAGTCCTTGTCACCAAGGTGTACTCGGACGTAGCGCTTCAGAGTTGACACGGCACGCTGGTAGTGGAAGCGTGCATAGAACTGGCGGTCGTCCAATGAGCGCAGGCACGGCCTCGCAAGCTCAAGTTGACGGCGACCGTAGACGCGCTCGATAGCCATGCGAGTACCTTCAACGTGCCAAGCGGGCATTCCGTGCGGCCTAACGTTGGAGGCAACCGGACCGCAACATTTGCGGCGAAGTCGCCTTCTGCAGTTGTGGGTCCGCGTTGGCCGACATGTTATGCGCGTTCACCTTCCAACCTCTTTCTTCCCATGCGCAACATTGACAGGTTGCGAGGTCACTTCGAACTTGTGGCCAAAGTAGTCTGTTCCGAGATGCGAGTCAATCGCCTCCCGGCACAACGCTTCGACTCTCTTTTTCTTGAAGTAACTCAGATCTCTGTCAACGCCAATGCTGAACTCTTCGACTTCAGGACCATTTCGTCGACGCCCCCGCCGAAACGAGTGACTGACCTCAAAAACCCTGCCGTAAAGATAAAACCGAAACGTAATCTGCGGCGGATAGTTTGCGTGGTCTGGTTGGGTTGGACGTGGCAAGAGCGCTGCGCCCCGCTTGAAGTCGACGAGGATCGTTTCGCCAACGAGGTCCGCAGCAGACTCTTCCGTTAGTCCAAGTTGTTTGCCACTAGCTGCGTTACCGACGGCTGGCGAAAAACTCACGACCGTTCACCTGACGCATAACTTTGATATATCCCGCAAAACTGCGGAATAACATGGCGCCTTGTCAGATAACATGGCGCAGAAAAATCGAAAAAGCTCTTTTTAGTCATGTGGTTAGCTCGATTGACTGCGTGTTTATACAGGCATATTGAATTTGACAAAGTCGCCGCCACGATTTTCAGTTTAAGGTGTGCCATTCTCAGGCAACTGCTGTGTTTAGGCCAGCTCTGCGGCCCCATCCTTGCTCGGGGACTCTCGCCGCCTGACTACACTGGTGCAGATGAGCGCCCCTCCACCACCACCCCGCGTGCGAGACCACCTGACCGCCTATTTCCGCAGTGGCGATGCCATGCGCAGCCGGAGCGTGAGTGATGTTGTGCTGTCGGACACGGTCGATGTGCCCGCGCCTCCAGCCAGGCTGGTGGCCGATTGGGAAAGGGAGATCTCGCTGCACCTGGAACTGGAACCCGGCGACGTCGAGGCCTTGCCTTTGGTGCGGGCGCGGGCGCGCTGGCCGGACTACCGGCACTGCGTGCAGGCGGTGTCGGACTGGACACACACGCTGGGCCTGTACGAGGAACTTGCCGCCTGCGATGTCGCCCTGATGGCTTGCCGCGGCGCGCGTTACCACCACGATGGCGCGCAGTATGGCGGTGCGGCCTTCTGCAATCTCTTCCTGAGCGAAGACAAAGGCCTGGACCTGGATTTCCCGGCGACAGGGCATCGCATTCCCTTGCGCCGGGGCACGGTGGTGGTTTTCGATACCGGTCAGCCGCATGCCGTGATCAAGCGCTGCGGCTCCGGCTTTGATGTGGCCGATTTTCCAGCCGGGCGGGACTGCAGCCTGGTTTTCCTGAGCTGGGAGCTTCCCATGGAGAACGCCGCTGTCGGGCATGCACTGGGGATCAGCTTCGACATCGACCCTTCGACCGCCTTGCTGCTGGGCGATGAGCAGGTCTGGCTGAACGGCGCACCGGCCAGTGTGTGCCCGGCGTCCGGTCGGTGGTGCCGGGCAGACTGACTGTCTCGGCGAACTCCGCCTGGCGGCGGCTGGCCCGTCGGCGCCTACTTGCCCATTTTTCCCTGCAGCACGGCCACCAGATGCGTCTTTGCCTCGGCAAGCTGTGCCTTGTCGCTGTCGTGCACTTTTTGGAAAAATGCGGCGCATTCGGCGGAGCCGGCCTGCTCGGCGTCCTTGATGTATTGGTCGTAGGCCATGAGCGCTTGCGCCTTGTTCTGGATCAGCGTGATCCAGTCATATTCAAGGTTGCTGATGGGGTGGCGGTCGGTGGATTGCTCTTGCATGAAAAACTCCTGGTTAAATGCAAAAGCATAGGAACCCGGCGGACCGCCATCTGTAGGCCCGCACCGACGGATGGGCTTCCTTATCGCCGCAAGATTTGCTTCGCGGCTCTGCGTTCAGCTCGTCCGCTGCTCTGAAGTGGCAGGCCGCGCGTTGTGCACGATCAGGACTTGCGCCAGGTAGTAGGTGCTGAGCACCCAGAGCGGCGCCATGGCCAGCGGTGCGGCAAACCGGTTGGTGGCCAGCAATGCGTCGCTGAGCATGAAGAAACCCGCGCCGACGGCCACGCCCAGTGCAGCCTTGTCGCGCAGCACGGTGGCGCGGCCTATCGCCTGCGCGGCCATGAGTGCAATCACGATCACATAGGCTGCCACGGCAATACGCAGCACCGGGTTGAGCCCGTTGAACAGGACGGCATACATCAGCGCGCCGATTCCCAGCGTGGTCACGAGCGCCCGCCGGCTCGGGAACCATGGCAGGCCCGTCTTGAACAGGGCGATGTAAAACAGGTGCGCCACCAGGAAAGACAGCAGGCCGGGAATGAAGAAGCCGGGAAACATCAGGAAAACATCGCCAGCGAGGGAACATGCCAACCCCGCCAGCAATAGCAAGTCAAATCTGCCACTAGCCCTTGGTGGGCGGGCGCGAGCAGCTACAAAAACAAGAGCAACAAGAAGTGCCAGGGGCTTGAACACGCGGTGCAGTTCCACCAGCCCCAGGGCGCTGGTCGCTGTCGCCAGCGCGGCGGCTTCGATCAGCAGCACCTCGGTCATCGTCAGGCGGCCCTGCAGCGCGGCCCCCACGGCCCAGAGCCCGGTGGCCAGCACACCGAGCCAGATAGCTGACTGGGATGCAGGCAGGCTCTCGGCATGCCAGAGGAACAACGCCACACCCTGCAGCAGCACGACAAACTGCACGGCGCCGAACCACATCAGGGTGCGGGTCATGGGCGGGTGGTAACGCTCCAGCCGTGTGATGTCAAAAGCCGGCTTGGGAAAACGCGCGGCCACGTCCGCCGGGCGCCAGCCGGGGGGCTTGAACCAGATGCGGAACTTGTCTCCCCAGTTTTTTGCATGCCAGGAATCCTTGGCAAGGGCCCAGTACACCTCGGCGTTGGACCACAGCGGGTCCCAGCTGTTGAGCGGACTGCGGGTGCCGTAAATACATTTCTCGTCTTCCTCGCGGAAACTGCCGAAGAGCCGATCCCAGATGATCAGGATGCCGCCGTAGTTCCTGTCGACATAGTTGTCATTGACCGCGTGGTGCACGCGGTGGTTGGACGGCGAGCAGAACCAGCGGTCGAACCAGCCGAGCTTGGGCACGTGTTCGGTGTGCACCCAGAACTGGTAGAGCAGGTCGATCAGCACCACCACGCCAAAGACCAGCGGCGGCACGCCGGCAATCGCCATCGGCACGTAGAAGATCCAGCCGA
>CAZIYA010000296.1:0-4827 GCA_964543355.1 uncultured Polaromonas sp.
GTCAGGCCATTGATTTTTGAATATTAGAATTTAGCGAAACAGGAGTTGGAAATGTCTTCAGCAGCGCATGCAGGAACCCCGTATTACTTCGTCCCCGCGCCTTCGGCTTATCCGGTGATGGCGTCCATCGGCTTGTTTTTCGTCTTTTTTGGCGGAGGTCAATGGATCAACGGCGCAGGCTGGGGTGCTTACTCCCTGGCTTTCGGCATGGCCTGGTGGCTGGCTGTGCTGTTTTTCTGGTTCAGCGCTGCGGTAAGCGAGAGTGAAGGGGGTCTTTACGGGCACAAGGTGGACCTGTCCTACCGCTGGAGCATGAGCTGGTTCATCTTCTCGGAAGTCATGTTTTTCGGTGCCTTCTTCACAGCCCTGTGGTGGGCGCGCGTGCATTCAGTGCCGGAATTGGGTAGCCTGGAAAATGCCTTGCTCTGGCCCGACTTCAAGGCGGTCTGGCCCAGCGTTGCAGCCGGCGCCACTGCGTCGCCAGCCGGCATCATCGAGCCGTTCACGACCATGGGCCCATTCTGGCTGCCAACCATCAACACCGCCTTGCTGCTGAGTTCCGGCGTGACGCTGACCATTGCCCACCATGCCTTGCGCGAAAACCATCGCGGCAAGACCATCGCCTTCATGTGGATGACCGTGCTGCTGGGTGTCACCTTCCTGGGAGTGCAGGGCTACGAGTACTTCCATGCCTACTCCGACCTGAACCTGAAGCTCTCGTCCGGCGTGTACGGTTCGACCTTTTTCATGTTGACCGGCTTCCACGGCTTTCACGTGTTTGTCGGCATGCTGATGCTGCTGTTCATCACCCTGCGTCTGCAAAAAGGGCATTTCACGGCGGAGCGTCACTTCGGGTTCGAAGGTGCTGCCTGGTACTGGCACTTTGTGGACGTCGTGTGGCTGGGCCTGTACGTCCTGGTCTACTGGCTCTGAGGAGCCCGCCGCCTGGCAGGTGTGACGGGAATTGCGCTGCTGCAGGCGGCGAGAAAGCAAAGGCCGCCATCAGCGGCCTTTGTTTTTTTATTTGCCCGCCGCAATGCCGGTAGGCTGGATATAGCCCATTTTCCAGGCGATCAGGATGCAGACAAACAGCACAATTGAAAAGCCCACGCGAAAGGCCAGTGCGCGCGCCATGTTGCCGCTTTTCGCTTTGCTGCCGCTGTCGCCTTTGAGCATGAAAAACAGCGCTGATCCGAGACTGGCAATGATGGCCAAAAATGCGATTGCTACAAGGTAGGTCATGAGCAGGATTATCCGCGCATGAGTCCAGCCTTGCCCCGAGTCCGTTTTTGGGTGGTGACCCTGGCCGCCGTCCTGATGGCCGGCCTGACCTTTTCGCTCGGGCAATGGCAATGGCGCCGGGCCGCCGACAAGATCGCGTTGCAGGCTGCGATCAATGAACAAAAAAGGCTTCCCGCCCTTGATAACCGAGCGCTCTTTGCTACAAAAAACCTATCAGATGTAACGCACCGGCAGGCCTTGCTGCAAGGTGTCTGGCGGGAGGCCCACACCGTCTACCTGGACAATCGCCCCATGGGCGGCAAACCCGGTTTCTGGGTGGTGACGCCGCTGGCGCTGGAGGGAGGCCGACCATGGCTGCTTGTGCAGCGCGGCTGGATCCCGCGGGACTTCAATGACCGGACCCGCCTGCCTGCGGTTTCAACGCCGCCCGGGCTGGTCCGTGTTGCTGGCCGCATGGCCCCGCCGCCGTCCAAGCTATACGAGTTCGCAGGCGTGCAAAGCGGCCGCATCCGGCAAAATCTCGACGTCGCTGCCTTCAGCGCTGAAATCGGCCAGCCCCTGTTGCCTGTGTCACTGCTGCAGACGGATCCGGCCAGCGAGGGCTTGTTGCGAGACTGGCCGGAGCCCACACTGGGTGTCGACAAACATTACGGTTATGCCTTCCAGTGGTTCGGCTTGTGCGCCCTGGTCGTGGGGCTGTATGCCTGGTTCCAGCTGATTTCCCCGCGCCGCAAGAAGCGGCCCCCATCTCGTCCCCCATCCTGAACGGCGATTTCAAACGTGCAACATCCACAGTCCGATTCTTCCCTGTCGTCTCCAGCCGGCCAGGACCAGCCCCTGGGCCTGACCGTACATGCCATGCCGCAACTTGACGCGGCCGCCGCTGCGCGCGTCCCGGACACCCGGGCGGGCCGCTGGAAAATGCTGGCTGTGCTGCTGGTCTGTGCAGCGCCGGTGGTTGCCTCCTATTTCACGTATTACGTGGTCCGTCCCGAAGGCCGGCGCAATTACGGTGAGCTGATGGATCCCCAGCGACCCTTGCCGGCGCTGGCTGCTGCGGCACCTGATGGCCGCCGCGTCGAGTTGGCGGCGCTCAAGGGCCAATGGCTGCTGGTCAGCGTGGCCGGCGGCGCCTGCGACAGCGTTTGCCAGCAGAATCTCTATTTCCAGCGCCAGCTGCGCGAGTCGCTGGGCCGCGAAAAAGACCGGCTGGACCGTGTATGGCTGGTCAGCGATGAAGCCGCCATTCCGGATGCGCTCGAAGCTGCGTTGCAGGGCGCCGCCGTCCTGCGCGTAGCCGGCCTGGAGCAGTGGCTGCAGGCTGCCCCCGGCCAGGCGCTGGCAGATCATTTGTATGTGGTCGATCCGCTCGGCAACTGGATGATGCGTTTTCCTGCCCGCATGGATGCCGCCGGTGCCGCGAAAGCCAAACGCGACCTGGAGCGCTTGATGCGTGCTTCGAGTTCCTGGGACAGGGCAGGCCGGTGAATATGGCTCCCACGCTTGTCACTGCGTGTACTGCGCTGCCCCCCGAGGGGGCTCCATGACCGACCTCTACGACCTGAGCCCGGCGATTCGCCTGATGGCCATGGGCCTGGCGCTGGCATTGGGCCCGCTGGCCTGGGTCTGGCTGCGCAACAAAAACCAGCCCATGGCGCAGCGCCTGCGCGTGCTCACGCTGGTCACCCTGTTCCTGACTTTTGACCTGGTGCTGTTTGGCGCCTTCACGCGGCTGACCGATTCGGGGCTGGGCTGCCCTGACTGGCCCGGTTGTTACGGCCATGCCAGCCCGGTCGGCGCCAGCCAGCCCATCAGCGCGGCGCAGGCCGCCATGCCCAGCGGGCCGGTCACGCATTCCAAGGCCTGGGTGGAAATGATTCACCGCTATCTGGCGACCGGTGTCGGCGTGTTGATCCTGACGCTGGCCGTGGCCACCTGGCTGAGTCGCCGCCCCGGGCCCGGCTCTGCCCGGGGGCAGATCCTGTCGCCCTGGTGGCCGGCATGGACACTCGTCTGGGTATGCATCCAGGGCGCATTTGGCGCGCTGACCGTGACGATGAAACTGTTTCCGTTGATCGTCACCCTGCATTTGATGGGTGGGCTGGTCCTGCTCGCCTTGCTGCGCGCCCAGGCCGTGCGTTATGCGCAGGCGCAAGGGGAGTCCTTGCCGGTTCCCTTGCCTGCTGGCACCTGGCTGCTGTTGGTGATCACCTTCGCCTTGCTGTGGCTACAGGTTGCGCTCGGTGGCTGGGTCAGCACCAACTATGCGGTGCTGGCCTGCACGGATTTTCCGGCCTGCCAGGGCAGCTTCTGGCCAGCCATGGACTTCCGGGAAGGCTTCACTTTCTGGCGTGCGTTAGGCGCGGGGCTGGACGGCAACAACATCAGCTTCCAGGCCCTGACGGCCATCCACTACGTGCACCGGCTCACCGCCTATGTGGTGTTTGCCGCACTGCTGCTGCTGGCTGCCCGGCTGCGCCATGTTCCCGGCATGCGCTCCCATGGCGTGTGGATGGGGGCACTGGCGCTGTGGCAGTTTGCGACGGGCCTGAGCAATGTTGTGCTGGGCTGGCCGATGGTGGCGGCTGTCGCACACACAGGTGGCGCTGCTGCCCTGGTGGTGGTGCTGACCGGCGCCCTTTTTTCCAGCTACCGTGCGCCGGTACCGGCAAGTGCGTCAAAATTGAGGGCTTCCATCCCATGAATCCCTCCGACTCTTCCGCCTCCGTGGCGGCTACTCCTTTTGTGCCTTCCAAATTTGCGCAGTTCTACGCGCTGACCAAACCGCGCGTGGTGCAGCTGATTGTGTTCTGCGCGCTGATCGGCATGGTGCTGGCGGTGCCCGGCGTGCCTGGCTGGGCCGATGTGAAGCTGGCCATCGTGGCCTGCGCCGGCATCTGGCTGGTGGCAGGCGCGGCGGCCGCCTTCAACTGCCTGGTCGAGCAGCAGATTGATTCGAAGATGAAACGCACGGCCTGGCGTGCCACGGCGCAGGGGCAGATCAGCAACGGGTTGACGCTGACCTTTTCGGCCGTGCTCTGTGCGCTCGGTTCCTGGATTCTCTATGTCTGGGTCAACCCCCTGACCATGTGGCTGACCTTCGCCACCTTCGTCGGTTATGCGGTGGTCTACACCGTGATCCTCAAACCGCTGACGCCGCAGAACATCGTGATTGGCGGCGCTTCGGGTGCCATGCCGCCCGTGCTGGGTTGGGCCGCCATGACCGGCAGCGTCAGCCCGGAGGCGCTGATTCTTTTCCTGATCATCTTCCTCTGGACGCCGCCGCATTTCTGGGCGCTGGCGCTGTACCGCGTGGAGGACTACCGCAAGTCCGGCCTGCCCATGCTGCCGGTCACCCACGGCAATGCGTTCACGCGCCTGCAGGTGTTTCTGTACACGCTGGTGCTGTTTGCCGCCTGCCTGATGCCCTTTGTGTTCAAGATGAGCGGCTGGCTCTACCTGGTGGTGGCGATCGGCCTGAGCGTGGGTTTCAGCTGGTACGGCTGGCGCCTCTGGCGCAACTACTCCGACGCCCTGGCGCGCAAGACTTTCCGCTTCTCGCTGATCCACCTGTCTGTTTTATTT
>CAZIYA010000297.1:0-4795 GCA_964543355.1 uncultured Polaromonas sp.
TACGGTTTCTTCATGGACGCCGCGACCAAGCAGCGCATGGCGATCTACGCGGGGGGCATTGCCGGCGTTATCTGTTTCATCGGCCTGTCGATGCTAATCTACCGCCGCATGTTCGACCCGCGCATTCGCTACACCAGCCACTCAACTGATCTGGCGATCCTGCTGATCCTGTGGGTGCAGCTGGTGGTGGGCCTGATCACCCTGCCGTATTCGTGGGGACATGCTGATGGCAGCGTGATGCTGATCCTGGCCGAATGGGCGCAGCGCATTCTCACCCTGCGCGAGGTGGACTCTGCAGCGCTGGCTGTCCTGCCCTGGCCTTACCGTTTCCACATCGTGTTCGGGATGACCATTTTCCTGCTGTTTCCCTTCAGCCGCCTGGTTCATGTGTGGAGCGGCTTCGGAGCGGTCGCCTACCTGTTCCGTCCCTACCAAATGGTGCGCAGCCGCCGCCTTGGCATTCCTCGCGCCAGGTCGGGCGGCAACCGCTAACCACCGAGAACCGGATCACCACCATGAACACTTCATCCTCCCCATCGCCTGCTGTTGCGCAAGGCTGCGGCAGCGGTGCGTGCCAGTGCGGCAGCCCCGCTACGGCGCCGGTGCTGCCGACCGCCAGCGTCAACGGCATCACACTGCATGCCTCTGGTCAGCGGCCGGACACGGCCACCTTGCGCGAGCTGGCCTATACCGAACTGCTCAGGCAGGAGGCAGTACGCCAGGGCCTGTTCCTGAACCGTTCCGTGTCGAGCGCGCCCGAACTGGGCCAAGCTGAACGCGAAGTCATCGAGGCCATGGTGGATCAGGCGGTGCACACGCCCCAACCCACCGACGAGGAAGGCCGGCGTTATTACGAAGCCCACAAGGCGCAGTTCCTGGTGGGGCAGGCGCTGCATGTGCGCCACATCCTGTTCGCCGTCACCCCGGGCGTCAATGTCCAGGCACTCACGGTGCATGCCGAGCGGGCCCTGCTGGAGCTGTCACACAAGGGTGTGGCACCCGGGCGTTTTGCGCAGCTGGCAGCCGAGCTGTCGAACTGTCCCAGCAGCGCCCAGGGCGGCGATCTCGGCTGGATAACGCCGGACGACTGTGCCCCCGAGCTGGCGACGGAACTGTTTCACCTGCAGCATGCGCAAACCGGCACCGGCGTGCATCCGCGCCTGTTCCACACGCGTTTCGGTTTTCACATCATCGACGTGCTGGAACGCCGCAGCGGCACCCAGCCCGCCTATGAGGAAGTGCGCGAGCGCATCACGGCTCTGCTGACCATGCAGTCGCGCGCCCGGGCTCTGCACCAGTACATGAGCTTGCTGGTGGGAGAAGCGGAGGTCGAAGGCATTGCCCTGGAAGGGGCTGATTCGCCGCTGGTCCAATGACCGAAGACGCCGCCCCCGCAGACGAGCTGCTGCTGCGTTTGCGGCGTTTTCACTCCGACTACTTTCCACTCCACCAGCAGCGCTTCCAGGACCTGGTGGCGCAGGGGCAGCACCCCAAGACCCTGTTCATCGGCTGCTCGGACTCGCGCGTGGTGCCCTACCTGCTGACGGGTGCCGGCCCGGGTGAGCTTTTCATCGTGCGAAACGTGGGGGCATTTATTCCCCCTTACGACGGCTCCCATGGCTTGCACGGCACCACGGCGGCGATCGAGTTCGCGGTGCTCAGCCTGCATGTGGAGCGCATCATCGTCTGCGGCCATAGCCACTGCGGTGCCGTCCGCGCTGCGTACGAAGGCGTGCCCGAAGAAGCCGTGGCCCTGCAGGCCTGGCTCAAACTGGCCAGCGAAACCTTGCTGCCGGTCCAGGCCAGCCCCGAAGCCCTGCGCCGCACCGAACAGCGCATCGTGGTGCTGCAGCTCGAGCGGCTGATGGCCTACCCCATGGTGCGGCGCGAGGTCGAGAAGGGCGCCCTGACGCTGCATGGCTGGCATTACGTGATCGAGGACGGTGAAATCCACATCTTTGATGTACGGCAAGGAAGTTTTGTGCCCGCTGCGGTAGCCTCCAACAGCGGCACTGGCCCGTACCAACCTTATGTGGAGCACGATGGACAAATCATCAGCAACTGACCTGGCCGCCGAGGCCAGCGCCGACTCGGCCGCGGCGGCTGCAATATTGCAGGCGCTGGCCCGTGATTCGGGCCTGCGGCCCTGGCGGCTGGGCGGCAAAGACCTGATTCCGGTGGTGCAGGGCGGCATGGGTGTGTGTGTGTCGGCCGGTGGCCTGGCTGGCGCGGTGGCGCGCCTGGGCGGGGTGGGGACGGTGTCTTCCGTGGATTTGAGGCGCCTGCATCCTGACCTGATGGCCAAAACGGGCCACCTGGACAAGGAACCCGATGCGAAAGCCCTGATCAATGCGGCCAATCTCGAGGCGCTGGACCGCGAAATCCGCCGGGCCCGCCAGCTGGCACAGGGCCGTGGCCTGATAGCCGTGAACATCATGAAGGCGCTTGGCGCCTACGAGGATTACGTGCGTCAGGCGCTGGCCAGCGGTGCCGATGCCCTGGTGGTCGGCGCCGGCCTGCCGCTGGACTTGCCGGAGCTGGCGCGTGACCATCCCGACACCGCCCTGATTCCTATCCTGTCGGATGCGCGGGGCGTGCAATTGCTGGTGCGCAAGTGGCAAAAGAAAGGCCGCCTGCCCGATGCCATCGTGATCGAGCACCCCGGCCTGGCGGGCGGTCACCTGGGCGCCGCAAAAGTAGCTGACTTGCATGACCCGCGTTTTGATTTCGAGGTGGCCATACCGCAGGTGCAGGAGTTCTTCAAGACGGCTGGCATCGAACGCGAGATTCCGCTGATCGCCGCCGGCGGCATCAACTGCCGGGACGACATCCTGCGCCTGCAGGCCCTGGGGGCATCGGCCGTGCAGCTGGGTACGGCTTTTGCTGTCACCCAGGAGTGTGATGCCGACCCCGCCTTCAAGAAGGTGCTGGCTGAGGCCAAACCGGAAGACATGGTGGAGTTCATCAGCGTGGCAGGCCTGCCCGCGCGTGCGGTACGCACGCCCTGGCTGGAGAAATACATCCGGCTCGAACCGAAGCTCCAGGCGGCGGCCCATGTCAAGACCAAATGCAACATGTCGTTCGACTGCCTCGCCCATTGCGGCCTGCGCGATGGCGTGGCCAGCATGGGCCAGTTCTGCATCGACCAGCAGCTCGGTCACGCCTTTGACGGCAATACGCTTAAAGGCCTTTTCTTCCGTGGTGCCGCCCGCCTGCCGTTTGGCGACCAGATCCGTTCGGTGCAAGAATTAATGCAATGGCTGCTCGGCGGAATCCGGCCGGCGGTATCCCTTGCAGGAGCACAAGCATGAAACGTGATCAGTTTGGTCGGCCCCAGGATATGACGGCCACCCAGCCCATCAGCCAGGACGTGCTGAAGGAAAAATACCTCAAACCCGGCGAGTCGGGTGTGGAAGACCTTTACCGGCGCGTGGCGCGCGCCCTGGCCTCGGTCGAGCCGGAAGCGGAACGCGCGCGGCATGAGGCATTGTTTCTCGAGAACCTGCACGCCGGTGCCATCGGCGCAGGCCGCATCATGAGCGCGGCGGGCACGGCCATCCAGGCCACGCTGATCAACTGTTTTGTGCAGCCCGTGGGCGACTGTATCCAGGGCGTGGATGACGGCGGTTATCCCGGCATTTACGAGGCCCTGCGCGAAGCGGCCGAAACCATGCGGCGCGGCGGCGGCGTGGGTTACGATTTTTCACGCATTCGCCCACGCGGCGCCGAGGTCAAGGGCACCGCGTCCATGGCCTCCGGCCCGTGCAGCTACATCAACGTCTTTGACCAGTCCTGCTCCACCGTGGAAAGTGCGGGTTCGCGACGCGGCGCGCAGATGGGCGTGCTGCGCATCGACCATCCGGATGTGCACGAGTTCATCACCGCCAAACGCACGCCTGGACGCTGGAACAACTTCAACGTCTCGGTCGGCATGCCGGACACCTTCATGCAGGCCCTCGCCGAAGACCAGCCCTGGGAACTGGTGCACAAGGCCAAACCTGGCGCTCCGCTGATGGCGCAGGGCGCATTCCAGCGCGCCGACGGCCTGTGGGTTTACCAGACGGTAGCGGCGCGCGAGTTGTGGGACACCGTGATGCGTTCGGCCTACGATTTTGCCGAGCCCGGTATCCTGTTCCTGGATCACATCAACCAGGACAACAACCTGCGTTACTGCGAAGAGATTGCGGCGACCAATCCCTGCGGCGAACAACCGCTTCCGCCTTATGGCTGCTGCGACCTCGGCCCCATCATCCTCACGCGTTTTGTACGCCATCCCTTTGGCTTCAACGGCGTGCCGGACTTCGATTTCGAGGCGTTCACCAAATCAGTGACGACCCAGGTGCGTGCGCTTGACAACGTGCTGGACGTGACCTTCTGGCCGCTGCCGCAGCAGCAGGCCGAGTCGGCTGCCAAGCGCCGCATCGGTGTCGGTTTCACCGGCCTGGGCAATGCGCTGGCCATGTTGTGCCTGCGTTACGATGCGACCGAGGGCCGCGAGATGGCGGCGCGTATTGCCGTCGCCATGCGCGATGCGGCCTACACCGCCTCGGTCGCGCTGGCGAAAGAAAAAGGCGCATTCCCTAAGTTCGACGCCGACGGCTATCTTGCTGCAGGCACCTTTGCCAGCCGCTTGCCGGCCGCCCTGCAGGAATCCATACGCGCGAATGGCATCCGCAACAGCCACCTGCTGTCGATTGCACCGACCGGCACCGTCAGCCTGGCGTTTGCCGACAATGCGTCCAACGGCATCGAACCCCCGTTTTCGTGGATGTACCGGCGCAAGAAACGCGAGTCT
>CAZIYA010000298.1:0-4782 GCA_964543355.1 uncultured Polaromonas sp.
CGGGGCCCTGTTCCCGGGCCTGCTTTTTTTGTGCCGCAGACAGGACGCGCGACAAGGGTTCGAGCGTGCTGGCATAGGACGGCATGGCCTCGGGCGCAAAACTCGTGTGCGGCCAGTCCGAGCCCCAAACCAGACGGTCCTTGAACAACAGGGGCATTTTCCGGATCGATTCATCGAGTGCGACATAGGGCGCCGCTGCCCGCAGGCGGTACCAGCCCGACAGCTTGACCCAGGCGCCCAGCCCCGCCAGTTGCGCGAGCGCCTGCCAGGTCGCATGGTCCGGCGGCAGCTCCGCATGCATGCCCGCCAGGTGGTCCAGCACCGCTGGCACCGGGCTGGCTGCGTGCAGGGCTGCGATGGTGGCCAGGTCTTCCGGGCGCGCATACCACTGCACATGCCAGCCCAGTGACCGCAGACGGGGCGCCAACGCGTGAAAGCTGTTCAGAGTGTCCAGGCCGTTGCCCACGGGAGAGACCAGGTTGAAGCGCACGCCGCGCACGCCGAGTGCATGCATCGCCGCGAGCGCCGCGTCATCGACATCCGGCGCCAGCACCACCACGCCGCGGTGCCGCCCCTGACCGGCATGCAAGGCATCCAGCAGCACCGTGTTGTCGCTGCCGTACACGCTGGGCTGCACCAGCACCAGGCGGCTCACCCCGTTGCCGTGGGCCAGCTCCTCGATGGCCGCCAGCGGCCGATGCGCAGGCCGGTAGTGACCGGCCGCCACCGGGGCTGTGCCGTCAAAAACATGAACATGGCTGTCCCATGACGGGCCGGCCGCCTGCTCGTCTGCCACTTTTTTATCCAACCGTGATCTTGCGGTCGCGCACAATGCGAGCCCACTGCGCCTGCTGGGCCTTCAGAAAGGCCGGCACCAGGCCATCGGCACCGTCGGGAAAAACCTCACCGCTCAGGGCGCGGATGCGCCCCAGCACCTCGGGGTCGGCCATGGCCTTGCGCAGTGCCGCAACCAGCACGGCCTTGACCTTGGCATCCATGCCGGCAGGCCCCAGCACCGGGTTCCACTCCAGCACTTCGTAGGCCGGCACGCCGGCTTCTTCCATGGTCGGGATCTCCAGCAGAGAACGTGTGCGTCGCCGGCTGGTCACCGCCAGCGGACGCAGCCTGCCCGACTGGATCTGCCCCAGCGATGAAGCCACATTGGCAAAAAACAGCGGCACCTGGCCGGCCATCACGTCGTTCATGGCCGGGCCGCCGCCGCGGTAGGGCACATGCACCAGGCTCACTCCGGCACGGTCTTCAAACAGCGCACCAGCCAGATGCTGGGCCGAGCCGTTGCCCGACGAAGCATAGGAAATCTGCCCCGGCCTGGCTTTGGCCATCCGGACCAGGTCTTTCACGCTTTTGGCTTCAAAGCCGGGTGTGCAGACCAGCACATTCGGGAAAAGCGCCAACACGGCCAGCGGCGTGAATGCCTTGTCGCTGTCATAAGGCAGCTTGGGAAACAGCGCGGGGTTCACGGCAAAGGAAGAAGCGTCTAGCAGCAACTGGCTGCCGTCGGGAACGGCTCGCGCCACCTGACTCGCTGCAATCTGACCGCTGGCGCCGGGTCTGTTTTCCACCACCACGCTCTGGCCCAGCGCTTCGGCCAGTCGCGGCGCGATCAGGCGCGCCATCAGGTCGGCGCCGCCGCCCGCCGCATAAGACACCACCAGCGCCACCGGCTTGCCGTTGGCCACCTGACCGGCTGCGCGAGCCAGCGTCCAGGGCGCGGCCACGGCCGCCGCCGAAGCCTGCAACAGCAGCCGGCGCGAACGGCTCGTGCCGGATGGCATCAGGGGTGCAGAAGTCTGAATGGGTTTCATGATGTTGTCCTTGGGGCTCTTCGGTGGGTCGTTCAGGTGATCGTGACGGTGTAGTGGAAGGCATGGGCATCACCCCGTGTGAAGCGCACCTCCACGCAATGGCCGGCCAGGTCATAGGCATTGCGTGTGACCAGCGCACAGGGGTGGCCCGCCGCCAGGGCCAGATGCCTGGCCTGGGCGGCCGTCAAGGCGGCAAAGGAAATTTCATCGATCACGCGGTGGACATGAACGCCGCAGCGTTCGGCAAACAGCGGGTACAGCAGATCGCCCCAGGCCGCGGTATCGCTCTCAGCCACCTCGGCAAACAGGGGCAAAGGCAACCAGATGTCTTCAAACACACAGGGCTGGTCGTTGAAGGAGCGAACGCGCTGCAAACGCAGGGCGGTGTCTCCGCGTGCCAGCCCCAGGCGGCGCGCCACCTCGGCGGGCGCGACCAGCACCTGGCGCGACACAATGCGCGAGGCCGGCACTTCACCCGTGCCTTCGCCAAAGCGGAAAAACCGCATCATGGTCGCACCCGTCATGCCGGAGCGCACAAAGGTGCCGCGCCCGTGAATGCGCTCGATCAAACCCTGGTCGGCCAGCAACTCCAGCGCGCGGCGCAAGGTGCCCAGCGCCACGCCATGTTCGGCGGCCAGCGTCTGTTCGGCCGGCAGCGCGCTGCCCGGCGGCCACTCGCCGGCCACCACCCGCGCGCGCAACGCCGCGGCCAAAGCACCGTAACGGCTTTGCCCAGGTTCAGTCGAAACCACAGTGAGATGATTGTTGGCAACCATGAATTGATCTACTCCTCTATAGGACTACATCATTTCATGTATGACGCAAAAATTCTCCTAGGGTTTTCACCAGTCCGCGCTGCCTGTCAGCCTACGCTCCAAAGCTAGATCATTTCCAGCGCAACCGGTCCGCCCGGCGGGCGAAAAAGTTTATCGAGCTCTTCGAGCTGCGGAGCTCTGAGGGTGATGTCTGCCGCAGCAAGGTTTTCCTTCAAGCGCTCGGGGTGGCTGGTCTTGGGAATGGCGATGACATCATCACGTGCCAGCAGCCATGCCAGCGCCACCTGGCCGGCCGGCATGCCGTGGCGTTGCGCGAAGCCGGAGAGCCCGCGATGTTGCAGCAGCCGGGCCTGCTCGATCGGCGAGTAAGCCATCACCGGCAGGCGGCGCTCCCGCATCCAGGGCAACAGGTCCCATTCGATACCACGGCGCGTCAGGTTGTAGAGCAGCTGGTTGGTCTGCACATCACGCCCGCCGGGCACTGACCACAGTTCCTGCATGTCGGACAGGTCCAGGTTGCTGACACCGTAGTGGCGAATCTTGCCGGCTTTCTGCAGCGCCGCAAAAGCGGCCATGGTTTCGGCCAGCGGCACCGTCCCGCGCCAGTGCAGGAGGTACAGATCGATGCGGTCGGTCTGCAAGCGGCGCAGGCTGCGCTCGCAGGCAGCCACGGTACCGGCCCGCGAGGCATTGTGCGGGTACACCTTGGTGACCAGGAAAGCCTCATCTCGCCGGCCGCGTATGGCCTCGCCCACCAGTTCTTCGGTCAGGCCTTCGCCATACATCTCCGCGGTATCTATCAGCGTGCAGCCCAGGTCCAGGCCCAGGCGCAGCGTGGCGATTTCCTGCGCGCGCCGCGCCGGTGTTTCGCCCATGCACCAGGTGCCCATGCCCAGGGCACTCACGGTTTCACCCGAAGGCAACGAGACTTTTCTCATCGCAACATTTTGGCACTGAGCCGGCTACAGCGGCCGAAGCAAAGGCAAATTCACCAGCAGGTTCTGCGGCTTCAGCTTTAGCACGCCGTCGGCGTTCATCATCAGGCCCAGATAGACCGGCTTGCCCGCCACATCGGCGCGCATTTCCTGCGGGTCAGCAAAATCGAGCTTGAACAGGCTGAGCAGGCACTGCAAACGTTCGGCCTCGACCTCCCGGCCTTCGTACAAATCATTGAGCAGCGCGGTCGCCTCGACGTCCAGGCCGATATGCCAGCGCCAGGCTTCGTCGTCAATTTTCTGCAGGGGCTTGATGCCGACCGAAACACCCAGAAAATGCTGCACCCACTTTTCCAGCACGCGCGCCAGCGCCTTCAGCCCGGAGCGTGCGCGTGTCATGGTGAACACCAGGCCGTGGCTCAGGTCGTTGCTGATCTCGTGCGTCAGATCAAGCAGGAAGTTGTGCCTGCCGCTGGCTTGCCAGTAACCGGGCGCGTTCTCGTCGGTGAGCACCTGCATGTCGATGCTGCGCAGCGGCGCCTGCGCTTCGGCCAGAAAGCGCCCGAAGTCGCCAAGGCCGCCGGTTTCATTCAGCATGTCCAGCACCTCGCGGTCACCCGCCAGCACCTGGCCGTCCTGCGTGGAAATGCGCTGGCTGCGAAACAGCATTTCCGCGGCGCGCACTTCATACACGTCGCCGGCGTCGTCAAGAATGTTGCGCAGGATGGCCTGGGCAAGGAGATCAACGAACAGCGGCGGGATGCTGATGCTGCCGCTGCGGAACAAGCCGAGGTAATACGCCTCCAGCGTGCCCGCAGCCAGCAGGCCATCGCGAAAGCGCAGAAACAGGCCGTAGCTTTCGCGCGCGTCTTCGTCCTGCAAGACCTGCAGTTCGGCGTCGGCCACAGGCCGGGCGGGTGCGGCGCGCAATGCAGCGTGCAGGGCCTGCTCGGAGCGGCAGGACTCGGGCAGCAGCGCCAGCTCCGGGCGGTCCAGGAACAGGCGCAGGTAGTCGTCGGTGGGCAGCAGCCAGCCCCGGGCATTGCGCTGGAGTTGGCTAAAACCGCTGGAAGGCCAGAAATTTTGCATGGTGGCCATCCTCTCACATTGGGCGGTACCCGCCTTCTGCACCCGTTTACTCCTGTTTTGATAGCTGTTTGCGCCCGTCACATAAGGGCTGGAGGTCTATTTCTTGATTTCTAGTTCGAATTGCGACATTGGCTGCGCAGCTCGAAGAGTACCTCA
>CAZIYA010000299.1:0-4758 GCA_964543355.1 uncultured Polaromonas sp.
GACCGCCCGAGCCCGGCTGATCGCGCGCCGCAAGGGACTTGTTCAGCGTTTCCCTAAGCCAGGCGCCGTTGACGTCGAACGGTGGGCGACATGAGAGTCCTGGGTATATCCGGCAGCCTGCGGGCAGCCTCCATCAATTCCGCGCTGCTTCGCGTGGCAATGCGTTTGGCACCGCCGGAAGTCACTCTCACCGTTTTTCCAGGCGTGGGCGAATTGCCTCTTTTCAATCCCGATCTCGAAACGCAGCTACCACCGCAGGTGAGGGCATTGCATGCTGCCGTCGCAGCCTCAGACGCGCTGCTGTTCGCAAGCCCCGAGTACGCTCACGGCGTCACCGGCTCAATCAAGAACACACTCGATTGGCTGGTGGGTTTCGAGCCCTTTGTTCACAAGCATGTCGCGGTGCTCAACGCGTCGCCACGCGCTCATCATGCCGACGCGGCGCTTCGCGAAACACTCAAGACAATGTCCGCCGTCATCGTAGAGGCCGCTTCAGTCAGTATTCCACTGCTCGGCGCCCATCTCACCGAGGAAGGCATGGTCCAGGATCCAGTGGTCTCCTCCGCCATCAGGAGTTCGCTTCTCGCGTTGCATGACGCAGTAGTACGAGGGCAGTCCGGGCAGGGGCCCGCATCTCCACTCCCGTAGCGCGAAAATGGTGCCTAATTCCGGACCCACCTCAACAAAAAAAAGTTTTGCAGCGAAGCGTTGCCCAATTGCGCGGTCCCGCTACGGTGGTCAATCATCTTCATGTGGAGCGATTCATGCGATCCAAGCTCATTGCACTGGCTTTCACTCTGGGAGCATGCGCCAGCGCGTATGCAACAACCGCCGTTTCGTTCGAAGCCGAGGGCTACATCCTGGACATCGTCATTGGCGACGACAGCCGGCCAGCCGTGGCGGGTCTCAGTTTTGCCGCCCCCGGCAGTGTGCGAAGTGTCGAGATTCCCCTGCGCCATCTGAGTATTGATGCCTTCGACGCAGGGCAAAAGATACTGTTGCTTCGCTTCACGAACCCCGCGGATCCGGCATTGCCCAAAGACTTCTCACTCGCCGTCAGGAACGATGTTGGCGTCCTGAAAATTGAAGGCAAGTCAATCTCGGGCCGCTTCTCCTGGGGCATGTAGGCCTTGGCCTGTGGCCGCAGAGCTTTACCATTGAACTTTGCATCCCCACCGCCATGACCACACTAGAACTCAAAATCCCCCCACCGGCGGTAGCACTGGCCATTGCACTGCTAATGTGGCTCACGTCTTTCCTGTTTGGGTTCATCCCGATACCGCTGGACTATCGCCTGGGCGTGGCGCTGGTCTTGCTGGTCATCGGACAAGGCATCGGCATCGCCGGCATCGTTTTATTCCGGCGGGCCAAAACAACCCTGAATCCGTTCAAGCCGGGCACTGCATCGGCGCTGGTGACCGGTGGTATTTATCGTTTCACGCGCAATCCCATGTACCTGGGCCTGTTGCTCACGCTGCTTGGGTGGGCGGCTTTCCTGGCCAGCCCGCCGGCGCTGGTGTTTCTGTTTCTTTATGTGGTGTACATCAACCGCTTCCAGATTGACCCGGAAGAGCGCATGTTGTCGTCGCTCTTCGGCGCGGACTATGCGGCGTACAAAACGCGCGTTCGTCGTTGGGTTTGAAACTCTGCAAATGCCACGCTGAACAGTTTTGACCTGCTGCGTTGCGGGCGCGTTGAAGCGGGCGTTGAGCCAGTTCCGTCTGAAAAAAATGGGCTGACCTGCACCAATCAGGAAAATCCGGGCCTGGCGTCGGTGATAATGCAACCAAATTGCGTTAATGTGTGTGGCCGTATTGGCTGCGTACAGACTTCCAAAGCAAATGGTCTCCATCCTATTGACGCACTGCTGTCCGCACACGGCTTGCGGCGAACGACTGCTGCACGTCGTGTGCTGGGCTGGCTGCTCGCGCATCCGGACACGAGTTACACGCATGCCCAGTTGCAGACAGCATTGGCTGATGGGGATGAACAGCCTGGATTGCGGATCAAGTCCGCAATGACAAAGACGGAAAAGAAGTCAAAGACTGGAGACATGGCGCCCTTGGACCGCGTCACGCTGTACCGCCTGATTGACCGGCTCACGCAGGTTGGCCTGCTGCTGTGCCGGGTGGACGCCAGCCGGGTGCGGCGCTACCAGGCGATGCCGGCCGGCGTGCATGCCATGCCGCATTTTGAATGCCAGAGCTGCCACCGCGACAGCCCGCTGGAGGGCGCACTGCAAGCCAGCGCCGGTGATCTGGAGCGGGCGGCGCAATCTGCGATCGACGCTCTCAAGGCGCTGGGCTACCAGGGCATGAGCCTGGACTTTGCAGTGCGCGGTGTGTGTGCCGACTGTGCAACTGGCAGCACCGGCGGCCACCACAAGCGGGGCACGGCCGCGTGATCAGCTCGCGGCAACTGGCCTACCAGTACCCCGGCGGCGCCGAGCTCAGATTTGAAGACATTGACGTCGCGCAGGGCGGCGTGTTGCTGCTGCGCGGCGTCTCGGGTTCCGGCAAATCCACCTGGCTGGCGCTGGCGGCTGGCTTGCTGAGCCCGGGTGGCGGCGACATCACGGTCGCGGGCCAGTCGCTGAAGGCGCTGGGCAAGGTGGCGGGTGATGCCTGGCGCGCGCGGACGATTGGCTTTCTGCCGCAGAAACTTCATTTGAGCGCCGCGCTGAGCGTGCACGCCAACTTGGCGATCGCGCAGTGGGCGGCCGGGCAGCCGCAGGACGATGTGCGTATCCGTGAGGCGCTGGCGGCGCTGGGTGTGCAGGAGCTGGCCGCGCGCAAGCCGACGCAGCTCTCGGGCGGGCAGGCGCAGCGCGTGGCACTGGCCCGCGCAGTGCTGCTGCAGCCGAAGGTGATCCTGGCAGACGAGCCCACGGCCAGCCTGGACGACGACGCCGCGCGGCAAGCAGTTGAGCTGCTGCAGGCCACGGCGAGGCAGCAGGGCGCCACGCTGGTGATCGCAACGCATGATTCGCGTGTTTCGGCCAATCTTGACAGTCAAATCGGCTTCCAGCCCTTGTCAATGTTTCGGAACCAGCTATGAAAACCATAGCATTAGCCTGGCGCTTTTTATGGGCCCGGCCGCTGTCAGCTGGGCTCAATGTGTTGCTGCTCAGCCTGGGCCTGGGCTCGCTGAGCTTTGTGCTGCTGGCCAGCCATCAAATTGACCAGGCCTTTGAGCGCGACCTGGCCGGTATCGACGTGGTGGTGGGCGCCAAGGGCAGCCCCATGCAGCTGATTCTCTCGGGCGTGTTCCACATCGACGCGCCGACCGGCAACATTCCGCTGGCCGCGGTGAAAGAGCTCGAAAAACACCCACAGGTGGCCCAGCTGATTCCCATCAGCCTGGGCGACAGCTTCCGGGGCTTTCGCATCGTGGGCACCACGCCGGACTACATCACACACTACAAGGCCGAATTTGCGCAGGGTGGTGTCTGGACCGCGCCCATGCAGGCGGTGCTGGGCGCGCAGGTGGCCGCACAAAGCGGGCTGAAAGTGGGCGACCGGTTTGCCGGCAGCCACGGCCTGGGTGGCGGTGGTGACAGCCATGGCCAGACGCCGTATGTGGTGAGCGGCGTGCTGGCCGCCGGCGGCTCGGTGCTGGACCGGCTGGTGCTGACGGCCACCGAGTCGGTCTGGCAGGTGCACGAGGGTGATGCCGCGCTGGATGCCGACGACCGCAAGGTGCTGGAAGCCGAGCGCGAGCTGACGCTGGCGCTGATTCAATACCGCACGCCGCTGGCGGCGGTGACCTTTCCGCGCTTCGTGAACAGCACCACCGAAATGCAGGCCGCCGCACCGGCACTGGAAATCACGCGGCTGCTCAACATGATTGGCGTGGGCACGGATGTGATGCGCGCGCTGGCGGGTGTGTTGCTGCTGACGGCCGGGCTGAGCGTTTTCATTGCGCTGTGGAGCGCCGTGCGCGAGCGCCGTGCCGATCTGGCGCTGCTGCGCATGCTGGGCGCGCCGCCGCGCAAAGTGGCGGCGCTGCTGCTGTGCGAGGCGCTGTGGCTGGCGCTGCTGGCCACGTTGATGGGCGTGCTGGCGGGGCAGGAGCTGATGGCGGCCCTGGCCTGGTTTCTGCAGCTGGATAAATCGGTGTTGATCGGCGGGCTTTTGTGGCCGGTCGAATTGTGGAGTGTCCCGGCGCTGGCCGTGGGTGTGGCGCTGCTTTCTGCGCTGCTGCCCGCGTACGAGGCTTACCGGGCCGATGTGTTTGAACTGCTTCAATCAAGGTGAATTTATGAAAATTATGATGCCAAAAATGCTTCCAGCCCTTGTCGCACTTGTGCTGACAGCTATGTTTTCAATAGCAAATGCACAGCACAGCGACAAGGAAACCAAGGAAGATGTACAGCGCCACCGCGCCATGGCCGCAGCGCATGAATCGGCTGCCAAGTGCCTGGAGTCAGGCAAGAAGGAAGACGTCTGCATGAAAGAGCTGCAGGCCTCTTGCAAAGGGCTGGCGGTGGGTAAATACTGCGGAATGAAACACGCGCATTGATGCGCCGGCCTGCTTCAAACTTTTCCGGAGAACCTCATGCGATGTTTTGATTTCACCGCTTCCAGGACTTCACCGCTGTTGCTGGTGCTGCTGCTGGCCGCCGGCAGTACGCATGCACAGTTGAGCTCGCCCCTGCCTGCCGGAAGCGGAAAGGCCGCAGCTGGCAAGGCGGCGCCGGGCGGCCTTGAGCTGCCGGCCGGGCAGGGCGCCGGCGTGCACGGGGCCAACAGCCCGTTT
>CAZIYA010000300.1:0-4744 GCA_964543355.1 uncultured Polaromonas sp.
TTGAAATTCAGGTCTTCTCGGTGCCCAGAACCGGCAAGGGGTCCAGCGAGCGCCAAATATACCAAGTTGCGACGCTGCAATACGGCGCCCAGGCGGCGGCCACTTCGCGCGCATCGCTGCGGCTCACCGATTCGCCGGAAAAATAGTTCTGGCTGATGCCGCTGATCAGGCCCACATCGTCCAGCGGCAGCACGTTGGGGCGTGTCAGGTAAAAGATCAGGAACATCTCGGCCGTCCAGCGGCCAATGCCGCGGATGGCCACCAGCTCGGCAATGATGGCTTCGTCGTCCATCGCCTGCCAGTCCTTCACATGCACCGTACCGGCGTCGAAATGGATGGCCAGGTCAACCAAGTATTCGATCTTGCGCGCGCTCAGGCCGGCGGCACGCATGTCGTCCACCTTGAGCTTGAGCACGTTGCCCGGGGTCATTTTCTTCGGCAAGGCGTCAAACCGGTGCCAGACGGTCTGCGCGGCCTTCACCGAAATCTGCTGGCCGACAATGCTGCGTGCCAGGGTGCTGAAAGCGTCGCCGCGCGACTGCAGGCAGGCGTCGCCAAACTGCGGGATCAGGCGTTTCATGACCCGGTCTTTCCTGACCAGGTGTTTGCAGGCGTCGGCCCAGTAGCTGGGCACGATGGTTGTGACGCGCTCCGTCACATCGGCCAGCTCGACACGGGCCGGGCCGCTTTTTACTACCTTTTTCATAGCTGCTTGCGCCCGTCCATCAAGGGCCGGAGGCCAATTTTCCTCAAAAATCGAATCAAAACTTCGCCTCCCAGGTCGTGCCGGCCGGCGAATCTTTCAGCACAATGCCGCGTGCCAGCAAGTCCTGACGGATACGGTCGGCCTCGCCAAAGTTCTTGCCGGCCTTGGCGGCAGCGCGCTGCTGGATCAGGCCCTGGATGGCGGTTTCGTCGAGGCCGGCTCCGGCCTGTAAAAAAGCCGCCGGATCGTTTTGCAGCAGGCCCAGGCAGCCGCCCAGGGCCTTGAGCAAACCTGCCAGTTCGGCAGACCGGGTTTTGTTGACTTCTCCAGCCAGGTCGAACAGCACGGCCACGGCTTCGGGCGTCCCGAAGTCCTCGTCCATGGCCGCCTTGAAGCGGGCCGCAAACGAGTCGTTCCAATTCAGCTTGATATCTGCCGGCTGCACAAGATGCAGTGCGGTGTACAGCCGCTTGAGTGAATTGCGGGCGTCGTCCAGGTGCGCGTCGCTGTAGTTCAGCGCGCTGCGGTAGTGCGCACGCACAATGAAAAAGCGCACGGTCTCGGCATCGTACTTCGCCAGCACCTCGCGGATGGTGAAGAAGTTGCCCAGGCTCTTGGACATTTTTTCGTTGTCCACACGCACAAAACCGTTGTGCACCCAGAAGCGGGCCAGGGGTTTGCCGTTGGCCGCTTCGCTCTGCGCGATTTCGTTTTCGTGGTGCGGAAACTGCAGATCGGCGCCACCGCCGTGGATGTCGAAGGTTTCGCCCAGGGTCTGGCAGCTCATGGCCGAGCATTCGATGTGCCAGCCGGGCCGGCCCGGGCCATAGGCGCTCTGCCATTTGGCATCATCGGGTTCCGTCGCCTTGGCCGACTTCCACAGGACAAAGTCGAGCGGGTCTTCCTTGCCGTCCAGCACGGCCACACGTTCGCCGGCGCGCAGCTCGTCCAGCGACTTGCCCGAGAGTTTGCCGTAGCCGGGAAACTTGCGCACGGCGTAGTTCACGTCGCCGTTGCCGGAGCGGTAAGCCAGGCCTTTTTGCTCCAGGGTTTCGATCATGCCCAGCATCTGCGGCACGTATTCGGTGGCACGCGGCTCCAGCGTCGGCGGCTCGATGCCGAGCGCGCCAATGTCCTGGTTCATCGCCACGATCATCTCGTCAGTCAGCGCCCGGATGGAAATGCCGCGCTCCACGGCACGCTTGATGATCTTGTCGTCGATGTCGGTGATGTTGCGCACATAGGTGACCTGGTAGCCGCTGGCCTTGAGCCATCGCTGCACCACATCAAAGGCCATCATCATGCGGGCGTGGCCGATGTGGCACAGGTCATAAATCGTCATGCCGCAGACATACATGCGTACATGGCCGGGAACCAGGGGCGAAAAATCTTCTACGGCACGCGTCAGCGTGTTGTAAATGCGAAGGCTCATGAAAAGTCTGGGTGTTCAGTCCGGCTGGAAGCGCCGGAACCGGAAAGAGTCGCTGGAACGGAGGCAGGTCATCAAGTGCATCAGCAAAGGGGAAAGCTGCTCCGGAAATCAATCAACAAGGAACGCATGCGGTGATTTTTCACCGGGGCTTAAACTATACCCCTCAGATACAATCGCCCAGTATATCCAGCTAGGTAGAAGCCCTTGCGCCCTGCAGCCAGCCGCAGCGCCGGCTTTTTTCAGATTCCTGTTTCATACCAGCCACTCCATGCGTTCCAGAGGAAATATGTCCAAGTCAGCTTATCTTTCAAATCAGGCGCTGCCGACCGCCCTGCGCTGGCTGGCGCTGGTTGCGGCCCTGTTCATGACGGCCGCGCATGCCGACGACTATGCCGACGTGAACGCCCTGGTGCGGAACGGCCAGCTTCCCCAGGCGCTGGCCAAGGCTGACCAGTACCTGGCCGCCAAACCGCGCGACCCGCAAATGCGCTTTATCAAGGGCGTGATCCAGACCGAAGCCGGCAAGCCGAACGACGCTATCGCCACCTTCACCAAAATCACCCAGGACTACCCGGAGCTGCCGGAGCCCTACAACAACCTGGCCGTGCTTTACGCCGGCCAGAACCAGTTCGACAAAGCCAGGGCTGCCCTGGAAATGGCCATACGCACCAACCCGAGCTACGCGACTGCCCATGAAAACCTCGGCGATGTATATGCCAAGCTGGCCAGCCAGGCCTACAGCAAGGCCTTGCAGCTCGACGGTGGCAACAGCGCCGTGCCGCCCAAGCTGGCACTGATACGCACCCTCTTCAATGCAGAACCCAAGGCCCAGAAACCTGCGGCAGCCACCCCCCAGCCGCCCGCCGTAGCCCAGGCGCCTGCTGCGCCGGCCAAACCAGCTGCGCCTGCTGCCGCCCCTGCTGCACCGGCGGCCCCGCCGGTTGCGGCCGCCAGCCCGGCCAGCGGTGTCGAGAAGGAAGTTGAAAGCGCGGTCAGCGCGTGGGCCAGCGCCTGGGCCGCCAAGGACATGAGCGCCTACCTGGCCGCCTACGGCAAGGACTTTGACACGCCCGGCAACCAGACCCGCAAGGCCTGGGAAGAAGAACGGCGCGTCCGCATCGTCGGAAAGTCACGGATCAGCGTGAAGGTGAGCGACCTGGCGGTCGATGTGAAAGGCAGCAAGGCCACCGCCAAATTCAAGCAGGACTACAGCGCCGACGCGCTTCATATCTCCAGCCGCAAGACCCTGGAGATGTCCAAAGCGGGCGAGCGCTGGCTCATCGTCAGGGAATCGACGGGCGGTTGATGCCCGCCACCAGGCCGGCGCCCCCTCCCAGGCACTTAGCTGACTTTTCTGGCTCCTGACTCTCCCCTCCATGCAACGGGCATCCGCCACCCTTCTTGTCACCGCGCTGTCGCTGTTGTGCGGCGCTGCGCCGGCCCAGGACGGAGAAAAGAAAAAAACCATCGGCAAGGCAACGCCAGCCAATGCGGCGGCGGGCCGTCACAAGACCGGCACACCCCGGCCATCGGTACGGCCGGTGGACAAGGACGGCGAAGCTGAAGCCCGCCTGATCGAGATCTACAAACTCGCGGGCCAGGCCAAGGGACGCGAGGCCCTGGCCAAGGCCGAGCGCCTGGTCCGTGATCACCCCAACTTCCAGCTTGCCCAACTCGTCTACGGCGACCTGCTGGCTGCGCAGTCACGCCCGCTGCGTGCTGTGGGCGATGTCTCCGACGCGGAGGCAAAGGCCGGCGCCAGTTCGCTGGCCGAACTGCGCCAGGAGTCCCTGATGCGCTTGAAGGCGCTGCGCGAGCGGCCCGCGCCGGGCACCATCCCCTCCCAGTTTCTGGTCCTGGCTCCGCGCAACAGACATGCGATCGCTGTCGATGCCTCTCGGTCGCGGCTGTACCTGTTTGAAAACACCGCCACCGGCCTCAGGCTGCTGGGCGACTACTACATCTCCCTGGGAAAGTCCGGCATCGAAAAATCCATCGAAGGTGATCTGCGCACCCCGCTGGGAATTTATTTTGTCACCAGCAACCTCGACCCGAAGTCGCTCAAGGACTTTTACGGCTCCGGCGCCCTGCCCATCAACTACCCCAATCCGCTGGACATCAAACGCGGCAAGACCGGCAGCGGCATCTGGCTGCACGGCACGCCGCCCGCCCAGTTCTCGCGCGCGCCGCTGGCCACGGACGGCTGTGTGGTACTGGCCAACCCGGACCTGGAACGCATCATCCGGACGGTGGAGGTACGCAGCACCCCTGTGGTGATTGCGCAAAGCCTCACCTGGGTGGCGCCGCACAGCATCAAGGCCGACAGCAAGTCCTTTGAAGACGCACTGAACAGCTGGCACCAGGCCAAATCCGGCGGCGACCTGGCCATGCTGACCAGCCTGTACAGCAGCGACTTCAACAGCTATGGCAAAACCCGTGATGACTGGACCGCCGTGCTGCGCGGCGAAGTCGAAAAACGGCGTGGCCGGACGGTACAGCTCAAGGACTTGTCCTACCTGCGCTGGACCGATAGCGCCGATACCATGGTGGTAACCTTTGGCGAGGTGCTCAGCGGCTCGCGCACCGGCCCGACGCGGCGCCAATAT
>CAZIYA010000301.1:0-4742 GCA_964543355.1 uncultured Polaromonas sp.
CTTGCCGTCGGGGCTGATCATGAGTCCGGCGTAGAGAAAACCGGTGAAGGGAATGCCGTCTTTTTCCATGCCCTTGATGGTCGGCAGGATGATTTCGCGCATGGCCCGCGCATGCACCGTGGGTGTGACCACCGGCGTAGGCGAATAAGCGCCCATGCCGCCCGTGTTGGGGCCCTGGTCGCCGTCAAGCAGTCGCTTGTGGTCCTGGCTGGTTGCCAGTGCGGTGACGTTTTTGCCGTCGCACAGCACGATGAAGCTGGCCTCCTCGCCCTGCAGGAACTCCTCGATGACCACACGTGCACCGCCGGCGTTGTGTGTCACGCCCAGCGGGTTGAAGTTCGGGTCGGGGGCCAGCATGAACTCGATGGCCTCATGTGCCTCGTGCAGGCTCATCGCCACCACCACACCCTTGCCGGCCGCCAGGCCGTCGGCCTTGACGACGATGGGCGCGCCTTTTTCGTCCACATAGGCGTGCGCAGCGGTTGCATCGGTAAAGGTTTCGTACTCGGCCGTCGGAATGCCGTGACGTTTCATGAAGGCCTTGGAGAAAGCTTTGGAGCTTTCCAGCTGAGCCGCTGCTTTGGTCGGGCCGAAGACCCGCAGGCCGTGGGCACGGAACTCGTCGACAACACCGGCCGCCAGCGGTTGCTCCGGGCCGACGACCGTCAGCGCTATCTTTTCAGCAGCTGCCCACGCCCGCAGCTCATGGATGTCCGTGATGTTGACGTTCTCAAGCCGGGGGTCGAGCGCGGTGCCGCCGTTGCCAGGCGCCACATACACCGCCTGCACTTTGGGCGACTGGGCCAGTTTCCAGGCGAGCGCGTGTTCACGGCCGCCGCCACCAATCACAAGAACTTTCACGGGAGATTCAATCTAAAAAACAGCAAATAGCTGAGGTAAATCACAAGAAGAAAAACAATACCGAGGATGACCTTCACAGCGGCCTTGCTGCGCCGCTGCAATTCCAGCGCCTGGTCGTTCACAGTACCGGCTTTCACGATATTGGCACGGGTTTCTTCCACCTGCGACTTCTGCATGGCCAGAGATTCCTTTTGCAAGGCAATGGCCTCGCTGCGCAGGCGGTTACCCTCCTGCAGCAGGTTTTCAATACGGTCAAGCTGCGCCAAGGTTTCTGGCCCGGTTTCCATGCTCAGTTGTCCAGATCAGCGTTGTGGAACACGTCCTGCGTGTCGTCCAGGTCTTCCAGCACGTCCAGCAGCCGCTGCATCTTCTGCGCGTCTTCGCCCGTGAGCTCAATGGTGTTGTCGGCACGCATGGTGACTTCGGCCACTTCCGCCGTGAGGCCTGCCGCCTCCAGCGCGAGTTTGACTTTTTCGAATCCGGTGTAGGGCGTCAGCACTTCGATCGAGCCGTCGTCGTGGGAAATCACGTCGTCGGCGCCGGACTCCAGCGCCACTTCCATGATTTTTTCTTCGCTGGTGCCGGGCGCAAAAATCAGCTGGCCGCAGTGCTTGAACTGGAAGGCCACCGAGCCTTCGGTGCCCATGTTGCCGCCGTGTTTGGAAAACGCGTGCCGCACTTCGGCCACGGTACGCACCTTGTTGTCGGTCATGCAGTCGACGATGATGGCCGCGCCGCCGATGCCGTAGCCCTCGTAACGCACTTCTTCGTAATGCACGCCTTCCAGGCTGCCGGTCGCCTTGGCAATGCCGTACTTGACGTTTTCGTTGGGCATGTTCGCCGCCTTGGCCTTGTCCACCGCCAAGCGCAGGCGCGGGTTGGTGCCCAGGTCGCCGCCGCCCATACGCGCCGCCACCATGATTTCACGCATCACACGGGTCCAGATGCGCTGGCGCTTTTCGTCCTGGCGCCCCTTGCGGTGCTGAATATTCGCCCATTTACTGTGACCAGCCACGGAAATCCTTTGGAATTGATTTAATCTACAAACCGTATTTTACTTTTAGGGAGCTCTGCACAGCTCCGCGCGAGTTCGTACGGCCCGGATCGGGATGAGCTGCCAGGCGCGTTTTGCAGCCAATAGCATGACTATTGGCAAGAAAAGCAACGCCGCAGATCGCCCGAACCCGGGCTGTCACGGACCGCGGGGAGTTGTGCAGAGCTTCCTCCAACTCCAGGACAAACCATGGCCGAGCCTTTTCTGATTGCCAAGAACGCCTCTACCCCCTGCGAGCTGCTCCCCGGCCTGGCCAATCGCCACGGGCTGATCACCGGGGCCACCGGCACCGGCAAGACGGTAACCCTGCAGACCCTGGCTGAAAATTTCTCCAAAATCGGTGTCCCGGTCTTCATGGCCGACGTCAAGGGCGACCTGGCCGGCATCAGCCAGGCCGGCAGCATGGGCGAAAAAATGAGCGCCGTGCTGAAGGAGCGCGGCATCGACAAGCCCCAACCCCTGGCCTGCCCCACCACCCTGTGGGACGTGTTCGGCGAGCAGGGCCATCCGGTGCGGGCCACGGTGTCCGACATGGGCCCGCTGCTGCTGGCCCGCATGCTGGGCCTGAACGACACCCAGGCCGGCGTGCTGAACCTGGTGTTCAAGATTGCCGACGACAACGGCATGTTGCTGCTGGACCTGAAAGACCTGCGCGCCATGCTGCAGCATGTGGGCGACAACGCCAGCCAGTTCACCACCGAATACGGCAACATCAGCGCCGCGAGCGTGGGCGCCATCCAGCGCGGGCTGATGCAGATCGAAACCCAGGGCGGCGACAAGTTCTTCGGCGAGCCCATGCTCAATATCAGCGACTTCATGCAGACGGACAACGGCAAGGGTGTGATCAACATCCTGGCCGCCGACAAACTCATGAACTCGCCGCGCCTGTACGCCACTTTTTTGCTCTGGATGCTGTCCGAGCTGTTCGAGCAGTTGCCCGAGATCGGCGACCCCGACCAACCCAAGCTGGTGTTTTTCTTCGATGAGGCGCACCTGCTGTTCAACGAAGCACCCAAGGCCCTGATCGAACGCATCGAACTCGTGGTGCGCCTGGTGCGCTCCAAGGGTGTCGGCGTTTATTTCGTCACCCAGAACCCATTGGACATTCCCGACTCGGTGCTGGCCCAGTTGGGCAACCGGGTCCAGCATGCGCTACGCGCCTTCACGCCGCGCGACCAGAAAGCCGTCAAGGCCACGGCGCAAACCATGCGCCAAAAACCCGGCCTCGACATCGAAACCGCCATCACCGAGCTGGCTGTCGGCGAGGCGCTGGTGAGTTTTCTCGACAGCAAGGGCCGGCCCAGCATTACCGAGCGTGCCTATGTGCTGCCGCCGGGCAGCCAGATTGGTCCCATCACACCGCAGCAGCGCCACGCGCTGGTGGCCCACTCCCTGGTGACAGGTGTTTATGAAAAGGAAATCGACCGCGAATCGGCCTACGAGATGCTGAAGGCGCGTACGGTAGCCGCACAAGCCGAGGCGGCAAAAACGGCAGAAGCGTCCGGCGGGCTGCTGGGCGGCATCAGCGACGTGCTCTTCGGCTCCAAGGGACCACGCGGCGGCCAGCGCGATGGCCTGGTGCAGTCGGTGCTGAAGTCTGAAGCCCGTGCGCTGGGACGGCAGGTGCTGCGCGGTGCGCTGGGCACCATCTTCGGGGGCAAAAAGCGCTGAACCTGCACCGGGACAGGGTCCACCGCAACGCTCTGTCGCAAATTAACGACCCGGTAAAAACTTCGGGCTTGTCAATCGCAGCACGCATCGGTACATTGGATTTTTTGAAGGATCCGCAATGTCTGCTGAAGTTGCCGCCAAGCCTCTCGATCCGGCACCGGTACCCGCCTCGCCCGCCGCTGCCCCCAACTCCCCTGCCTCGTCACAACACATCCGCCTGACGTCCCACGCCGGCGGTTTCGGCGCATTGCCTATCCGCTGGGCCGCGGCCACCGCTGCCGAACGCGGCCCCGTGGTCGGCACCACGACCAAGCGAAGCCACCGCAACGTCATCGGCACCCACAGCGGCTCCTACAGCGTTTACCGCGCACTTGCCATCGCTTCCGGCGCGCTGTCGGCAAAACACAAGGCCGACCTCACCAACACCTCGCCCACCGACATCATCGGCCCCTACCCGCAGTGGAGCGAACCGGGCCGCATCGTGGCCATGGACCCCTGGGGCGCCACCGTGGCCGACGTGTTTGCCGCCGAGTTGGCTGCCGGCTACGACATCCGCCCGACGATTGCCGTCACGCAGGCGCACGTCATCCTTCCGGAAGTGATTGAAGCCCTGCAGTCCGGCCGTCTGAAGGCCGACGGCAAATACCTCACTGCCGGCGGCGCCGCCATGGTGACCAAGGTGGCGGTCGAGCCCGTCTGGTACCTGCCCGAAGTTGCCAAACGTTTTGGCTGCAGCGAAACCGATTTGCGCCGCGTGCTGTTCGAGGAAACCGGCGGCATGTACCCCGAACTCGTCACCCGCAGCGACCTGGAAGTTTTTTTGCCGCCCATAGGCGGGCTCACCGCCTACATCTTCGGCAAGCCGCGCGACCTGGCGAACCCCGACGTCGAGCTCACCGCCCGCGTGCATGACGAATGCAACGGCTCGGACGTCTTTGGTTCCGACATCTGCACCTGCCGGCCCTACCTGACACATGCCATTGAAGAATGCATCCAGGGCGCACAGCGCGGCGGCGTGGGCCTGGTGTCCTACTTCCGCAAGGAAGGCCGGGCGCTCGGCGAAGTCACCAAATTCCTCGTGTACAACGCACGCAAGCGCCAGGTCGGCGGCGACACGGCCGACCAGTACTTCAACCGCACCGAATGCGTGGCCGGC
>CAZIYA010000302.1:0-4725 GCA_964543355.1 uncultured Polaromonas sp.
ATCCCATCCCGATCCGGCTGCCGCGCATCCGCCAGGACTCATTCAGCGCTTCCCTAGCCTTAGGGGCTCAGGGGCTCAGGGTCAGCTGGTGTGCAAACGCCGCGGGCTTCATTTGCAGCGCACGGTAGCGGCCGGCGGCCCAGGCCTGGCTCATGTCGCGGTAGCGGCCTGAAAACACCAGGCCGCTTTGCCCGGTCTGGTAGATGAACTGCGAATTTTCCAGATCGGCCAGGTCGTACACCGCACGCAGCGATGCCGCGTGCCGGTTGGCAAACGGGGTTTTCGCATCGTTCGGCCAATACTGGCCAACATCGATGGTGAAGGAGTCGCCGCCGCTCGGCACGCGGACATCGAATACGCGGGCCAGCAGCGGCACGCTGCCGAAGGGCCGGTGCACCGACAGCGCGTAGTGCGCATCACCCCATTTCCATTGCGCGGGCACCTTGCCGTAGCCGGCCTGCAGGCGCGTCAGCGCACGGTCCAGCGCGGCTGAAGACTGCGCCGCGCAGCCCGCGGCACCGCACCAGAACGCATCGTTCCGCTCGACGATTCCTTCGATGGCACTGCGGAAATGCCGCTTGCCGTACATGCTCATTAGGCGCTGCTCGCCCAGCCGGCTGCCAATCACGCCGCGGGTGAGTTCGTCAGCCCATGCCGAGAAAATCAGCGGGGCGGCGCTGCCGGCGCTCATGGTGCCGTCAAAACCGGCCAGCACAGCTTGCGCCTCGCGCGCCAGTGCATGCTGCGACACCGTCTTCTGCAGGTAAGGCAGCAGTGTCAGCGTCGCCAGCGACAGCTGGTCACCCTGGATTTTCTGCATGGACGCCAGGTCGTGCCGCGGCGCGCCGGCAAGCAGCTTTTCGATGCGGTCAAAACGATGCGGCGCCAGCCAGTCCTGCCCCATGAAGTAGTCGAAACTGGGCGGAACGACGCTCTGGTTCGCGTTGGAAAACCAGCCTTTTTTGCCGATGGCCACCGGGTCGGCCTGCGGTGTCTGCGCATAGGGCAGCCAGCCGGCCCAGTCGTATCGGGCCTCCCAGCCCGGCGACGGTGCTATACCCCGGATGTCGTTGTCGGGCTGGCGCAAAGGCGCTTTCCCCACCGCCTTGTAGGCCACCTTGCCGGCGACATCGGCCATCACGACGTTTTGCATCGGCGAGTGGTAGTCGGCATAAGCGGCCAGCAGGTCGTCCACCGATTGGGCGCGGTTGGAATGCACGCCCGCCAGCACCGTGCGGTTGTCCGTTTCCAGCGCGCTCCAGCGCAGCGCCAGCACATATTTGCTGGTGTACAGCAGCTCGCCATGCGCTTTTTGCACATCGCTGAGCACCGGCCCGTGGCGGCTGGAGCGTACCGTGAGGCTGACATCGGGCTTGCCCTTGACGGCAATGGTTTCCTCGCGCGTCTTGAAGTCGGCCCACTGCGGGGCCTGGCCGGCCGCGACCGGCAGCCGGTATTGCCGGGGGTTGGCAGGGTTGATCTGTTCCAGGTACAGGTCCTGCACGTCGGGCCCGGTGTTGGTAAAGCCCCAGGCGGCCTTGTCGGTGCGGCCCAGCACGACGAAAGGCAGGCCGGGCAAGGTGGCACCGATGACGTTCAGGGCCGCCCCGCCCGCTCCGGCCGGCGCCTGCAGGTGCGCAAAGTACCAGATGGCCGGCGCCGACAGTCCCAGATGCGGGTCGTTGGCCAGCAGCGGCTTGCCGCTCTGCGTGTGGCCGCCGGCAAGCACCCAGTTGTTGGAGCCCTTGCCTTCGACGTTGCCGATGTTGGCCGACCAGGCCTTGATGTTTTTGGCCAGCAGGCCGCGTACATCCTGCGTATTTTGAGAGTCAAAACCGGTTCCAGCCCTTTGTATATCGGCGCCAACAGCTCCCGTTTTGATAGCATCCGGGGCATTTCTGTAAACCCCCAGGCCGGCATACAGTTTGGCGAAGTCGGTTCTGGAGGCCGGTGCCTCGCCCGTGTAGGGCGTGAAAAGTTGCCACAACTGCTCGGTCGTCAGCACCCTGGCGGCCGACAGGCGCGCAAACTCGGTGCCCCAGTTGCCGCCCAGGTCCAGCGCCATCATCAGCGACCAGCCCACGCTGTCCTGCGGTGTCCAGGGCTGGCCTGTACGCCCGCCCGGCTTGACGCCCAGGATGTGGAATTCAGGCGACAGCGCCTGGGCGCTGCCGGCATAAAAAGCGTTGACGCCTTCGCTGTAGGCCTGCAGCGCCACCTTGCCGTCGGCCGGCAGGGCCTGCCATTGGCGTTCAGCCGCCTCCATGATGCCCAGGGTGCGCAACAGCTTGTCGGTGTCCAGCGTGGCTTCGCCGAGCACCTCGGACAATTCGCCGTGCATGACGCGGCGGTTGAATTCGAGCTGCCAGCCGCGTTCCTGCGCATGCACATAACCGAGCGCGAGCCAGGCATCGCGCGGGGACTGGGCCTGGATGTGCGTCACGTCGGCCGCGTCGCGCGCCACCGTGACGGGGGCGGCCAGTGCAGGCAGCTTGAGCTCACCGTCCAGGGCCGGCAAAGCCCGGCTGGCATAAACAGCGAGCGCCGCTACCAGCAACATGCCCAGCGCGAAAAGCGCCCAGAAAAACCGCTTGACCCAGACCATGACCACTCCTCCTCGTTGTGGTCGATAGCCTACCCGAATCCGGTCAACGGTCGCCCCGGGCCGGGAGACGAATCAGGCGGCGGCCGGCTTGAGCTGCAGCGACTTGAACTCCAGGAACTCTTCAAACCCGTACACGCCGGCTTCGCGCCCGTTGCCCGACTGCTTGTAACCGCCGAACGGTGCGTTGGCGTTGAAGGGGCCGCCGTTGATGTCAATCTGCCCGGTGCGGATGCGGCGCGCGACTTTCATCGCGTGTTCGTCGCTGCCGCTCCAGACGCCACCGGCCAGGCCGTAAATGGTGCTGTTGGCAATGGCCACTGCCTCTTCCTCGTCCCTGTAGGGAATGACGACCAGCACCGGGCCAAAGATCTCTTCCTGGGCCAGGGTGTCGGTGGACTTGATGCCCAGGATGGTGGGCTTCACAAAATAGCCCTTCTCAAAAGCAGGCGGCTCGGCACCGCCGGCAATCACGTCGGCGCCTTCCTTGATGCCGGTGCGGATGAAGCCCAGCACGCGGTCGCGCTGGTTGGCGCTGACCAGGGGCCCGAGCCGGCTGGTTTCATCCAGGCTGGGGCCAACGCTGAACTTGGCAATCGCGGCTTGGGCCAACTTCTTGACCTCGTCATAACGGCTGGCCGGCACCAGCATGCGGGTATGGGCCGAGCAGGTCTGGCCGCTGTTGAGCATGCAGGCCGACACCGTGCCTTTGACCGCCGCTTCGAAGTCGGCGTCGTCCAGAATCACGCTGGCCGATTTGCCGCCTAGCTCCAGTGCCACGCGCTTGACCGACTGGCTGGCCAGTTGGCCCACCCGTTTGCCCGCGCCTGTGGAGCCGGTGAAGCTGACCATGTCCACCTCGGGGTGGGTAGCCAGCACCTCGCCGACCACCGGGCCCATGCCGTTGACCAGGTTGAAAACACCCGGTGGCAGGCCGGCTTCGTGAATGATTTCGGCCAGGATCATGGCGTTGACCGGGGCGATCTCGCTGGGCTTGAGGACCACCGTGCAGCCGGCAGCCAGCGCCGGCGCAATCTTCAGGGTGATCTGGCTCAGCGGGAAATTCCATGGCGTGATGCAGCCCACGACGCCGATAGGTTCGCGCACCACCAGCGAGTTGCCCACGCGCTTTTCCCACTCGAAGCTGCGGGCGATCTTGGCGTAGTTGCCCCAGTGCCAGGTCGGGCCGCCGACCTGCACGATGCGCGACATTTTCAGCGGCATGCCAACTTCGCGGGCAATGGCCAGCGCCATCTCGTCGGTACGCGCCTTCAGGCCGGCCGCGATCTTGTCGAGGTAAGCGGCACGTGTTTCAACCGGCAGGGCCGACCAGCCGTCAAAAGCGGCACGGGCGGCCAGAACGGCACGTTCGGCCTCCTCCGCCGTACCGGCCGGCACAGTGGCCATGACTTCTTCGGTGCTGGAGTCGTGCACCGGCAAGGTTTCAGCCGATTGCGCCTTGACCCACTGGCCATTGATGTAGTGCGAAGGGTAATTGCTCATAAAAAATGCTCAAAAAGGGGTTCTTGTGAAAAAACAAATGGCTTACGATGTGAATAAATCACAAAAATACCAAGTCGGATTTTTGCGAGGCGTCCTTGCAAGGAATGAATTCGTAAGTACTCATATCAAATAATAGCTGGAGAATCGACATGACATTTGGTTACTAACGCGTTGATTTCTTTGTTGTTTTGCGTTAACCATGTCACACGATAGATCTTGCATCGAATCCCGCAGAGCCTTAATCTACCAGACCGCACGTTTTCCCGTCCTATTGAAGAAAGCTTCAACTCTATGCGTTGGATTAAACCTCACCTAAAAAGCAGTTTGCTGGGTTTGCTCAATGGTGGCGAAGTGACGCCTTCCAGCCTGGAAAAACGTACCGAAGGCATTCGGCAACTGATGCTCAACGAACTCGGTGAATTCGGTGAAAAACATTACCCCAAAATCGCGCTGCGCATCCGCTACGCCCAGGATGCCCAAGGGCTGTGGTATGCCCGGGGCGACGTGATGGCCGTGATTTCAGCGATGCAGGGCGAAACCATCGCCCGCCAGAAGGTCAGCGGCATCACCAAGATGTTTGAAGGCCTGCTGCCCGGCAGCCTGGGCTCGCGCCGCAGCTC
>CAZIYA010000303.1:0-4718 GCA_964543355.1 uncultured Polaromonas sp.
CCCCATTCCGCTGAACCTCTGGCACGTCGATCCGGCGGCACGCCTGCCCGCGCTGCGGCGCTGGCAGCCGGGCGCCACGCCCGCCGATTTCAAACGCATTGCCGACGCGACGCGCATCTACCGGACCGACGACGCCCTGAACCCGCAGGAAGGCACCACCCTGCACACCATCGTGCGCTGCGACCTGGCCCAGCCTGAACTGGACTGCCGCTCCAGCGCCGTGCTGGGGCCGCCCGGCCGGGTGTTTTATGTGTCGAGCCGGGCGGTGTATGTCTGGACCACGCGCAACCAGCGTGACGCTGCCAGCGGGCGCGTGGTCTCGCAATCGGCGGTGTTCCGCCTGCCGATGGATGCCAGCGCGCCCAGCATGCTCAAAACGCAGGGCAGCCCGATCGACCAGATGTCCTTCCTGGAGGGCGACGACGGTTACCTGAATGTGTTGCTGCGCGCCCATGGCAACGGGGACGGCATGTGGCGCGGCGAAGGCAGTGGCGGAAACCTGTCCCTGCTGCGTGTGCCGGTGCGTGATTTCGGGGATGGCCAGACCGGCGCCCCCGCGCAGGCTTACGCGCACGTGCCGGCCGCAGGCGAAGGCAGCCTGCAGAACCGTTTTGTCGGCCAGCGCCTGCTTTATGGCGCGGGCAGCGGCTGGCGCCGGCCTGCACCGGGAACGATGGGGCAGTTGCAGGTGGTGCATTTTGCCGACCGCGTCCGGACCGAAACCCTGGCGCTGCCGCATGGGCTGGACCGTATCGAGGCGCTGGGCAGCGATGCGATTGCGGTGGGCACCGACGGGCAGGACCTGCATTTTTCCAGCGTGCAGCTTGCAGCCAGGGCAAAGGTGGCTGGGCGGTTTGTGCAGGCGCAGGCTGCGCAAGGCGAGACGCGCAGCCACGGTTTTTTCTACAAGCCCGAGGGTGGTGATTCCGGCCTGGTCGGCCTGCCGGTGCGTGGCAGCGGGCAAGGCGGCTATCGCCAGCTGTGGGACGAGCCGGCCGGCATGCTCTATTTGCGCAACAACCGCCTGAAGCTGAGCGGTGTCGGCAGCCTTGCCTCGCGCCGGGGGATTGGCAAGGACGATGGCTGCCGCGCCTCCTGCGTGGACTGGTATGGCAATGCGCGTCCCATCTTCCTGCGCAACCGGGTGTTTGCGCTGCTGGGGTATGAGCTGGTCGAGGGCCGCGTGTTGAAGGCGCCGGGCGCGTCCGAGCGCCTGGTGGAGACCCGCCGCATCAGTTTCGCGCCGGGCTCGGCGGATTACCAGCCCTGAGGGGCTCTGGCGCAACCGTAGAATCGGGGAATGTCCTACCTCGTCCTTGCCCGCAAATACCGCCCCCGGAATTTTTCTGAAATGGTCGGGCAGTCGCATGTGGTGCAAGCCTTGAGCAATGCACTGGGCACGCAGCGCCTGCACCATGCCTACCTGTTCACGGGCACGCGCGGCGTTGGCAAGACCACCATCTCGCGCATCCTGGCCAAATCGCTCAATTGCCTGGGCACGGACGGGCAGGGCGGCATCACCGCCACGCCTTGCGGCGTGTGCCAGGCCTGCACCGACATCGACAGCGGACGGTTTGTCGACTACACCGAGCTCGATGCGGCATCGAATCGCGGCGTTGACGAAATTGCACAGCTGCTGGAGCAGGCGGTTTACAAGCCGGTGGTCGGGCGTTTCAAGGTCTTCATGATCGACGAGGTCCACATGCTCACGAACACGGCCTTCAACGCCATGCTCAAGACGCTGGAGGAGCCGCCCGAATACCTGAAGTTTGTGCTGGCCACGACCGACCCGCAGAAGGTGCCGGCCACCGTGCTGTCGCGCTGCCTGCAGTTCAACCTGCGACCGATGGCGCCCGAAACCATTCTCGAACACCTGGGCCAGGTGCTGCAGACCGAAAACGTCGCGTCCGAACCGCAGGCCCTGCGCCTGCTGGCGCGCGCCGCGCGCGGCTCCATGCGCGACGCGCTGTCGCTGACCGACCAGGCGATCGCCTTCGGCTCTGGCCAGCTGCAAGAGGCCAGCGTGCGCCAGATGCTGGGCAGCGTGGACCGCAGCTATGTGTTCCAGCTGCTGGATGCGCTGGCGCGCGGCGACGGTAAAAGCGTGGTCGAGACCTCCGAGGTCTTGCGCCTCAATGGCCTGAGTGCCGCGTCCACGCTGGAAGAAATGGCCACCGTGCTGCAGCGCATGGCGGTGCTGCAGGCTGTGCCCGGCATAGGCGCAGGGGACGACGATTCCGATCCGGAGATTGCGGCCACGGCACGGCTGGCGCAAACCATGCCGGCCGACGAAACCCAGCTGCTTTACAGCCTGTGCCTGCACGGCCGTGCCGAACTCGGCCTGGCGCCCGACGACTACGCGGCGCTGACCATGGTGCTGCTGCGCCTGCTGGCCTTCAAGCCATCCGGCGCAACAACGGCGACTGCTGCTGCGGGAGGCGCCGTCGAGCTTCCAAAAAAGCCGCTGCCTGACAGGGCCCCGGCAGCCCGTCCCGCCGTGCCGCCTGCGATGCCTGTGCCGCCGGCACCGGTCGCCCGCCCCAATTTTGAACAAAATCGGCCTCCAGCCCTTGCTGGCCGGTCGCCGTCAGCTCCTGATTTTGTAGCGGACCTGGAGGCGTCCATGCCTCCGCCGTGGGAGGATGCATTCCCGCCAGCTGCTGCGGCACCGGCCGCTGAGCCGGCGCCGGCTGCGGCACCTGTCGCAGCTCCCGCGCCGCTGGCAGCGCCCGTTCCGGCAGCGGGTATCAGCCCGCTGGGCGATGCCTGGACGGCGCTGGTCAACCGCATGGTGGCCGCGGAAATGATAGGTGCGCTGGCGCGTGAGCTGGCGCTGCAGTCCGAGCTGCGTTCGCAGACAGAAGGGGTCTGGACCCTGCGCGTGGAGAGCGAGTCGCTGAACCAGCCCGCGGCGCGCGAAAAACTCCAGTTGGCCCTGCAAACCGCGCTGCAGGACAGCGGGCAGGCGCCCAGGCTCGCGGTGGAACTCGGGCCCGTCAGCGACTCACCGGCCCGGCGCAATGCCGCTGCCGCGCAGGAGCGCCAGCGCCAGGCCGAGGAAACCATTCACAACGACCCGTTTGTGCAGGACATGGTGCGCGAGTGGGGCGCGAAAATCGTGCCCGGCAGCATCAAACCGCTGGCGCCGGTGGCGGGCAAACCGATATGATCAACAGCAAGTTCTAAAGGAAAAAGTCATGTTCAACAAAGGACAACTCGCCGGCCTGATGAAGCAGGCGCAGGCCATGCAGGACAACCTGAAAAAAGCCCAGGATGAACTCGCATTCATCGAGGTCACGGCGGAGTCGGGCAACGGGCTGGTCAAGGTCACCATGACCTGCAAGCACGACGTTAAACGCGTCGAGATCGACCCCAGCCTGTTGGGCGACGACAAGGACATGCTGGAAGACCTGGTGGCCGCCGCATTCAACGCAGCCGTGCGCAAGGCCGAAGACCTGAGCCAGGAAAAGATGGGCAAGCTGACCGCTGGCATGCCAGGCCTTCCAGGTGGGATGAAACTTCCCTTTTAGCTTTGGTCTTCGTATTCACAAGCAGGGGCCGCGGGTCCGGCTTTGCCGGCCCGCAGGCGCAGCGCCCCCTCGGGGGGCAGAGAGCTACACGCAATGAGCGAACGTGGGGGCTCGCATCAGATGGCTGACTCCAACGCGCTTGAAGGCCTGACCCAGGCGCTGCGGCGCCTGCCGGGCGTGGGTGCCAAGTCGGCGGCGCGCATGGCGTTCCATCTGCTGCAACACGACAAGCCCGGCGCCCTGCAGATCGCGCGGGCGCTGGAGCATGCGGTGCACAGCGTCAAGCACTGTGCGCTTTGCAACACGCTGACCGAACTCGACATCTGCAGCACCTGCGCCAATCCCGGACGCGACCGCAGCAAGCTGTGTGTGGTGGAAACCCCGGCCGACCAGGCTGCGCTGGAACGCACGCTGGCTTACCGCGGCCTGTACTTTGTGTTGATGGGCAAGCTCAGTCCGCTCGACGGCATCGGCCCGCATGACATCGGCCTGCAAAAACTGTTTGACCGCGTGTTGTCCAGGGATGCGCAGGGCGAACCGGCGCCCGCCGGGGACCGCGAGGTCCAGGAAGTGATCCTGGCCACCAACTTCACAGCCGAAGGCGAGGCCACCGCACATGTGATTGCCCAGGCCCTGAAAAGCCGCGGCGTGCAGGTCACTCGGCTCGCGCGCGGCGTGCCTGTGGGCAGTGAGCTGGAGTATGTCGACCTCGGCACCATCGCCCACGCGCTGGTGGACCGGCGTTGATGCGCGCCTCTTTATCAACGACCGCAAGCCAGAAAGGCACTTGAACAATGACATACGCACGTTTTACCGTGGCTTACTGGTGCCTGCTGGCCGCGGCCCTGCTTCCGCTGGCTTGCGCTGCCCTGGCCAAGTGGGGAATGTGGCAAGTGTCTCCTCGCCAGGGCGGCTACGACAACAGGAACCCGCGTGCCTGGCTGGCGCGCCAGACCGACTGGCGGGCACGTGCCAACAGCGCGCAGGCCAACACCTTTGAAGCGCTGCCGTTTTTCTTTGCAGCCGTCATCATTGCGCACCAGCTGCACGCCTCGCAGGTGCGACTGGATGTGTTTGCGTTCGTGTTTGTGGTGCTGCGCATCGCCTACGTCATGATGTATGTGGCCGACATGGCAAAAAGCCGCAGCGTGATCTGGTTCCTGGCACTGCTGGTGAATGTGGGCATTC